>JAJUGZ010000055.1 GCA_029265715.1 Bacteroidota bacterium
CGTCAAATAGGCCTAGCATATTGATATTCTTCATTGTTGCTCTTTTTTGTACTGTAAAATAGGCAATCTAACCATATATCCCATGCTTAAAATATTAACAATTAAACAAATATATTAACATTGGGTTTTTAGAGATGCCCATCAGGTAATCCGGGCCTTTGGTCCGCATCCGCCCTTTCACCTTCCGGATCCGCTCGCGCACCGGGTCGAAATAATCGCCAACACTCTCCTGAAGGCTGATCAGGATATTTCGGGTTAACACCAGGGTTATTTGCTCCGACTGCAACTTCCGTTCCTCCTGGTTAAAATCAACCATTTTTAAGTAGATTATAAGCAGATCATCTGTTTCGTCCATTTTCGGACGTTGATCGGTATTTACAATATCTTCAAGCTGCAATCCATGAATATGAAACATGTCGCCCATTTCCTGAATAAGCCCCGGATCGTGCAACCCGTCAATATTCAGCCAACTGACCGACTTGTCCGAGATCCACTGGAGACATTCCTGAAGAGTGTCTAATTCGACCTCGGCTTCACTGTCTAAATCGTAATGAATAAGGCGTATACGGGGCTTCTCAACCTTCCGTTTACCCAGGTAAATAAGCGTACCGGGACTTTTACCTGTAATTTCTTTGCGGTTGATCAGGAATCGGGCCATGGTGATATTTCGAAAAATTAGACCTAACTAAAATACGACTTTTGCCCGGCTTTTTGGGGACCAAACATAAAAACGAACGGCGAAAGTTATTAAAACCTCCGCCGTTTAATCCGATTAATCAGTAATCGTATCGACTATTTTTCTTTTTTAACAGTTCCCGATCCGGCCACCGACTGGTCAATCAACGGGTTCCCGCGATAAAATACATTTCCGGAGCCGGCAATACGGACATTCAGGTTTTTAACCGCTTCGATTGATGCATTTCCGGAGCCGGCAATTTTAACCGATACATCGTTCGATTTAAACTCGATTCCCTTAAAGTTTCCGCTCCCTGAAATAGCGACACTGGCATCTTGGGCGGCAACTTTGCTGCCAACAACCACATCGCCCGAACCACTGATGGCTACTTTCAGGCGTTCGGTATTCAGTTCAGACAACCGGATATCACCCGAACCACTGACCGTCAGGTCGATAATACGGGTTTTGATTTCGCTCTCGGCAATAATATCTCCGGACCCCGATACCGACAAAGCATCCACTTGGGGAACAGTAATATAAATGGTTATTTCGCCCGGCTGAAAGTCAGACCACAGATAATCCTTGTTTGGAAAACGGATAACCAACTTGCGGTCTCTTACTTCGGTTATAACCTTCTGTAGTGTTGATGGCTTGGCAACAATTTCAAGCCGCTGCTTTTCGCCCTGTTCCAAATATAATTTAGCCGGAACGCGAAGCGAAATTTCAGAGAATGCCGCAATATTCCGGGTTTCTTCTTCTGCCCGGCTGCTTAACCCGATAAGGATCAACGCGACGAAAAACACTGTTCGAATAAGATTTGTTCTCATAATCTGCATATTACATTTTAACCTGTTTCTTCGTGTAGTGAATGACGCTATCTTGCACACAATGTTGCAAACCTACCAAAAACTTTTTCAGAATAATTACTTTTGCAGTTGCTGAAAAAACGAAGAAGATGACCAATTATTTTCGAACGCCCATACAAATCCGCTTCAACGATATTGATGGCATGGGCCATGTAAACAACGCCATCTACCACGAATACTTTGACCTGGCCCGCGTCGAATATTTTCATCGCGTTTTGGGCGAAGTAGTTGACCGGCATGAGAACGGCCTGATCATTGCCAGCGTGAAAGTTGATTTCCTGGCCCCGGTTTTTTTGTCCGATCGCATCTCGGTTGTAACCAGGGTGGTGAAGTTACGAAACAAAAGTTTAGAAATGGTTCAGCAAATCGTTGCAGAAAACGAGACCGAACCCCGCGCCCGGAACTCAAGTGTGATGGTCTGTTTCGATTATAAGAAAAATTGCCCGGTTGAAATCCCTGCCGACTGGCGAAAAAAGTTCCAAGATTTTGAAGGGCTGGAAGATTGATGGAGTTAGAGAGATTGATTGGGAGGTTGACGCCAACCCGAACAAAACGATAAAAAAGCAACCCCTACCCTTTACCGGATATCGGGGCTGCTCGGTGTCGTTATTTTTTATTTATTTTTACTTTCTTCGTCGGATCGAGTGTCGCATTGCGCAGCTCAACCTGTTTAATCACATTGGCTGCAACCTCTGCGAAAGCTTGCCCAACCATCGTATCGGCATGAATCGCGGCAGGCTTCCCGTCGTCACCACCTTCGCGGATTCCCTGCACGATCGGGATCCGGCCCAGCAACGGGAGCCCTAATTTTTCGGCCAGTTTAACACCTCCTTCTTTCCCGAAGATGTAGTATTTATTCTCCGGAAGTTCTTCGGGCGTAAACCAGGCCATATTTTCAACTAATCCAAGTACGGGCACATCAACCGATTTACTGCGGAACATGTTCACCCCTTTAATTACATCAGCCAGCGCCACATCCTGCGGGGTAGTCACAATAATCGCCCCGGTTACAGGCACGGTCTGCACCAAGGTAAGGTGAATATCGCTGGTGCCGGGAGGTAAGTCGATCAGCAAGTAATCCAGTTCTCCCCAGTTTCCATCGGTTATCAGTTGTTTCAACGCGTTCGAAGCCATTGGACCACGCCACACGATGGCATCTTCAACAGCCACAAAAAAGCCGATCGACAACATTTTAACACCATAGTTCACGACAGGCTGAATACGGTCGAGACCATCAACCTTTATTCCTGCCGGACGGATATCCTCAACGCCAAACATCTTCGGGATCGAAGGGCCAAAAATATCGGCATCAATTAATCCGACTGTTGCTCCGGCCTGGGCTAGCGCCACCGCCAGATTGACCGAGACCGTTGATTTGCCAACCCCGCCTTTCCCGGAGGCTACTGCAATGATATTTTTCACGCCGGGTAAAATCGGGCGTTCCATCTGATGGACCGCTTTGGGGGTAATATGACCTTTCACATCAACGTCAGCGCCTACATACTTCGCAATGGCCTGCTCGCAGGCCGCAATCACAGCACCCATATGCGGGTCATCCGATCGCTGAAATACAAGCGAAAAGCTCACGGTCTTGCCGGCTATGCGGATTTCCTGAACCATATCGAGCGACACGATATCCTCTGTGCTTCCGGGGTAATTCACATTCCGGAGCGCATCGGTAATATTTTTCGGGACAATAATCTTCCGTGGTATTTCTGACATAGCTTTTTATTTTAAACAAATGTTCACAAAATTATACATTTCCGGGCACATCGCACAGGCATTCATCAAGGAAGACCAGAGAAGCCGATCCACTCGCAGATTAAGACAATAAACTCAGGAAAATGTTTGACAAACAACCTTTTTTATGAACCGCCCCGATAGCCTTTTCCCCGGAAACGATAGCAATGACAGGACTTTGATTAACAATGTGTCGTCAAAACAGCTGGCCCGCGTCCTCCAGCTCAACCAGGGGGTCCCAGAACAAGCGGTCAAAATCAACTACCCGATCGTCGATCACCTCGACACCTTCGCTCTCGAGTAGTTCCTGCATAGCTATTTCGCTGCCAAAATGGTGTTTCCCGGTGAGCAGCCCGTTTCGGTTAACCACGCGGTGTGCCGGTACATACGGTATCTGTCTGCCGGCATTGCTCATGGCCCATCCTACCATCCGCGACGATCCCCGGGCCCCCAGATAGGAAGCAATAGCACCATAGCTGGACACTCTTCCGGGCGGAATTTGCCGGACAACCTGATAAACCTGTTGATAAAAATCATTCATTGTGCTCGCGAGCCGAACGCCCAAAACTGCGATACGGATCTTTTTCAATCTCTACGTCTGGCTCCCGCAAAGGTTCATGGTGAGAAAGCCTGAACGCGATATACTTGATCGGGATCCCTCGTTCGAGCCATTGCTTTTCATAAAAAGTCTTGATCGAAAGGATATCATCCAGCATATCGGAATTGTACAGATCGTCTGTTTTTTTTATAACCTCCAGTCTGTTCTCTGCAACCATTGCTTCGGTATACTTATACTGAAAATTACTGTCTGTTTTCAGGTGAACAATACCAGAAGGGACCAGCATGTTACGATACAGCTCCATGAAATTAGATGCAGTGAGCCTGCGGGTCGCCTTTTTCATCTGCGGATCGGGGAAGGTGAGCCAGATTTCAGCAATCTCTCCTTCAGCAAAGAAACAATTAACAAACTCGATATTGGTACGCACAAAGGCAACGTTGGGCAGTTGCTTTTCAAAAGCCTGACGGGCCCCGCGCCACATCCGGGCCCCCTTAATATCAATCCCGATAAAGTTCTTATCCGGAAAGTGTTCGGCCATATTTACCGTGTATTCTCCTTTTCCACATCCCAATTCAAGCACGATGGGGTTTGTGTTTTTAAAAAACTCGGCATTCCACTTCCCTTTCCACTTAAAATCTTCCTGCTCACCATACCGTATGGGCATTTGGATTACATGGTCATAAGTTGCCAGATCGGCAAATTTTGCCAGTTTATTCTTCGCCACAGTTGTTTATCGATTATTTTAATACGTCTTTTCAATGCGAACACCCACATCCTGAATTCCGACCAATAGTTTTTCGCGCATTCCCTGGGTTATCTGAAATTCATACTTACCCGGCTTCGGGAAAAACACATTGCTTTTGTACAAGATCCGGTTGTCAAACAAATCGCCAATGCCAGAGCCCGTCCAGCGCCCGGTATTATCGGCCAACAAAAACTCAACAGTATCCGAAAGCATCGTTCCATCGGGTGATTTCAGATTCAGGAAAAGCCACAGATTGCTATATGTATAATTCCCTTTATTCCGAATGTCGATATACACATTATGGCTTGGGCCCGTATTCACAATGTCGAACTTAAATGTTGCTACCGAATCTTTATGCCAGCCCTTTGTACCTATCTCGTAGTACGATTCAAAGATCCGTTTCCGGTCGCAGGCTGTTGCCACGACAATTGAAATGACGGCCAAAAGCAGAAATGTCCGTTTCATTTATTGTTCTTTGTTCCGGTTCGACCGGCGTTTAAAATTTTTTCCGGCACCACGTTTTTTCCCGTGATGCTCTTTCCGCTTAGGTTTATCAAAACGGGTCAGGCTTTCCTCGGTAATAACATCATCGAAGCCCATTGGTTTAACTACTTTAGGCACATCGGCATCCTGTTGTAACTTGGCAACTTTTCTACCTTTCTTGTTCTGCCGGATGATGTCTTTTACCCGATCGACTGAAACAGGCACCAGGTTTGAAAAATCGCCCTGAAGGCTGTACCAGTAAGTACGCTTGAATATATCTGCTTTCTGGAAGAAATATGTTCCCGCTTCGGTTTCGAGCGGAATATTGTTGGGGGGGAAATCCCGCTGGGCATCGATGTATGTATCAACCTCGTAGTTCAAACAACATTTCAGTTTACTGCACTGTCCGGCCAGCTTCTGCGGATTTAACGAAATATCCTGATAGCGGGCGGCATTGGTCGTAACCGATACAAAACTCGAGATCCAGGTCGCACAGCAAAGTTCGCGCCCACAAGGACCAATCCCGCCAATTCGTCCGGCTTCCTGCCGGGCCCCGATCTGTTTCATTTCGATACGAATGTGAAACGTTTCTGCCAGAATCTTGATCAACTGACGAAAGTCGACACGGTCATCGGCGATATAATAGAAGATAGCCTTTGTCTTATCTCCCTGATATTCAACATCGCCGATTTTCATATCCAGCCCCAGTCGGGCTGTTATCTGCCGCGATTTGAGCATTGTTTCGTGCTCCAGGGCCATGGCTTCTTTCCATTTGTCGATGTCGGCCTGTTTGGCTTTGCGATAAATTTTCCGCATCTCGCCATTAATCAGGGTGACTTTGTGTTTTTGAACCTGTTCTAACACCAAATCGCCGGTAAGCGTTACAATTCCGATGTCGTGCCCCGGATTGGCCTCAACGGCAACAATATCACCCGGATTGAGTTTTAGGTTGTTTACATTCCGGAAATAATCTTTCCTTGTATTTTTAAACCGAACCTCAACCAAATCGGTCGGATTAGCCACATTAAGCACATCGCCCAACCAGTCATATACATCCAGTTTGGCACATCGCCCGCCCTGTTTGCTGCAACACCCGCGTTCAACCAAATTCGTATCGTCCATAGCGTTAGAGTTTGTTGTCAGTTTAAAAAACCTTCTGACAAGGAATTACAAAAACACAAAAATAGTGATAAATACAACTAAAAAAAGCCCCCCATTGCTGAGGAGCTTCTTATTTATACTGAAAAAAGATTAGCTACATCATGAACTTCAGCAAGAACAAAATGGCCAGAACCGCGGTAACAATCGAGATGTCTTTTAGCTTTCCGGTGAGCAGCTTCAGGATTACATACGAAAGCACACCGAACAAAATACCTTCCGAGATTGAATAAGCCAACGGCATCATCACAATGGTCAAAAATACAGGGATCGACTCGGTGAAATCATCGAACTCGATATTTTTAATTGGCGTCATCATCATCGCTCCAACCAAGATCAAAGCCGGAGCAGTTGCAGCGCCCGGGATCATCAGGAATATCGGAGAAAGAAATAATGCCAACAGGAACAGAACCGCAACAGTCAACGAAGTTAAGCCGGTACGACCGCCTTCCGATACGCCGGCAGCACTTTCAACATAGGTTGTTACGGTTGAAGTACCCAGGATTGCACCGGCTGTTGTTCCAATGGCATCTGCCATCAGCGCTTGTTTCACGCGTGGAACACGTCCTTCGGCATCGAGCATATTCGCTTTTGACGAAACGCCAATCAACGTCCCGACTGTATCGAACATATCGACAAACAGGAAGGTAAATACAACCACCAGCATGTCGAACGAAAAAATTTGCGTCCATTCAAACTTCATAAAAATCGGGGAGAGAGACGGCGGGGTCATATCGAACGATTCAGGAAGTTTGGTTACTCCAAACGGAAGCCCGAGTACTGTTCCCACCAAGATGCCAATCAGCAAGGCTCCTTTCACACGCAGGGCCAGCAAAACAGCCGTAACGACCAACGCGAGCAAAGCGACTATAGCACCTGGGTTATCAGTTGGGTTGGTTAAATCGCCAAGAGTAACAAATGTAGCCTGGCTGCTCACAATAATACCGGCATTTTTTAGCCCGATAAACGCAATGAAAAGCCCGATCCCAACAGAAATGGCGTGCTTCATGTTATTCGGGATCGAATTAACGATCATCTCGCGAATGTTAAAGGCTGTAAGAGCAATAAAAATCAATCCTTCCAGAAATACCGCGGTAAGGGCAAACTGCCAGGAATGTCCCATCCCAAGGACAACGGTAAACGCAAAGAACGCATTCAAGCCCATGCCCGGGGCAAGCGCAAATGGTAATTTGGCATACAGGGCCATTACTAGGGTTGCAACCAGCGATGCCAGAACAGTTGCCGTAAAAACAGCACCTTTGTCCATTCCCGTAGAACTTAAAATATCCGGATTAACGGCCAATATGTAAGCCATGGTCATAAACGTGGTAATCCCGGCCAAGATCTCCGTACGTACGTTTGTTTTATTGTCGTGTAACTGAAAAAAACGAGTCAGAAAATTCATAGGTCGTTGTTTTAGAATGTGTACTTAACTGCGGCTGTCGGGTTAACCATAAAACCATCGTGTCCGGCAAAATTGCTGCTAATTTCAACTTCGCTGCCGATTGCAAATTTTTTGGTACAATTATACCACAATTGCGGTTCGGTCAGGAAAATGTATTTTTTCTCCTGAAAATTGCTGACAAACCCATCGTTTGAGACCGTGTGCCCTTCTCTCCAGAAATCGGCAAAACCATCGAAACGAAATTTTCCGTTGGCAAATTCCAGGTACCATACGGCTGTAAGCTGAAAGTTATTTGGTTTTGAATCTGTTGTATTAGCAATATTCTTATACAGAGCTTTTAACGAAAACCCTTTTGAAAAATCCTTTGCATTCCAGGAATAGTCGATACCCGTTAACCACGCATTGCTGATGTTGTTTCCTGCCCCGTGAGAATTGAACAATCCCCCGTTATACTCGGCATGCCAGCTAAATGGCGATTTTCCAAGATGAAAACAACGGGCAATTTCGAAATACGCTAATGACGGGCTGTTCTTAACTCCGTTCGAACCATAGTCCATATCAATGAAAAAGAATGTGTTCCCGGTTTTGTCGGGTTTGAACATTTCGACGGTTGTAGTCAGGTAGCCACGATCTTTTCCCATGTCGTAATGTGTTTGAAGATTCTGGGCATAAACCCCGCTTAAGCAAAAGACCATCAACAATAAGAGGATAAATTTCTTCATAGCAAAATATTTAAGGTTTTCGATTAAATAACGGCCAAAAATAATTAAAAATACCAATCAGAACCCTGTTGGGTGAAACAACTAACAATCAGCCAGATCAAATAAACAAACACAGCGATTTTAAACCGTCCACCGTCGTCAGCCGTTATATTTTTCACTAAATTCGGGAGCTTTTGGGAAATAGCTGCAAATTAGCCGAGGGGTAAGTTCAACTACATTTTTTTAAAGACCGACCATGGAAAAAAATAATTTGATCAATTTATTTATTGAATCATTTAAACAAAACCGGGGACTTCCGGCATTCTCCGATTATCAGGGCAAAACCATGACTTATGGCGAGGCCGCCCAGGTTATTCGGCAAATGCATCATTTTTTTAACACGTCGGGCATTGAAAAAGGCGATAAGATTGCCCTGTTTGGGCGCAATTCTTCAAACTGGGCAATTTCATTTTTAGCCATTCTGAGTTACGGGGCTGTTGTTGTGCCCGTTTTGCCCGACTTTAACCCGGAAGACGTTCACCACATATTAAACCATTCCGAATCAAAGTTTCTGTTTGCCGCCGATCAGTTGTTCGATAAATTAACTCTGGACAAAATCCCGGATATTAGATCAGTGGTAAGCCTGACAAATTTTGATGCGCTCCATTTTTCAGACGAGAAGAAAAAAACAGCCTGGCTATCAATCATGAAAGGAGCCACTCTGCCTGATCCGGATGACCCGAAGATGGCTGATTTATCGCCTGAAGATTTGTGCATCATTTCGTACACTTCAGGCACATCGGGCTTCACTAAAGGGGTTATGATCCCGGTCCGCAGCCTGTACTCAAATATTATTTTTGCACAGGAACACATGCCTCTAAAACCGGGCAACCGCATCGTGTCGTTTCTGCCTATGGCGCACGTGTTCGGCCTGTTGTTCGAATTTTTGTTCCCGGCTTCGGTTGGTTGCCACATCACATTCCTGACCAAAGCGCCAACGCCACAAATAATAACCAAAGCATTTGAGGAAGTAAAGCCCCATTTAATCCTGTCGGTCCCGCTCGTAATCGAAAAAATTTACAAGAAAAAGATCCAGCCAACGCTCGAAAAACCGCTCATCCGGGCTCTGTTAAAAATACCCGGAATTTCGGGACTATTACATCGACAAATCAGACAGAAACTAATTGAAACATTTGGAGGAAATTTCTTTGAACTGGTTATCGGAGGAGCGGCGCTTAACCCCGAAGTTGAGTCATTTTTCCGGGAAATAAAATTCCCGTTCACCATCGGCTATGGGATGACCGAGTGCGGACCTCTTATTTCGTACGACAGCTGGAAAACAACACGCCCCTCGTCGGCCGGACGGCTTGTTGACCGAATGGAGCTGAAAATCGATTCGGATGACCCAGCCAGGCAAGTTGGAGAAATAATGGTCAGAGGTGCAAACGTGATGCTGGGCTATTTCAAAAATCCGGAGGCCACCCGCGAAGTACTCGGCCCCGATGGCTGGCTGCGGACTGGCGACTTGGGAATTACCAATCCTGAAAGTTACATCTTCATTCGGGGAAGAAGCAAAAACATGCTACTCGGTCCTTCCGGACAAAATATTTATCCTGAAGAAATAGAAGCCAAACTTAACAACCTGCCCTATATTTCGGAATGTGTTGTAGTTGAGCGCGAAAAAAAGCTCGTTGCATTGGTTTTTCCCGACAAAGAATCACAATCGTCCGAGCATATCGGAGATGAGCAATTGATTAACCTGATGGAAGATAACCGGGTTTTGGTCAACAGGGAACTTCCCCGGTATGCGCAAATTTCAAAGATCCAGCTTGTTGAGACCGAATTTGAAAAAACACCCAAGAAGAATATCAAACGATATTTATATACTTAACAGCCCAAGGTATCCGAAAAAATGGAATAATTATCTGGTTCGCATAAAAAAAGCTGGCCTCACAGGGGAGGAACCAGCTTTTATTTTTCGTTATAGAATAGGTGGAACGGGAAAAATTCCATAAGTTAATTCTCCCAATGCAGCAAAGGTGACCCTCCAAATATCAAGAATCTTACAAATACATCGAATTTATATATGAATGATTCTTTTCAATGAGCAAACAATGCGTTTCATTGATCATTTCCTACATCCATTTTTCGATGGCTGTGTTTAAAAACTCATTGGCCTTTTTCAATTCGGCAAAAGCATCTACAACTTTCTCGACATAATGGCTTCCGGCAACATCTTCATCCGAAACCATACTGGTAAATGCATACGACTTGTATTTCAGCAGATCTATTTCTTCAAAATCCTTCGGGAACCCTTTGGGGGCAGTTTTTAGTTTGTCCAGGTACATTTCGGGGTATAACTCTTTAAAACGAGCTGATTCTATAATTTGGCGAAACTCATCCGGATGATCATAAATTTCAGTCCGGAGCGCTTTCAGGACATCGCCCGGAGGACAGTAACAACCTCCCCCCACAAACGAACCTCCCGGCTCGATATGCAGATAATACCCGGCAAACAAACTTTTTCGCCCTCCTTTGGCAATAAAACTGCCCATATTGGTTTTATACGGAGTCTTGTCGTTTGAGAAACGCACATCGCGATAAATCCGGAACAGGCAATCTTTAGGTTCCACCATCCCGATCGACGGATCAAATTTTCGGATCTCGTTTATAACGACATCGGTCAGAAAAAGCATTTTCTGCTGGCATTCTTTGTACCAATCCCGATTCTGGTCGAACCACTCCTTAGTGTTGTTCTGTTTTAACTGCGAAAGAAAATTTATGACTTGTTGCATAGCTATCCGTATTATTCTGAAAAATTTGTACCGCCGAATTTATCACATTTACGGTTTTAAAAACAGATTTTTCCCGCCTAAAGTTCGGGCCGGTGAAACAAACCACATCCTTGGTGTAACCATATTTGGCTGCAATGTTGTACATTTGCTAAAATAGCAACACCAACCCAATGAAGAAGTTTGCACTCATAGTCGCCGGAGGAAGCGGAAGCCGCATGGGTTCCCAAATTCCGAAACAATTTCACGAAATGAACAAAATGCCTGTCCTGATGCATACCATCATGCGTTTCTACAAGTACGACAAAAACTGCGAACTCATTGTTGTGTTACCTGAAAAGCAAATTCCTTACTGGACGGAACTTTGCCAAACATACAGTTTCAAAATACAACACCAGGTCGTTGCCGGTGGAGCAACCCGGTTTCATTCCGTCCAAAACGGATTAAATAAAATTTCAGGCGATGGTATTGTTTTCATCCACGACGGTGTTCGCCCCCTGGTTAGCCATGAAACCCTTGAACGATGCGAACTGGGCGCCTTTTCGAACGGGGCCGCGATACCGGTTCAACCCATGAACGAATCGCTTCGCTATTTTGATGGCAATATCAACAAGGCCGTTAACCGCGATCATTATTTCTCCGTTCAAACCCCTCAGACCTTTCAGGTACAATTAATCAAAGAAGCCTACCGGCAAGAGTACATCCCGGAATTTACCGATGATGCATCGGTGATTGAAAAAACAGGCCGCCCGGTAAGTATCGTCGAAGGCAACCGGGAAAACATCAAAATTACCCATCCGGAAGACTTACCAATTGCTGAACTTCTGTCCGGTATACTCAACGCTTAACGTTTACCGGTAAATTTCGGCATTTCCTCTGCCATTTCGATTCGTTGTACGTCGGAAACAAACATTGACCGATTAGCCGTATTGTGTTTCCTTAAATCAGGCTAAAATTGCGCCGGATTTGAAGTAGTATTAAATAATTCGAAACTTTGGAAACTTTAAACCCTTTTCTGGTTTCCGTGTTTTTATAAGTCCGAACTTTGTTGTAATGCAGGATAAAAGAAAATACATATTGGATAATGTCGGGCAAATGTACCTGAAATACGGCATCCGGAGTGTTACCATGGATGATGTTGCCCGCGAACTGGGACTATCGAAGAAAACCGTATATCAGTTTTTCTCCGACAAAGAAACGTTGGTAAAAGAAACACTTAAATGTTTTATGCAGGACGGGTTTCAGATCGAAAAGCAAATGACCGACCTGAATGCGATCGACAAAATGCTTTTCCTGAGAAGCCATTGGCTGAAGATGCTGAAAACATATAACAACAACCTCGATTTCGACCTAAAACGGATGTACCCGGAAATTTATGCCAAACTGATCAGCGTTAAACGGGAACGAATTTACAATCAGACCCGGGCTATTCTGGAGCAAGGCATTCAGGAAGGATTTTATCGGCCCGACCTGAATATTGATATCATCTCGAAACTTCAGGTCGGACGCATCCTCTTGATTTTTAACGCCGATAACGCCATTTACACCGAGGATGAACTGCGGGGAGGCAACGTGCTCGACGAAGTACTGACATATCACATGTTTGCAATCTGTACCGAAAAAGGAATACAATACTATAAACAACAATTAAACAACGTTCAGAATGAAGAGTAAATTACTGTTGATCCTGGTTTTCACAGCCGGGATGCTCTCACACCGGATCGCCGGTGCCCAACAGGCCTGGCAGTTTACCTTGCAGGAAGCCAATGATTATGCCATGAAAAATTCGTACGTGGTAAAAAACAGCGGACTGGATGTAAACAAGGCCCGTAAAAAAGTTTGGGAAACAATTGCCACCGGGCTGCCGCAAATTAGCGGAAGCATGAACTACACCAACTTCTTGAATTTGCCGGTATCACTGATACCCGGAGAATTTTTCGGAGGAGAACCCGGCACATACATGCCGGTGAAATTTGGACAAGATTATAATTCTGATTTCGGATTTACCCTGAACCAGCTGATTTTCGACGGCTCGTACATCGTAGGGGTTGGTTCGGCCAAAATCTATCTGCAGATGGCTGAACAAACCAAAGAAAAATCGGAGATCGAAATCCGCAACGCCGTTTCGCAAGCCTACTACCTGACATTGGTCGCCGAGGAAAACCTGAAAGTAATGAAGGAAAACCTGGAAAGTTCGCAAAAACTTTACGCCGACACCAAAGCCATGTACGAAAACGGACTGGTTGAAGAACAGGATGTTGATCAGATGAAGCTGCTGGTCCAAAGCGCCGAAAACGAAGTACTGAAATCGGAACGGGAAATTAAAATTTCAAAAATCGTTCTGAAATACGCGATGGGAATCAATGTTGATCAGGAAATTACCCTGACCGACAAACTCAACCAATTTGTCGACCCGCTGATAGCCACAGGCAAACAGCCGAATGGATTTGACTACACCAAACACATTGACTACCGGATGCTCGATACACAGCGCCTCCTGACCAAGAAAGCCTGGGATTTGGAAAAAGCAGCATTCCTGCCAACGCTGAAAGGATTCTATTCTTGGTCGAAAACAGCATACGGCAACAATGCCAATCTTTCTGCCAGTTCGGTACCTTGGTTCAAATCGTCGATGTGGGGCCTGACCTTGTCGGTGCCAATTTTTGGAGCCGGCCAGAAAATAGCCCGTTACCGGCAAGCACAATTCGAGTATGAAAAAATCCAGAACGACCAGATGCAAATGTCTGAAACGCTGCAAAAAGATTACCTAACCTCGGTCGCCGATTTGGAAAATGCACTGGCCCAATTCGACAACACAAACGAAAACAAACAATTGGCTAAGAAAATTCTGGATAAGACCAAAATTAAATACAATAACGGGATTAGCAGCAGTATCGAGCTGACACAGACCGAATCACAGTACGTGCAGGCCCAGGGCACCTGGGTTTCGTCGGTCATGCAACTGCTGACAGCCAAACTGAACTATGACAAAGCAATTGGAAAGTTATAACACAATGACCGGAAATATACAAAACACACACGCCATGAATAAACTATTTGCCATACTGGCCATTCTGGTTCTGGCTTCCTGCGCCGGAACGCCTGCAAACAACGAAAAAGCAAAACGCACCCAGCTGGCCCAGTACAAAAAAGAATTAAGCGATCTTCAAACCAAGATCGACGCGTTGGAAAAAGAACTCGACGCATCAAAAAACATTGAATACGCGAACATCAAAGTTCAGGAACTCCAGCCCCGGCTTTTCGAACATTTCATCGAAGTTACCGGAAAAGTTGAAGCCGACCAGGAAGTTGACGTAAGCCCCGAGGGATCCGGAAAAATTATCAACATCCTGGTAAAAGAAGGCGATTTTGTGAAACGAGGAACAGTGCTGGCAACGCTGAATACCGATATACTGGACCAAAGCATCGAAGAAGCCCGGATCAGCCTCGAACTGGCACAAACGACTTTCGAGCGCCAGGAGAACCTGTGGAAACAGAAAATCGGATCAGAGTTGCAATACCTTCAGGCCAAATCGAATAAGGAATCGCTTGAACGCCGACTGGAAAGCCTGAAAGCACAGGTAGAAATGTCGAAAATCAAAGCACCGGTTGACGGGGTGGTCGATGTAATCTACCAGAAAAAAGGAGAAATTGCCAGCCCACAAATGCCATTTGCCAAAGTGGTAAACATTGCCAAAATCAAAATATACGGCGATGTGGCCGAGTCATACCTGACCAAGATCGCAAAAAACGACCCGGTTATCGTTGATTTCCCGGCAATCGGCAAAGAAATTAACACGACCATTTCGTTGATCGGAAATTACATTGACCCCAACAACCGCACGTTCCGTGTCCGGCTAAATGTCGACAACAACGACCGGATGATAAAACCCAACATGGTCGCAGTCCTGAAAATCAAAGACTATTCAGCCGAGAATGCCATTGTCATTCCGTCGCTGCTGATCAAGCAAGATTTTAAAGGATCGTATACCTACATCGTTGAAGGTACCGACACGTTAAAAACAGCCAAAAAGGTTTACCTGAAACCCGGCGTAAGCAACAACAACATGACCGAAGTCCTGGAAGGGCTGACCCCCGGTATGCAGATTATTTCTGAAGGATTCGACCAGGTTGTTGACGGCACGGCTGTGAGAATTTAAAGCAACAAATGCGAACAACAGAAAACGCCTTACCATGACAAAAGATAAAAAAGAAAAAGAACTGGAAAACCCCGACCACATTGAACGAAAGTTTGGGCCAACCTACATGGCCATCAAAAACAAAACAACGGTTTACATCCTTTCGTTCCTGATGGTCTTTTTCGGGCTGTTTTCCTACCAGCAAATGCCCCGCGAGCTGTTCCCCGAAATTGTTGTGCCCTACATTTTCATACAAACGATTTATCCAGGAAACTCGCCGGTAGACATTGAAAACTTCATCACCCGCCCAATCGAAAACGAACTGAAAGGAATGCAGGGGATCAAAAAGGTTTCGTCTGCTTCTTATCAGGATGTCAGTATTATTGTAGTTGAATTCAATACAAATATCGCCGTAAAAACGGCTCTTCAGGATACCAAAGACCGGGTTGATAAGGCTAAATCAGAACTCCCGGAGGATTTGGACCAAGACCCCCTGGTACAGGATCTCGATTTTTCGGAATTCCCGATCATGAACGTCAACCTGTCGGGCGACTTTAGCATGCGCGAGCTGAAAAAGTATGCCGAAAACCTTCAGGATGAGTTTGAAGGATTAAATGAGGTATCGGAAGCCAAGATAAAAGGGATCGACGAACGCGAAATCCAGATCAATGTCGACCCCTATAAACTGGAAGCAAGCGGTTTGTCATTCGACGACATCACCCTGGCTATCCGGCTCGAAAACCTGACCGTTGGCGCAGGCGAGTTTACAGCCGACGAAACCCGGCGAGTAATCCGTACTCAAGCCGATTACACCAGCATGGACCAAATCGCGAACACCATTGTGAAGGTGAACAACGGCAAACCAGTTTACATCCGCGATGTGGCAACAGTCGTTGATGGGTACAAAGAACGGTCGACCATTTCACGCCTCGACGACAAGCCCGTTGTAACCTTGTCGATCACAAAAAAGAGCGGACAGAACATTCTCGACGCCACCGACAAAGTTCGCAAAGTGGTTGATGAGCAGATCGAGAAAGGCTATCTGCCCAAAAATATCGATGTAAAAATTACTGATGACACATCGCATTACGTCCGAGATCAGATTGCCAACCTCGAGAACAGTATCATTCTGGGGATGATCCTGGTGATTTTCGTGTTATTCCTTTTCCTGGGATTCCGCAACGCGCTGTTCTCCGGATTATCCATCCCCATGTCGATGTTTATCTCGTTTATCATTCTTCAGCAAATGGGTATTTCGCTGAACAACATGGTGCTTTTCAGCTTGATCCTTGCCTTAGGGATGTTGGTTGACAACTCCATCGTGGTTGTCGAAAACGTTTACCGCTTATACAGCCACGGGTATTCATTGCTGAAGGCGACCCAAAAAGGTGTAAGCGAAATTGCCTTCCCGATCATCTCATCGACCCTGACAACGCTGGCTGCCTTCTTCCCGCTGCTGTTCTGGAAAGGAATCATGGGAGAGTTCATGAAAATTTTGCCCGAAACGCTCATCATTGTACTTGCCTCATCACTATTTGTCGCGCTGGTACTAACGCCCCCATTCATTGCTTCGTTCATGAAAATTGAAGACATATCGGAGCGGATCAAGGCGCGCAAAGTTTACAAAACAGCCGGGTTGTTTGTACTAGCCTCGCTCCCGTTCTACGGGCTCAACGTTTTCTGGCTGGCCAATATCCTGGTTACGGTCGCCCTGCTCATGCTCCTGAACCTGGTCGCACTGCGCCCCATGGCCCGCTGGTTCCAAACCAGGTTCCTGGTATGGCTCGAAAATTTCTACGAAAAACAACTCAGAAAGGCTGTTACCGGCAAAACCCCGTGGCTCTACTTCTCCGGGACCTTTTTATTGCTTTTCATTTCACTGGCTCTCTATTTTGCCTCATCGCCCAAAGTAATCTTTTTCCCGGAAACCGATCCGCAAACCGTGTATGTAACCATGGAACTGCCACTGGGAACTTCGATCGACAAAACCGATCAGGTTTCGCGCGAAGTGGAGTCAATTGTTAAAAAAACGCTTGAGCCATATAAACAGATCGTCAAATCGGTTACCACCAATGTGGGGAACGGAAAAGGCGGCATGTTCGAAAATACAGCCAGCCCGAACAAATCACTGACGTCCATCTCGTTTGAAGAGTTCAAGTTCCGGGACGGGATAAGTACGTCAGCCATCATGCAGGAACTGGCCGAAAACTTCAAAAACTTTGTCGGCGCAAAAATATACGTCGAAAAAGAAGACGAAGGCCCTCCTGTAGGTGCTCCGATTAACATCGAAATTTCTGGCGATGAGTTCGACAAGTTGCTACAAACAACCGACGATGTAATCAAACGAATTGACAGCGACAAAATTCCGGGAATTGAAGGGTTGAAGATCGACATCAATGTCAACCAGCCCGAAATGTTGGTAAAAATCGACCGGGAGAAAGCACGGCTCTATCAGCTTTCGACCTCACAGATTGCCCTTTCGCTCCGCAATGCGCTTTATGGCGCCGATGCCGGCGATTACAAGGAAGGTGAAGATGAATATGATATTTACGTCCGTTTAGATGAAAAATACCGGAACGACGTATCCACGCTAATGAACCAAAAGATCATATCGGAAGGACATAAAATCCCGATCTCGGCCGTTGCCAGCTTCGAGTATTCAACCACATACGACAAGATCAACCGCATCGACAATAAGCGGGTGATAACCATTTCATCGAACGTTATCGAGGGGTACAACGCCAACGAAATCAATGCCCGGATCCGTCAGGTGCTGGCAAACTACCAGCCTCCCAAAGGCTACTCGATCTCGTTTACCGGCGAACAGCAGGAACAAGCCGAGAGCAGCAGTTTCCTGGCATTTGCCTTATTAGTGGCCATTGCCCTGATCTTCTTAATACTGGTAACCCAATTCAACTCGTTTATCCGGCCCATGATTATCATGATGACCGTATTGTTCAGCCTGATTGGGGTATTCCTCGGCTTGGCGATCTTCCACATGGAATTTGTGGTTATCATGACCGGCATTGGCATCATCTCGCTGGCCGGGATCGTTGTAAACAACGGTATTGTCCTGGTCGACTATATCGATTTGCTGCGCCAGCGCCGCCGCGAAGAGTTGGGTTATCCGGAGAAAGCGTTCTTAAGCCGCGAAGACGAAATCAACGCATTGGTGAAAGCCGGGAAAACACGTTTACGCCCGGTATTGCTGACCGCCATCACAACCGTATTGGGCTTGGTCCCGCTGGCAGTCGGGTTGAATTTCGATTTCTTCTCGCTTTATTCAAATTTCAACCCTGAATTTTCGTTGGGAGGAGAAACTGTCGCGTTCTGGGGCCCCATGTCGTGGACCGTTATTTTCGGGCTGACTTTTGCGACCTTCCTGACCCTGATTGTTTCGCCGGTTATGTATATGATTACAATCCGGATTAATTACCGGATTAAAAAACTATTTGGTATCCTTCCGGAGGTAAACCAGCCCAAACTGTCGGAATATCAGGCTTGATGATTCTGGTTCTATGATATAAAAATGGGGCGTTCGGTACAGAGCGCCCCATTTTTTATTGATCCTTCTTATTGGTATTGATCCCAAACGGAAGATAAAGCGGGCACCATTTAAAAAGCCCGGTGGCCAAAAGAACGACCCCGAGCAGGCCGAACCAGTTGTCGAAAATAATTCCGGCAATAACAACAATTAACCCGCCAATAACCCGAAGAAGACGATCGGTATTGCCTACATTACACTTCATTGTCTAAAATTTTAGTTTTCAATACAGATCAACAATCCGGACAGGAATATGTTTAAAAGTTGGATTCCAGGATTTCGACAGCCGTGCCCACTAATTGGGGGCAGACGGTATCGAACAAGTTCCTCTTTTTGGCCAGGTCAACTCCTTCCGGAGTCGCTAAATCAACCCCGAGCAGGTTCCGGCAATAAATCGATCCGCATTTCTCCTGAAAAAGGGCGTTGAACCGTTTGACCGATGCTTTTACCTCTGCTTTCAGTTCCTGAAGTGTTTTCCCCTCGCCACGAATTTTCATCCCAATCACCATGTATGCTCCGGTGACCGCTCCGCAGGTATCTCCCTCTCCCATTCCGGATCCAAAACCAGCTGCAATTCTGATGGCTGTTTTTTCGTCCAATCTAAAATCAGGCGCGAAAGCAGTCAGCACCGACTGGGCGCAATTCATCGTTTTAAAGTTTTCAATGGCTTGTTGCGATTTCATAAAAGTGAAATTTATTTATCATAAAAAAAGCCCGAAGCACACTGGCTCCGGGCTTTTGTATGCTTGTATTTTTTGTTTCCTTATTCGCCACGGACAGCAGCAATACCCGGAAGGATTTTCCCTTCCAGGGTTTCTAGCATAGCACCACCAGCGGTAGAGATGTAAGAAACTTTATCGGCAATACCAAATTTGTTTACGGCTGCAACCGAATCGCCGCCACCAACCAGGGTAAATGCGCCTTTTTTAGTAGCTTCAACAACAGCATCGCCAATAGCCTTCGTACCTGCAGCGAATGCATCCATTTCGAACACACCAGCCGGACCATTCCAGAGTACGGTCTTCGAGTTGCTGATCACTTCTTTGAACTGGGCAATCGTTTCGGGGCCCACATCCAAACCTAACCAGCCATCTTTAATATTTTTAGTCAGGCAAACTTCGGTGTTTGCATCGTTGGCAAATTTATCAGCAGCCACACAATCGGTCGCGATGATCAGGTTTACCCCTTTTTCTTTTGCTTTTTCAATGATGTTTTTAGCCAACTCGAGGTAATCGTCTTCGCAAAGAGAAGCACCGATGTTTCCGCCCATTGCTTTTACAAACGTAAAGATCATTCCACCACCGATAATCAGGTTGTCTACTTTGTTCAACATGTTTTCGATGATTGTGATTTTGGTTGAAACTTTAGCGCCGCCCATGATCGCGGTCATCGGACGAACCGGATTGGCAACAATTTTATCCAAACTCTCAACTTCGCTTTCGACCAGGTACCCGAACATTTTGTCGTTGGGAAAGAATTTTGCGATAACAGCGGTTGATGCATGTGCGCGGTGTGCGGTGCCAAAAGCATCGTTAATCCAGCAGTCGCCCAATTCGGCCAACTGACCGGCAAAAGCTTCGTCGCCTTTTTCTTCTTCTTTGTGAAAGCGCAGGTTCTCAAGCATCAGAACTTCGCCTGGTTTCAGGGCGGCAGCCATTGCTTTTACTTCAGCACCCACACAGTCCGGGGCCAGCTTTACTTCCTGCCCAAGCAGTTCTGCCAGGTGTTTATAAAGATGTTTCATCGAATATTTATCTTCCGGGCCAGCTTTCGGACGGCCGAAGTGCGACATAATAATCGGCGAACCACCTTTTTCAATCACTTTTTTGATGGTAGGGATTGCCGCACGCATGCGGGTATCGTCAGTGATTACGAAATTCTCGTCCAACGGCACATTGAAGTCAACGCGGATCAGCGCTTTTTTGCCTGCGAAATCGTAGGAGTTAATTGTTTGCATATCTGTTTTTTTTGTGTTACTAAAAATCACCCCAAATATAAAAAATATATCCGTCGCACGGGATGCGGATTTTCCCGGATCACGGAAATTAATGTTGCGGTAAAATTATCACACCCAGATTCTGACTTCAATTTTGTTGAGCTCTGCAAGGATATAAAAATATTATATTGTAAATTGAACCGAAATAATAAAACGGCCCCAATGGGGCCCTTCTAAGGCATTGGGTCGTGCGTATTAACAGGTTGCAGGATGATAAAAGAAAGCGATCCGGCGAAAACCGGACCACTTTAAATGTTTTCACAACGGAATAATCCTTATTGTGATTTGCTTTCAAATTGTTGAACCAAATGTAGAAAACTAAAAAACATAAATCAACAGCACGATGAAAAAAATATTAGGATTGGACTTAGGGAGCAACAGCATTGGTTGGGCATTGGTAGAAACCGACGAACAAGGGAAACCTTGTAAAATAGCAGGTATAGGAAGCCGGATTATTCCGATGGATGCAGCAACGTTAGGAGATTTTGATAAAGGAAATTCGAAATCGCAAACATCAGAGCGAACAGGGTTCAGAAGTATCCGCCGTTTGCGAGAGCGCTATTTACTGCGCCGTGAACGGCTACACCGAGTATTAAATGTGTTGAACTTTTTGCCCCCACATTACGTGCAAAATATCGATTTTGAAAAACGGATGGGAAAATTTCTGTTTAACGCCGAGCCCAAAATTGCCTGGAAAAAGAATGAATTGGGACAAATGGAGTTCTTTTTCCAGGAATCGTTTCGCGAAATGCTGTCTGATTTTTCGTTGAACCAACCGGAGTTAGTCAGCAACAACCGCAAAATTCCTTATGACTGGACCATTTACTATTTAAGGAAGAAGGCATTATCCCGTCAAATAGAAAAAGAAGAACTTGCCTGGATACTTCTCAACTTTAATCAAAAAAGAGGGTATTATCAGTTGCGCGGAGAAGATGACGAGGACACCACGCGAACGGCTAAAACCCGAAAATACTTTGATAAGAAAGTCATTAAAAGTATTACCGACACACAACAGGATTACAAAGGACTAAAGGTCCTGATTGTTGAATTGGAGGATGGGAATAAAGGTAAAATCTTCAAAAAAGAAATACCGGATTGGATTGGTCAGGAAAAAAATATTATCGCAACGGTCGATCTGGATAAAGATGGGAATGACCGCTTTGATGATACGGGTTTATTAAGCCAGCGATTTGCCATTCCGACGGATGCAGAATGGGAAACAGAATGGAAACTGGTTAAACTGAAAACCGAGAAAGATTTGGCAGACTCGGATAAAACAGTTGGAAGCTACATTTACGATACACTTTTACAAAAGCCTGAACAAAAAATAAAAGGGAAACTGGTTCGGACCATTGAGCGAAAGTTTTATAAAGATGAGCTCCGAAAAATTCTTGATAAACAGAAAGAATTTCACCCGGAGTTAAGGGATCAGTCCTTATATCGGTTATGTCTTCATACGTTATATCCGAACAACGGGTCGCACCGTAATTCCATCATCAACAGAGATTTTACCTATTTGTTTTTAGAAGATATCATTTTCTATCAGCGCCCTTTAAAAAGTAAAAAATCATTGATTAGCAATTGTCCGTATGAAGAGCGAAAATACCGCGATGAGAAAACAGGCGAAATTAAAACAGACCCTGTTAAGTGTATTGCCAAATCGCATCCGCTTTTCCAGGAATACCGGTTATGGCAATTTATCTCGAACCTGCGGATTTACAGGAAAGATTTACAGGATGTGGATGTAACCAATGAATTTCTGAAATCAGAAGATGATTACGTTGCCCTGTTTGAGTGGCTGAATGACCGGAAAGAAATCGACCAGAAGTCTTTTTTGAAATATCCGCCTTTTGGCTTAAAAAAAGTAGTAGAAAATTACCGGTGGAATTATGTAGAAGATAAAGTTTACCCTTGCAATGAAACCAGATCATCGATTTTAGGACGATTAACCAACGTTGAAGATGTGAATCCCGACTTTCTATCGCGCAAAACAGAAGAAGAACTTTGGCATATTCTGTATTCGGTGGAAGATAAACACGAAGCTGAAAAGGCATTAGGGAAATTTGCATCCAGACATGGGTTAGGTGATTCTTTTGTTGAGGTTTTCAGGAAATTCCCCCCATTAAAAAAAGAGTATGGGGCCTACTCTGCCAAAGCAATAAAAAAGCTGCTCCCACTTATGCGAATGGGGAAATACTGGTCAGCAGAAGCAATAGATAATCATACAAAGGAACGAATTGAAAAAATAATAAATGGAGAGTACGATGAGCAAATAAAAAACCGGGTACGGGAAAAAACTATTCAACTAACAGATTTGTCAAACTTCAAAGCTTTACCTGTTTGGTTAGCCTGCTATATCGTTTATAACCGGCATTCGGAAACTAAAGCACAATCAAAATGGGAAAAGCCTGAAGATATTGATGCTTATCTGAAAGAATTTAAACAACACTCTTTACGAAATCCGATTGTTGAGCAGGTAATTACAGAAACACTCCGGGTTGTGAGAGACATCTGGAAGCAATACGGAGCATTTGGAGAGATTCATGTGGAATTGGGGCGTGAAATGAAAAATCCGGCCGACAAGCGCAAACGAATGACAGAACAGATTGCGGAAAATGAAAATGCTAATCTTCGGATCAAGAGAATGTTAATGGAGTTTTTAAACCCGGAATTTGGAATTGAAGATGTGCGCCCGTATTCTCCCGGCCAGCAGGAAATTCTTCGGATATATGAAGACGGGGTCCTGAATAGCGGAACAGAAATCCCTGAATTTGTAAGTGACATTCTAAAGAAATTTAAAGAGACTGACAGTAAAAAGCAACCATCGACAAAAGATGTTTTGCGCTATAGATTATGGCTGGAGCAGAAATATCGGTCGCCATATACCAATAAAGCCATCCCGTTGTCTAAGCTTTTTACCCCGGCCTATCAAATCGAACATATTATTCCACAGTCGCGGTACTTCGATGATTCTCTTAGTAATAAAGTGATTTGTGAAGCGGAAGTTAATCAACTTAAAGACAATGAACTGGGGTATGAGTTTATAAAAAACAATGCCGGGCGAATTGTCGAGTTGAATTTTGGAGGAACTGCCCAAATACTTACCGTTGAAGGTTACGAACAGTTTGTTAAGGAGAACTATGCCGGAAACCGCCTTAAGAAACAAAAACTCCTGATGGAAGAGATTCCGGCTGATTTTATCGATCGACAGCTAAATGACAGCAGGTATATTAGTAAGGTCGTTAAAAATCTTCTGTCGAACATTGTGCGGGAGGACGGAGAAGAGGAAACCACATCAAAAAATGTGATTCCCTGCACGGGGAGTATTACAGACCGGTTGAAAAAAGACTGGGGATTAAATGATGTGTGGAACAATCTGATATATCCACGTTTTGAAAGGCTCAACCAGTTAACCGGCAGCACCCATTTTGGACAGTGGGAAACAAAAGATGGCAAGAGAGTTTTTCAAACACAAATGCCTCTGGAACTTCAGAAAGGATTTAATAAAAAGCGGATTGATCACCGGCATCACGCAATGGATGCGTTGGTAATTGCCTGTGCAACCCGAAGTCATGTCAACTATTTAAATAACGAAGCAGCAAAGGCAAATGCAAAGGAAAGCCGCTATGACCTGAGACGAAAACTTCGCCGGATAGAAACAGTACAAAAAGAGATACTTGTCGATGGTAAAAAGGTACTCCGAAACATCGATGTTGCCAAAGAATTTTATAAACCCTGGGATACATTTACAGAGGACGCCCAGTCTGCATTGGAAAATATCATAGTGAGCTTTAAGCAAAATATCAGGGTTATTAATAAAACGACAAACTGGTATCAATGCTTTGATCAGGAAGGGAAGAAAGTCCTAATGAGACAGACGAAAGGCAGTAGCTGGGCTATCCGTAAACCGATGCACAAAGACACTTTTTTTGGACGGGTTAATTTGAAGAGAATTAAAACAGTTAATCTTATTACAGCTCTTTCGGATGTAGATTTGATTATTGACCGGAAGCTGAAACAGAAAATAAAACAACTAATTGCAGAAGGGATTGATAATAAAAAGATTGTCAAATACTTTAAAGATCACGAGAAGGAATGGGAAGGCTTGGATGTTTCCAGGATTCGTGTGTTTTATTATACTGACTCAACGACCGAAAAACTGGTTGCTGCCCGCAAACCAGTGGATGAAAGTTTTACTGTAAAAAGAATAGAAGAATGTGTAACTGATACCGCCATTCAAAAGATTTTACTCAAACATCTGGCAAATTATTCAGGGAACCCGGAACTGGCCTTCTCTCCGGATGGGATTGAAGAGATGAACCGGAATATTCAACTGCTCAATGACGGTAAAAAGCATCAGCCCATTTATAAAGTCAGGATATATGAACCATTGGGAAACAAATTTCCTGTTGGTGAGAATGGCAATAAACAAACAAAATATGTAGAGGCAGCAAAAGGAACAAACTTGTTTTTTGCTATTTATCAAGATCCGGAAGGTAAACGTTCGTATGAAACGATCCCGTTAAACATAGCTATTGAGAGGCAAAAGCAAGGACTAACTTCAGTCCCAGAGGTAAATAATGCCGGAGCCCGATTGCTGTTTTGGCTTTCACCTAATGATTTGGTATATATACCAGCGGACGGTGAAGCCGCATCCGGAAAAATATCGGGAGAGATAAGAAAGGATAGAATTTATAAAATGGTATCTTCTTCCGGATCACAATGTTTTTTCGTTCCGAATACCATTGCAAATCCAATCGTCGGCACAATAGAGCTTGGCGCTAATAATAAAGCAGAACGGGCATGGACGAATGAAATGATCAAGGAAATATGTTTACCTCTGAAAGTTGACCGGCTGGGAAATAATATCTGTCTAACTGTCAGCAAACAATAGATGCACCCCCTTCAGCCCGACACCAGCTATCCGGTCAAAACAGATAAATTACTTCGATTAGTCAATGGAATGGAGGTATTCATCCAAATACACCAGCATTCCCTTGAAAATTTTGAAACTAACAATTATTCCGAAATAATGAACCCAACATGATCAAACGAACCCTCTATTTTGGCAACCCGGCTTACCTGCATAAAAAAGACCAGCAATTGAAGGTAGCCGATCCGGAGACAAAGACCGAAAAAGCAACTGTCCCACTCGAAGACATTGCAGTTGTGGTGCTCGATCATCCTCAGATTACGTTGACTCATGCCGTAATGGCTGATTTAATCGATCGTAATGTCGCCCTGATTAGTTGCGACAGTCGTCATCTTCCCTCTGGGTTGATGCTTCCGTTAGACGGGAACCATGTCCAGACCGAACGGTTCCGGAAACAAATCGAGGCATCGGAACCCTTACTAAAGAATTTATGGTCGCAAACCGTTGCTGCAAAGATTGATAACCAGGCAAATCACCTGAACCGGCAGGGATTTGAAAACAAGCAACTGCTTGCATTAATTCCCCAGATCAAATCGGGCGATCCGGATAACGTGGAAGGACGTGCGGCATCGGTTTACTGGAAGATCCTGTTCGATGGGCACGATTTTACACGCGACCGGTTTGGAATTGAGCCGAACAGCCATTTAAACTATTGTTACGCTATTCTGAGGGCCATTGTGGCCCGTGCCCTGGTAAGCAGCGGGTTGTTGCCTACGCTGGGCATTTTTCACCGAAACAAATACAACGCGTATTGCCTGGCCGACGATATCATGGAACCTTACCGTCCGTTTTGCGACGAGCTGGTGTATGAAATGTTCAAAAACAAAGAAATTAACGGGGAGGATATAACCCGCGAACAAAAAGCCCGGTTGCTTTCCATTGCAACCTGCGATGTATTGATTGATGGCAGAAAAAGCCCGTTGATGGTAGCCTTAAGCCGGACAACCAATTCGTTGTTTGAATGTTTTGAAGGATCCCGGCGTAAAATTGTTTATCCGAAATTTATCGACCAGTAATTTATAACAAAAATGCCATCGTACAACGCATTAAATCAGTATCGTTGCATGTGGGTCTTGGTATTTTTTGATATCCCGGTCGAAACAAAAAAGCAGCAAAAGGCAGCAGCACAGTTTCGAAAAGAATTGGTGAAAGATGGGTTCACCATGTTCCAGTTCTCCATCTACATGCGCAATTGCCCGAGCCGTGAGAATGCCGATGTCCATATCCAGCGGGTTAAAAACATGCTGCCCGAATACGGGCATGTCGGAATCCTGAAAATAACCGATAAACAATTCGGAATGATGGAGCTGTATTTTAGCCGGAAAGTGGTTGAGAAACCGGAAACGGTTCAGCAACTCGAATTGTTTTAGGATTGAAAATTTACGGTACTATAAACAAAAAAACGGGTAGATGCACCCGTTTTTTTGCTTCTATCATCACAGATAAGACATTGATTTTAAACAAAAAACAACTGATACCCTGTGATAGAACTCGTTAAAGATACAATTTGAGAGCAAATCACAACTGA
>JAJUGZ010000073.1 GCA_029265715.1 Bacteroidota bacterium
AACGTCTCTGTATATTCAATATTGAATTTATTTCTTTTGTGTCGATTGAAAACATGAACATACCGTTCTGTTTTCAGAATGTATCGTCAGGTTCAGCCGTCATCCAAATCAATATCTTCAATCGGGTTTCTAAAAGCAAATATATCTTTTGATACATGCGTGTAGCGTTGTGTCGTTTTTATACTTTCATGTCCCAACCATTCTTGGATGAACCGGATGTCAATCCCTTGTTCCAGGTTATGCGTGGCAAAGCTGTGCCTCAGAATGTGCGGATAGACACGCTTTTTAATTCCTGCCCGTTGGGCCGCGTTTTTAATGTCGTTGAAAATACTGGTAGCACTGTATTTACCTCCGGCTTGTCCTTCAAACAAGTAGCATGCGGGTTTTTCCAGTTTGTAATACTCTCGGAGTAATTTCAGAATATTCGGACTAAGTTGTACATACCGGTCCTTTTTCCCTTTCGCTCCTCGTATCTTAATTAACATCCGTTTCGAATCAATGTCTTCAAGCCTAATATTGATTGCTTCGCTCCGCCGAAGCCCGCAAGAGTATATTAAGGCGATCAGGCATTTATGTTTTTTATTTTTTGTGGCCCTCAGCATGGCTTCAATTTCCTGTTTGCTTAATACATCGGGTAACTTTCGTTCGCCCCGTGGCCGATCAATGGCATAATGCTGCTTATCAGACTTCATCACTTTTTCGTAATAGAACTTAATCGCATTGATCCGTTGATTTTGCTGACTGTGCGAAATCTGATTTTTCTCTATCAAAGCCAGCAAATAGTTATTAATGTGATCGACGGAGATATCTTGCAGCTCTTTCCCATTGAAGTGGTTCCGGAAATCCTTGAAATAAGCACAATAGGTTCGGATAGTACTTTCGCTGTATCGCTTTTGTTTTAGTCTTTCTAAGTAGCCATCCGGAAGTCTGGTTGTCAGGCGGTGTGAGTAATCTCGGGTTGTTTTTTCAGACGTACCTGTTGGAGCCTGATTTATTTTCAATCCGGAGTAATCAACCCAGGCTTTTCCCCTGAATGCGCTGAAAAGTGCATTTAAATTAAATTGGTTTTCGGGAATATTCCAGCACCCCAGGTCTTGGCTCCAGCTTGCCCCCGGCTGTTGTTTCACCAACCCGATCAGTTCGGCATCGGATGTAAAATCAATGCGCACCACAGGTTGCTGTTTGTATTCGGCCCGGCTTAATTGGATGGTTTTTTCGGGTAACATAGGGGTTGATTTTTCGGGTTCTTAAGTTAAGCAATTTTACAGAATAAATATTCATCCGTATAAATTTTCAATGTTGGTTCGTACAATTTTCGTAACAGCTTTTGCTTTTCAATAAAATTCGCACCGGTATGATCCGGTTATTATTTTTTATCGAAAAAATTAAAACTCAATTTTATCATTCCACACTCACCCCAAGCCCGGTAAACCGGTCTTTTCCTCTACACACATAGAGCGGGGGCACAGTCCGGCAGTTGACGGACGACAAGGGTGAGTATGGGGGACAAATAAAATTTAAACAGTTGCTAAGATTTTGGGTGTGGCGCCAGACGGCAAAAAAATGCGCATGGAACGATGATAACCCCACCGGAAAGGTCAAATATGCCACAGGGTATGTTTCCCTCCGCTGGATTGTGACAAATGTCTGCTTAACAAATTTTATTACCCGAGGCGCCGGAATAAAATGAGCCGGGGAACAAAACTCCGCAGGGCGGCCAGAACCCCTACCGGGTCGTGTATAAAAGTTAACAGGGCGAGGGGTGAGGCGATTCCCCAGGGCTCGGTTATTAAGGCGATTGAAAACCGCCTCACCCGGAAACATTCGTTCGTTTGAACCCTTGTTTGTATTATTGCGTTTAAAAAACGATAGTTTGTAAATCCGATAATCAAATTTATATGAAGAAAAGTTTTACAACCCGGTCGCTGAATATTCCTTTTCCGAAGGATGACCCGCATAATGCCCTGGCTATGCCTGTTTATGAGGCCGTGGCGTTTGAGTTTGACAGCGCCGAAGATATCTCGGCCAATTTCAGGGGTGAACTACCGGCGCATACCTATTCGCGAACGAGCAACCCGACTGTTGAATATTTCGAGCGCAAGGTGAAAGTGTTAACCGGCGCTCACCAGGTACTGGCCCTTTCTTCGGGAATGTCGGCTATCTCGGCTGCCATCATGTCGGTGTGCCGGCAGGGCGATAACATTGTTTCAGGCCGTCATTTGTTCGGGCATTCGCTGGCGTTGTTCGAGCAAAGTTTGTCGGCTTACGGACTGGAAACTCGCTTTGTCGATACCACCAGACCTGATGAAGTCGAGGCGCTGATCGACGAAAATACCCGGGCCATTTACTTCGAAACGGTTACAAACCCGCAACTCGAGATAGCCGATATCGAAAAACTTTCGGCCATTGCCCGTAGGCACGGCGTTCTATTGATTGCCGACAGCACCATTACGCCTCCCGCCATATTCAGCTCAGCGAACTTCGGGGTCGATGTGGAGGTGATGTCGACTACCAAATTCATTTCCGGAGGCGCTACTTCCGTAGGCGGACTGATAATCGACAACGGAACATACGACTGGTCGAAAAATCCGAATACCCGCGAGTTTGCCGGAAAGTTTGGGAAAGATGCGTTCATTGCCCGGCTCCGGAAAAATTATTACCGCAATTTCGGCACCTGCATGACGGCCCATACGGCCAATTACCAGATTATGGGCCTCGACATGCTCGAGATCCGCATCGAACGGTGTTACGCCAATTGCATGGCGCTGGCGACGTTTTTGCACAATCATCCGAACGTAAAAAGCGTTCATTACCCCGGTTTGTCGTCGTCGCCGTATTACGATCTGGCGCTGAAACAATTCTCCGGAAAACCAGGCTCGATCATGACTTTCGACCTGGAAAGCCAGGAGGCTTGTTTCCGGTTTATGAACCGCCTGAATATTATCCGGAGGGCCACAAACCTGAATGACAACAAGTCGCTGATCATTCACCCGTATTCGACCATCTATTGCGATTATCCGGAAGAAGAACGTCTCCGGATGGGAATCCGTCCAACCATGATGCGGCTTTCGGTGGGTATTGAAGGTGCTGCCGATTTGATTGAAGATATCGAAAATGCCCTGTTGTAACCAGTAATTCAAACGATACCAGGGCGGTATTAAAAAAAGAGGGACTAATTGCGGGACTCACCCTGTCGTCCGGAAGTTGCCGGACTCTGTCCCTCTCAATACCGATAGGGACAGATAAAATCGGTTTAAAATTCTTTCGTAACGATTTTTAAACAGAATATTGCCTGGAATAATGGCGACAGCATTCCTCCAGAAAAAAAGCATAATGATATCATTTAAAAAATGGTTATTTTCAGGAGCTAAACGAATCGACCTGCCATGACCCAGACTTTTTTATTGTTGACTGTTGCCGCCGCTGTAATTCTCCTGCTGTTTCTTGTCCTGAAGTTAAAAATCAATGCGTTTATCGCGTTGTTGGTGGTTAGCATGTTTGTCGGGTTGACGGCCGGCATGAAGGCCGACCAGGTTCTCGACAGCATCCAGAAGGGGATGGGCGGAACCCTCGGGTTTGTTGCGACCGTTGTTGGGCTTGGCGCTATCTTCGGTCAGATTTTGGAGAGTTCCGGAGGCGCCGAGTCGATGGCGAAATATCTGGTTGGTAAATTTGGCACCGGCAAAGCGTCGTGGGCCATGGTCATAACCGGCTTTTTTGTGGCCATTCCGGTTTTTTTCGATGTCGGGTTTATTATTCTGGTGCCGATTGTCTATGCTTTGTCGCGCGATACGAAAAAATCGGTCTTGTATTACGGGATTCCGCTGTTGGCCGGCCTGGCCGTGACCCACTCGTTTGTTCCGCCAACGCCCGGTCCGGTTGCTGTGGCCGATATCATTCATGCCCAGCTTGGATATGTCATTCTGTGGGGGTTTCTGCTGAGTTTCCCGATAGCCATTTTGGCCGGGCCGGTTTGGGGCAGGCATATCAGCCGGAAAATAAACATTGCGCCGCCCGGTTATTTCGATCTGCCCCGGGAAAGCGACAATCAAAACCTGCCCTCATTTTCCGCAATCATTACCCTGATCGGTATCCCGTTAATCCTGATTTTGCTGGCTACGTTTACCGATGTGATGGTTCAAAAAGGGATCGTGGTTCAGGGAAAACTAACCGATATGATCAAATTTATTGGTCACCCGTTTTCGGCGCTGACGCTTTCTACCCTGTTGTCGATCTATTTCCTGGGTATCCGCAGGGGAATGTCGCGGCAATATATCCTCGAATTAAGCACCAAAGCGTTGGGCCCGGCCGGTATTATTATCCTGATAACGGGTGCCGGAGGTGTGTTGAAACAAGTGCTCATCGATTCAGGAATTGGCAACATGATGGCCGAGTCGATCGCGGGGAAAGCGCTTCCCCCGGTTTTACTGGCCTGGGTCATGGCGGCAATTGTGCGCGTGACGCAGGGATCGGCGACTGTCGCCATGATCACCGCTGCCGGATTGATTGCGCCGGTCCTCGAGGTAGTCCATCCTTCCGAAGTGCAGAAAGCCCTGATTGTTTTGGCCATTGCCTCGGGGGCAACCATTCTTTCGCACGTAAACGACAGCGGTTTCTGGCTGGTTGGCAAATATTTGGGAATGACCGAAAAGCAAACCTTGAAGTCGTGGACCGTGATGGAAACCATTATTGCGCTGTCAGGCCTTGTTCTGACATTGCTGGTAAGTTTTCTGGTTGGTTAACACTTGTATTTGGGTATTGGCTTTATTTATTTTCAGTTTTGCTGAAAAACGAAGGTGGAGATTTTTAAAACAATTTCAGATTACTATTTTTTTAACTGATTCAGCTATAAATCTTAAATAAATTTGTGATCTTTGTCAGGATTTTATTACCCAGATAGAACAAAGTTTTCAATAATAAATACAAGGTAACATGTTTAAGATCCAGACCTTAAATAAAATTGAGGCAGAAGGTTTAAAAAACTTTCCTTTAGACAAGTATGAAATTGCCAGTGAATTGGCAAATCCGGACGCAATTATTGTCCGTAGTCAGAAAATGCACGATATGGAATTGGCTTCGAGTTTGAAAGCCATTGCGCGTGCCGGTGCCGGTGTAAACAATATACCGATTGAAAAATGTACCGAAAAAGGAATTGTGGTATTTAATACCCCGGGGGCCAATGCCCACGCAGTGAAAGAACTTGTAATTGCAGCTTTGTTATTATCGTCGCGCGATATTGCCGGCTCTATTGAATGGGCAAAAACATTGATTGGAAAAGGAGATGAAGTTCCGGCACTGGTCGAAGCTGGGAAGAAGAATTTTGGCGGAAATGAAATTCGCGGGAAAACCTTGGCTGTTATTGGGTTGGGCGCCATTGGCGTTATTGTTGCCAATGCGGCCCAGGCGTTAGGTATGAATGTTTTGGGGTACGACCCCTATATTTCGGTACAACATGCCTGGAAGCTAAGCCGCAATGTGAAACAAGCTGAAGGGATTGAAGTCTTGTTGTCGAATGCCGACTATGTTACGCTTCACATGCCCTACATGGCCGAGACCAAAAATTTTATTAATGCCGACAAATTGAGAATGATGAAAAAAGGCGCCCGCCTGTTGAATTTTTCAAGAGGCGAGCTGGTCGATAATGCAGCATTGAAAGAAGCCATCGAATCAGGAAAAATTGCCAAGTATATTACCGATTTTCCGACCGAAGAAGTTTTGCAGATGAAAAATGTAATTGCAATTCCTCACCTGGGGGCTTCGACTATCGAATCAGAAATTAACTGTGCAGTGATGGCTGTTGATCAGGTCCGGAATTACTTAGAAAACGGGAACATTGTTAATTCAGTGAACTTCCCGACAGCCGAGATGGAACGGAACGGGGGCCCGCGTATCATCATTGCCAATAAGAATGTTCCGAAAATGGTCAGCCAGATTTCATCGCTTTTGGCTGGCGAAGGCATTAATATTGCTAACATGCTGAATAAAAACCGGGCAGACATTGCCTTCAATATCATCGATATTGACGGTGACGAACCAAGCGCCGATCTGAAAGACAAACTTTTGTCGATTGAAGGAGTATTTATGGTTCGGATTCTTCCGGCTCAATAACATCGTAAAACAAACGCACTTATGCCCGGTAGGAAACAAGTTTTGTTATCTTTACCGGTTTTTTTTGAAAAGCGAATGGTAGAACTCGATTAAATGTTACTTTTACACTTTAAAAACCGTACCACCATAATAATTAATTCTGGCAAAAAACAAACTAAAAAGAAATGGAAAAGAATCTGGTAACTAAAGCTGCCGATAATATTCGGATACTGGCGGCAGCAATGGTTGAGAAAGCGAAATCGGGGCATCCGGGCGGTGCAATGGGCGGAGCTGATTTTGTGAGTGTGTTATACACAGAGTTTTTAAACTACGATCCATCGGATATGGCTTGGGTAAACCGCGACCGGTTTTTCCTCGATCCGGGTCACATGTCGCCTATGTTGTATGCTACCCTGGCGTTGGCAGGCAAATACAGCATGGACGATTTGCAAAATTTCCGCCAGTGGGGTAGCGTTACGCCGGGGCACCCCGAAGTAGATGTGCTTCGTGGCGTTGAAAATACCTCCGGGCCTCTTGGGCAGGGTCATGTGATGGCCGTTGGAGCCGCAATCGCCGAACGTTTTCTGGTTGCCCGATTTGGCGAATGGATGGCTCATAAAACATATGCATTCATTTCTGATGGTGGCGTTCAGGAAGAAATTTCCCAGGGGGCTGGTCGTCTTGCAGGCTATTTGGGATTGAATAACCTGATCATGTTCTACGACTCGAATGATATTCAGCTGTCGACTGAAACAAAAGAGGTTACAGCCGAAGATACTGCTAAAAAATATGAAGCATGGGGCTGGAAAGTGGTTACAATCGATGGGAACGATGCAGCCCAGATCCGTTCGGCATTATCAGCAGCTCAGTCTGAAACAGAAAAACCGACCCTGATTATTGGTAAAACCATCATGGGAAAAGGCGCACTGAAAGAAGATGGCTCGAGCTACGAGCGTAAGTGTGCGACCCACGGGATGCCTCTTGGTGAAGCAGGCGCTTCGTTCGAAAAAACCATCGAGAACCTGGGTGGCGATCCCCAAAATCCATTTGTCATTTTCGATGATGTAAAAGAATTGTTTGCTAAACGCGAAAAAGAATTGGTTGCAAAAGCAGCTGCGAAAAAAGCAGCACAGGCTGAATGGGCCAAGGCCAATCCGGAGTTAGCTGCCAAATTTGCGAAGTTCTTTGCCAAAGAAGCGCCGGCATTCGATTTCACCAAAATCAGTCAGAAAGCCGGTTCGGCAACCCGGGCCGCGTCAAGTACGGTGTTGGCTGCTTTTGCCGAAGGAATTGAAAACATGATTGTTGCTTCGGCCGATTTGTCAAACTCGGATAAAACCGACGGTTTCCTGAAGAAAACGAAGGCTTTTGCAAAAGGAGATTTCTCCGGGGCATTCCTGCAGGCTGGTGTTTGCGAATTAACCATGGCTTGTATCATGAACGGGATGGCCCTTCACGGGGGTGTTGTACCTGTTTGCGGTACGTTCTTCGTTTTCTCTGATTATATGAAACCAGCAGTTCGTATGGCAGCCTTGATGCAATTGCCGGTGAAATATGTCTGGACTCACGATGCATTCCGCGTGGGTGAAGATGGGCCGACCCACCAGCCTGTTGAGCAGGAAGCGCAGATTCGTTTGATGGAGAAAATGAAAAATCACCACGGCAAAAATTCGATGTTGGTACTCCGCCCCGCCGATTGTGAAGAAACAACGGTGGCTTGGAAGATGGCATTAGAAAATACCGAGACCCCAACTGCGTTGATCTTGTCCCGCCAGAATATTAAAAACCTGCCGGCCAAAGAAAACAGATATGCCGAAGCGTTACAGGCTGAAAAAGGCGCCTACATTGTTACCGACACGGAAGGGACTCCGGATATCGTTTTGTTAGCGAGCGGATCCGAAGTTTCAACTTTAGTTGAAGGCGCCGAACTGCTTGCCAAGGATGGAATTAAATGCCGGATCGTTTCTGTTCCGTCTGAAGGGTTATTCCGCGCGCAAAGCAAAGAATATCAGGAATCAGTACTTCCTTCAGGAATTGCCCGGTTTGGGTTGACTGCCGGTTTGCCGGTAACACTGGAAGGCTTGGTAGGTGCAAATGGTAACGTATTTGGACTGGAATCGTTTGGGTTCTCGGCTCCTTATACGGTACTCGACCAGAAACTTGGCTTTACCGGAGAGAATGTTTACAATCAGGTTAAATCTATTCTGGTGAAAGCTACTGTGGTATAAAAAATACTCCAAAATTTTAATTAAAAAGCAGCTTCCGGTAGCGGAGGCTGCTTTTTTTGTTCAGTCCGGATGTATTTGGTTTTTATTTTTTAATCGCATTCAGCCAGGCTGCAGCCATCAGGGCGCATCCGGCCATCGAAGGGTGCACACCGTCGGCTGTCCAATATTTGGCAGGAGCATATTTGGCCGCTTCGTTAAGAATACTTTGGTACGGGATGAAGATTGCTCCGGCTTCTGTGGCTACTTTTCTGGCAGCAGCCCGGTAGCTGTCAAACTCCGGGAACCACGATGCATCAACTGCCGGGCAGCCGGCCATGGCAAATGGCTCGCCAATAACCAATCTTACATTTGGCAACATGCGTTGAGTGAGGCGCAGCAGATTTCGGTAGTCTGTTTCGTATTTTTCCAGAGTTCCGTCGTAATTGTGTTTCAGCTTATGCCAGAAATCGTTTACGCCGATCAGGATGCTTACCACGGTTGGGTTTAGGTCGAGGCAGTCTTTCTGCCAGCGGTCGGCAAGCTGAAAAACCTTGTGCCCACTGATTCCCCGGTTGTAAATAGTCAGCTCTTTATCTGGTTGTTCATTTAATAGCTGACTGGCAATAAGAAAGGCATAGCCAGGGCCAAACGAGCTGTGAACGTTGGGTAATTCTTTTTCTTTTTCCCGGCCGGCATCGGTAATCGAGTCTCCCTGAAAAAGAATGACATCGCCTTTTTTAATGAATGGGTAGTTGTCTTTTTTTAATTTGACTTTGGCTTCAGGCATTGTGGCAGCCAGAATTGTCGGGATCGCTGCAACTCCGGCAACACCGGCAGCTGCGTTTCTGATAAAGTTTCTACGGTTAAAATTCATTGTTAGTAGGGTTTATGGTCGTTAATATGTGATCAATCCGCTTTTCAACAGAGCTAAATGGTAATTCTTGAACAATATAACCCAGCTCCAGATACGTTTCCTGTAATATCTGGTGGATATGACAGGCTTCGTCGTAGCTTTCTTTTCGAATATCATCGGGTTGGTAGATTTCCTTCCAGGGCGGTGTAAAAAAAACAAGTTCGGCATATCGGTATTTGATTGCGGCATCAAGCAGGTTTTGTGGCGTTTTAAAACCATTATAGCGGGCAAATGCAATTTGATCGGGAATTGCGCGATCGGTAAACGCTGTTTCTTCCGGCTCGACTGATTCCCAGAAAGCAATTCGTCTTTTTAAAACTTCCTGTTGAAAAAGCGCTGGATTTTTCCATGGCACGACCAGCCCTTTAACTCTGATTTGTTCCGAAATGATTTCTCGCGCTGCTTCGTCGCCCGATTTGAACCCTCGTAATTTTAACCCGTTCAGCAATTCGGTTTTTCCGAAGCCAGGACCACCTGAGATCACAAAAATGTTTCTTTTCACACTCCGTAAAAATTGGAAGTGTTAAAAGTAAAAAAATATCGGTTCCGATTTAATAAGGAGATACAGTAAATATTAAATAATTATTAAGAAATAATGTGTATGTGTCTTGTTTCCAATGTTTTGTGTAATTGTTGGTGCTTACTAAATTAGGCGTATTCAAATAAAATATATATTTGCAGCGTCAAACCGTGTGCGATCACGGTTTTTTTAGAAATAATCCCGTGTTCGTACACGGAGCAATAAAAAAAAGAATACCAATGGAACTAAATCGTAAAACAGCAACAACATCAAGTTATCCAACACGGATTTTGCAATTTGGAGAAGGCAACTTTTTGAGGGCTTTTGCCGACTGGATTGTAAATAAAATGAATAAGGAAATTGGTTTTAATGCAGGGGTTGATGTAGTTCAGCCTTTAGCCAACGGGATGGTGGACATGCTGAATAAGCAGGATGGCTTGTATCATGTTTATTTGAAGGGGATTAAGAACGGTGAACCGATTAAAGAATACACCCTGATCGATTGTATCAACCAGGGTATTAATCCGTACACCGAGTTTGATAAATATGAGCAATCGATTTTAAACCCTGATTTACGTTTTGTTATTTCGAATACGACCGAAGCCGGTATCGCCTGGGATGAAACCGATACGCTGGATATGAAACCGCAGAATTCGTTCCCCGGAAAAGTAACTGCTTTATTATACAAACGTTTTAAGGCATTTGATGGCGCTTCGGATAAAGGGTTGATCTTCTTTGCTTGTGAATTAATCGATAAAAACGGAGAAACTCTAAAAAAATACGTATTGCAGCATGCTGAAAACTGGAAACTGGGCGAGGAGTTCATCAACTGGGTGAATAACTCATGCGCTTTTTGCAATACACTGGTCGACCGTATTGTTCCCGGGTTTCCGAAAGACGAAATCAAAAGCATTCAGGAAGAACTTGGGTTTGAAGATAACCTGGTTGTGGTGGGAGAATATTTTCATTTTTGGGTCATCGAAGCCCCGGAATGGGTTAAAAATGAATTTCCTGCCGATAAAGCCGGATTGGATGTGAAATTTGTGAAAGATATGACCCGTTACCGTGAACAGAAAGTTCAGGTATTGAATGGCTGTCATACCGGTAGCTATGCTGTTTCATTCCTGAGTGGATTGGAAACCGTACGCGAAGCCTTCGAACATTTGGAAGTAGGCGCTTTTATGAAGGACTTGGTGTACGACGAAGTTCTGCCAGTTTTGGATGGTAGCGAAAAAGAGCTCCGTTCGTTTGCCAATAAAATTCTCGAACGTTTCAAAAACCCGTATATCCGTCACTTGTGGCAAAGTATCGCACTGAACGCCATGTCGAAATGGGAAACCCGCAACTTGCCAACCTTGCTCAACTATTATAAAGCTCACGGCATGTTGCCCCAGAAAATGGTTTTCTCCCTGGCTGCGATGATTGCTTACTTTAAAGGCGAAGCCAACGGTGTAACCTATAAAGTTCAGGACGATCAGTGGATTCTTGATTTTTATAAAGAAGCCTGGGCACAATGCGATGGCCGGCCAATTTCGATCTATCAGTTGGTTGAAAAAGTGTTGAGCCTTGAAAAAGTATGGAAACGAAACTTGAACGAAGTGCCCAATCTGACCATTTCTGTTACCTGTTACTTATTCCTGATTGAGCAGGTTGGAATGAAGAAAGCCGTCAAGGCTGTTTTGAACGAAAACAACCCGTTGATGAAAATGTCGTAAATACGTATTAAAACGATTACAGCGTGGCAAAATTCTTAAAAATAAATTCAGCCGACAATGTCGCTGTTTGCCTGACTGAAGGAAAGCAGGGAGAATCGGTGCAGATCGACAACCAGACAATCGTTTTGCTTGAAGATATTGCAGTTGGTCATAAAGTGGCATTAACGTCAATTGAAACGGGGGCTGATGTTGTTAAATACGGTGCGCCGATCGGACATGCAACCGGGCCGATTCAGGCAGGGGCTCACGTCCATGCCCACAACCTGAAAACAAACCTGTCGGGAACAATCACATATTCATTCAACCAAAAACTGAATGAACTGAGGTATACCAATCGAAATCTGACATTCAACGGGTATAAACGTGCCAATGGCAATGTGGGCATCCGGAACGAAATCTGGATTGTACCGACTGTTGGATGTGTGAATGGGCAGGCGCAACAGATCATCGATATATTTAAACGGGAAGTTAATCCGGTTGACATCGATGGGGTTGAAGTATTCAAGCATAATTATGGCTGTTCGCAATTGGGCGATGACCATCTGAATACCCAACAGGCTCTGGCTGATGTAATTAACCATCCGAATGCCGGAGGTGTTCTGGTTTTAGGTCTTGGGTGTGAAAACAATCAGATTGAACACCTGAAAAAATTTATTGGTGATTATGATCCTTCCCGCATCCGCTATCTGGTTGCCCAAGAGGTTGAAGACGAAGTTGAAGCAGGAGTCGAAATTCTGAAAGAGATCTATGAAATTGTACGCAAAGACTATCGTGAACCGGTTTCGCTGGCTGAACTCAAGGTGGGATTGAAATGCGGGGGCTCCGATGGCTTTTCAGGAATTACAGCCAATCCGTTGGTCGGCGCTTTTTCCGATTTTCTGATTGCCCAGGGGGGGACTACCATCCTGACCGAAGTGCCTGAAATGTTTGGCGCCGAGACCTTGCTGATGGCCCGGGCAAAAGACCGTACAATTTTTGATAAAACAGTCAGCCTGATCAACGATTTTAAGGATTATTATTTGCAGCACAATCTTCCCGTGTATGAAAATCCATCGCCCGGAAATAAAAAAGGAGGAATTTCAACACTCGAAGACAAGTCGTTGGGTTGTACTCAAAAAGGAGGTAGTGCTACAGTTGTTGATGTATTGAAATATGCCGAGCCGATTAAAGTAAAAGGGTTGAACTTGCTTTCGGCTCCGGGCAACGACCTGGTTGCCGCGTCGGCCCTGGGTTTTAGCGGTTGTCAACTGGTGCTTTTCACGACCGGTCGCGGTACTCCGTTCGGAAGTTTTGTTCCGACGATGAAAATTTCAACCAATTCAGGATTGTACAATAAAAAGAACAACTGGATTGATTTTAACGCCGGAAGGCTGTTGGAAGACCAGACAATGGACGAACTACTGGAAGACTTTATCGCTTTTGTCATTGAGGTGGCAAACGGGAAACGTTTAAAACATGAAGAAAGCGGGTTTAAAGAGATTGCCATTTTTAAAACCGGCGTTACGCTTTGACATTGTATTTCCTATAAAGCTAGTGATTTAGTTGTGTTTGTGTTAGAGAGAAACGGCCGCAGGCGGAATTTTCACCTGCGGCTTGTTTTTTCCTTCCGGCGTTTTCGCTGAATCAACGAAATTCATGACATGCGGGAAACTCGTTTGCCACAACTATTATTTTATGTCAGAAAGTGTTTGGGGTATTTTCAATGCCAGGTTGAGTTCTTTATTCAGCCGTTCAATAAAATAGGCAGATAGCAGGGGAGATTCTATTTCGATGTTTTGATGTACAAAAAAATAGATATCCCGCAGGCCTTGGTCCATCCATTTTTTTAGCCGGATAACCCAAGCATCAAGCCTTTCGCGGTCGCTTTGCGGTTCGTTGGCCCCAACATAGCGAATAAAAGCATAAGGCGTTGTCATTCTCATGTGCAATAAGTCGCGCCGGCCAGCTGTATCGACCAAAACATTTGTTGTGTTGGTTTTTTCAAATAAGGAATAGACTTCTTCCGATACGTTTTCATTATTAAACCAATCGGTGTTTCTCAGCTCAACGGCAAGCGGAATTGATTTAGGAAAAGTTTCTATGAAATGGGCAAGGCGGTCGATGTTTTTATAACCAAAATTATCGTGTAACTGAAGGAAAACCATCCCGAGCTTTTCTTCGAAATTACTGATACTGTCGCAATACTCGTCAGTTAGCGTTTTTACGTCGTTCAAGCGGCGAAGATGGCTGATAGATTGTGATATTTTTGGAAAGAACTTAAAATCGGCGGGTGTTTTATTTCTCCAGGTAATTACCTGCTCTCGTTTGGGCATAGCATAGAATGTTGCATTCAGTTCAATCGAGTTAAATTGAGTCGAGTAGTAGGCCAACTCGTCTTTGGTGCCTCGCGGATAGAAATTCTTTAGATCCTGTTTGTTCCACTTCGCGCATCCGACAAAAATACGGAGTGGTTTTTGGTTGTCGTTTTTCCCGAAAATAATAGCTGTAGCCGGATGATCTTCGGGTAACCGAAAATCAACGTTTTCTGAATTGTCAAGGCTTCCAAACTTCATAATTGTTTTTTTCTTTGAATGAAGCTTGAAAATACAAATAAAATCGCCAGTGAACGATTTATTGTCGCATGATAAAAGGAATTTTTGCCTGACTTGGAATTGTTAGCGGAATTTTTTCGATGGTGACCAAACTAGCGTCGAGTCCGTATGCATTAATGTCAGAAATGCCAATTCGCCTCAATTCATAATAAAGGTTGAGCGCCACCCTGTCAAAGAATGGCAGATCAACTTGACGGATGACACGACGGTCGATATGGACAAACCGAAAATCAGAAAGGATCTTGCGTTTTTTAAGTGAGGGATGACGGCTGATCAAGTCTATTTTCCCCTCATCGGAAAGGTGGTTGAGCACTTGCCTGAAATATTCGTTAATGCGAGGCTGGACCTTAAATCCGAGGAAAAAATCGATTCTCATAATTTTCCCCGGGATCAGCTCGGTAACTTTATATTCGAGTACATAAGGATTGTCAACGATATCAACATGCAGGAACCAGTAAATGTCGGCTCGTTTAGGTTGTCGGCTGATGATCGATTGAATTGTTTTGGCCTCTAAATCGCCCAGATTGTTGGCATGGGTGGTATAGACCAGGTTCCCGGCATATTTCGGTATCGTCTCGTCTTCACTTACGTCGGAAATAATGGGGAGGTAATCTTTCAGGTGCTCAAACGTAATAAACCGGTTTCTGACTTTTCTCCCATGATACATTGCCAGCATAATTGCAGAAATAATTGCAGCCATCAGTATCGAGAACCAACCTCCGTGAACAAATTTATTGGCATTGGCAATAAAGAATGCACCTTCAATGACCGAGTAGGCAGCAACGAAAAGGGTGATAAATGCAACGGAGGTTTTTTTCATCCGAAGGTAATAAACGACCAAAACAGTTGTCATCATCATGGTTATGGTAATTGCCAGTCCGTAGGCTGCTTCCATGTTTGAAGAGCTCTGGAAAAACAATACAACCAGACAACACGAAATAAAAAGGATCCAGTTGATGGAAGGGATATACATTTGTCCTTTGGAATGCGAAGGGTATTTTATTCGGATCTTCGGCCAGAAATTCAGGGAAATTGCTTCGCTGATCAGTGAGTACGATCCGCTAATTAAAGCCTGACTGGCAATTACGGCAGCAAGGGCGGCCATTCCCACTCCAAACGGCAGGAACCATTGAGGTATAATGGCATAAAATGGATTGACGTCGGTAACAACGCTGCCAATATGCGAAAGCACCCAGGCGCCTTGCCCCAGATAATTTAGAACGAGCATGGTTTTCACGTACACCCAGCTGGTGCGTATATTTTTTAATCCGCAGTGTCCCAAGTCGGTGTATAAGGCCTCCGCTCCGGTTGTGCATAAAAATACGGCACCTAATAACAGGAAGCCTTTGGGGTATTGAGATAAAAGCAAGACAATATAGTAGGGATTGAATGCTTTCAGAACAATTGGGTTTTGCAGCAACTGGGTCAGTCCCAGAACGCCGAGCATCAGAAACCAAAGGAACATGATGGGGCCAAACGATTTTCCGACGAAAGCTGTTCCAAATTGTTGAATAAAAAATAAGCCTGTTATAATCAGCAGTACGATGGGAATAACAGGTATCATGGGGTTCATGATCGAAACACCTTCGATAGCCGACATGACAGTAATCGACGGTGTAATAACGCCATCTGCCAGGAGCGTGCTTCCGCCAATCAATGCGAAAACGAATAGCTTGCTGTGTTTCTTGCGCAGCAGGGCAAATAAGGATAAAATCCCTCCTTCGCCTTTGTTGTCTGCTTTCAGGGTTATTACCACATATTTAATGGTGGTCTGTAGAGTCAAAGTCCAGATAATACACGACAAAGAACCAATAATCAGTAATTCATCGATGTGAGAGCTTGAAGATAAGATCGCTTTCAGCACATAAAGAGGAGAGGTCCCGATGTCTCCAAAAACAATGCCCAATGATACGATAACTCCGGATAAACTAAGGTTTTTCAGGTGATTACTGAAATGTTTTCCCATAAAAAAAGGATAAAATGCCTGCAAATGTAACTTCAAAACGGATACGATCAGGTCATTTTTTCAATAATCGACCGATGGTTAAGCAATCTTTAAGAAGGTGCTTTCTGCTTTATGTAATTCAACCAATTTAGAACCTTTTCCCGGTATTTTTTCGTCGCAATATCTGGTCGGCAAGAATAAATCCGACAACGAGAATGATGATGATAACAACGTAAATATCCGTCCTGTTGTACATCGGGGCCGGGTTTCCAATAGTTACGTACCCTAACCAGTAATGAGGATGTGCTTTTAACGGATCGGCACTTTTAATGTGGTCTAATTTAGCCAGTCGCAGTGCTGCATCTTTCCGTTTGCCGTAGGAGAGGTATTTGTAGAAGCTTTTCATGATTTCTGCTCCAGATTTGTCTTCAACCTGCCACAAGGTCATAACAATTGACGGGCACCCGGCATATAAGAATCCCCTTGCCAGGCTCATAACACCTTCGCCTTTGTATAATTTCCCGGATCCGGTGTTACAGGCGCTTAAGACGGCTAATCGCGCTTGTAGCTTCATGTTGTAAATTTCCTGGGTGTTCAGGAACCCATCATCCAGTGAATCTTCGGGCTCTGCAAAAACCAGCTTTGAAAACATGGGCAGGCTGTCGTTCATGATGGTATGCATCGACAAATGCAGGATGTCATAATTCCCGGCCAGCTTTTTGAAGGTAGATTCCTGTGCCTGTTTGTCTTCAAATACGTTTCCTGAGATGAATTCATGAATTTGGGTTACTTCCTCGACAGCCCCCGGCAGCGGGTTCAAATTATAAGTCTGGTTTGAATCTTTGCCGCTCCTGACTTCTCCGAATTTGTAAACGGGGGCAAATGCCAAAAGCTTTTTGGTTGCCGTACTCTTATGTTCTAAATAGTTATAGAGCAAGGTTGCAGAATAGGTATAGTTAACTGTAAAATCTTTGATCAGATAACTCAGGTTCCGAAAATCCATTTTGGACGTATCCGGCATCGAAGTCAGCAAGGCGTCAAATGGGATATAGGCCAATTTTTCATCGGGGACAATGGTGACGATTTTGCCTTTTAGTTGTTGGGCAATTGGGCGCAATAAAATATTATAAACATTATTGGCAGCCAATGAATATTTTATAAAATCAGCTTTGCGGGTTGAGAGGTAGTCCGGAGTAGTTAAGAAATGGTGTAAGAAGGTTATATCGTTATCAAAGTTGGCGTTAATCTTGATCTTTGAGAAACCGATATCCGTTTTGCTGATATAAAACCGGTAAACCCTCCAGTCTTCCGGATTATGTGATGTTTTGTCAACAACATATTCAATCAACGCTTCCCTGCCGCTTAAGTTTTTTCGGACCTCCGATATATCAGTAACTTTATTGGCATATTTAAATGAGTAGTATTTCGGATAATTTGTTTCAAACGTTTGAACAAGCTTGCTGTATTCTTCATTGTACTGGAATATTTTGTTGGAATACAGGTTGGTCTTCTGGGTGTCTGGATTTTCATGCTGGTTTTCATCAAACAGCATTTGTTTGTAATTGGCAATATTGATTTTCAGAAACCGCTCCCGGTCCAGCATTTCTTCGGGGATCCCGCCAAATTCTTTTGCTTCGATGTCTTTCATCGAAGCGAGCAGGGTTGCCGATTTACTCCTTTCCGAAAATTCAAAAGCCAGATTGATATATTTTTGATCTTTAGTGTGTTCGTATAATTTACATGCAATGCCAATGGCGCTCATGAATGTTGATTCCTGGTTCTCGGCCAGAAAAAGTTTGCTGTCTTCGCTTATGTAACCGGTTCTTAATTGATGAATCAGTTTTGAGGCATCAGTCAGGGTCCCCAATGCCGAAGTGAACTGATAAATAGCATTTTCATGTTCAAACTCTGAGAGATAGATGTCTCCCAGTCGTTCAAGTGTGAGGGCTTTTTTCTTCAAGGCTTCCAGTAATTGGATGTCAGAAATTGATTTGTCGATCGGAACATCGAGATACGGGTCATCTGTTTCAAACGAATCGGCTACAGCAACGGCCGCTTTCTGGTAATATTTCAGCGCCTGGGCTAAGTTTTGTTTTCGGAGGGCCCGGAATTCATCAATCCGGTTTGCTTTGGTATCTTTCAGAAAATAATAATCGCCATAGTTTATCAGGATATTTGATCTTTCTCGGCTCTTTTCTCCGTAATATTTCCCAATAACAGATTCTGCAATCTGGTTGGCATGGTATCCTTTGTCATAAAGTCCTGCTTCTAACAACATGGACGAATATCCCAGATATTCAAACCCCAGTTCGATATTTTCTTCACCGAATAATTTCGACCATTCGGCAATCGCTTTGTTGAAATAATAGTCGGATAATTTGTAATCTTTTAAGTTCTTATAGTTAACGGCCAGCAGGTCATAATACCGGGGCTTTAATCGGGGCAAGGTCGATTTTAGGTTTTCGTTGATATATGCATTTGCCCGGGGGTAATCCCTTAAATTGCAGTAGGTCTCGGCAAGATTGTATTTTATACTATTAAACTGGTCTATGTACTTAATGGAATCCTTTTGTAATATATCAAGAGCGTATCTTTGATAATCAAGAGCTTTTATGTAATCTCCTCGCAACTTTTCAATATTTCCCATATTGGTATACACAAGTGCAAGTAAACTTTGACTTTTTGATTGGTCTGCTTTTAGAATTTGTTCAGCTTTTTGATAGTTTTCAATAGCTTTTTTATAATCTCCGAGGTTTTTATATTGAATACCAACGTTGATTAGAAAAGGAACAAGTTTGATACTGTTTCGTCCGAATAGAGTTTGCCTAAGAATTATGATTTTATCAAAATAATCTATTGCGGTTTCATAATCACCTAACCTGCCAGCTTTTATTCCTTTGGCATTTAGGTCTATTACCTTCAAGCTATCTCTTTCCCTATTTGATAATTCAATAGCGAATAATTTATGGAATGTGAAATAATTTGAAATTAGTATTATTAGGCATTGAATAGTTATCCTCTTCAAAAAACAAGTCATATTTTTTTCATTTTCTCAGGGTTACCTTTTGCCAAAATTCCGGATAAACGATCGAACAAGGATAATTAAGGAATTTTAGTATTAATCATTAAACTCAAAAGTAATGAAAACTTTATTTTCGAACAATCAGTCAAACGACACTACAATTACATTCGACGTATTAACATCCGAAGAGCTTTCGATGGTAAAAGGCGGTGGCGTTCCACTGACCCGCAGTGAAGACGTATACGCAGATGTTAACTAAAACTTGTTAAGATTTTAGACTTATTTTCTTTTCTAAGAAAAAACAGAAACTAATTAGGCTTATTACAGCCCAACGATATTAAATTCATTGAACGATGATACGCAGATCGGACTATTATGAAAAGATTGACCGGTACCTTAACCAGGAGATGGGCGAAAGCGAGTTAAGGGACTTTCAGGCCGAACTTTCCTG
>JAJUGZ010000136.1 GCA_029265715.1 Bacteroidota bacterium
ATGAAATAGCCATAAAAGCTGAAGCTTATACCAACCGGGAATGTATAAATGGCTATTCCATCTCGTTGAGAAACTAGTTTGAAAAACAGAAATAGATACGAAAATTGTAAGAAACAACTTTGAAAATTTATACAGATGAAACTCCATGAGTACGTTGTGTATTTCTGTGGTTAGAAAGAACCCATTTCTGATTGCTTATTTTGTACGGAACGTTACCGGTGTCGCTTCTGCCCTGACCATTGGCAAAAGTTTCCGCGGATTGAGCCGGATCTCTGATGTTACCAGCTCTGGAAGGTTGTATGATTTCAGGAACAAATCGTAAAAATCAGGGTCTTTTTGCGGAAGCACAAACGGTTTATGGACTGTTCCATTTCGGTCGAAATAAGCGAGATAAGGTCTGGTAAACAGACCGTCGCTTCGCCGTGAACTAAAAACAATCCATCGGCCCGAGGATGACCAGGAATGGTAGCTCTCCGATTTGTCGCTGTTTATGTCGGGTCTCGAGATCTCGCCATTCGATAGGTTTAACAGGAGCAGGTCGGCGTCGTCGTGCCAGATCGAGAAGTTCCCGTATTCGGCAAGACAAAATAAAAGATACATACCATCGGGCGAAACTCGTGGGAACGACACACTTTTCCCGATTTTTGAAGCCGCAAAAATGGTGTCGGCTGTTCCGAATGTCTGGGTTTCCGGATTAAAAGGGCACCGCAGTAAATCGTAATGGATGTGAGAATAATCGGAAGGCGCTACGCGGGTGGCGCTGCAAAAATACAGGAACAATCCATCGGGCGACCACGTTGGAAAGGTTTCCATCCGGTTTTTGGTGGCAATTGTGTTGGCCGTGCTGATTTCTCCGGACCTGGTGTCGAGCAGGACAATGTCAGAAATGGTGTCTTGGACTTCAATTCGCTTATTGGCAACGGCATGGAACCGCTGGAGAATTTTGTTGGTCGAAAAGGCGATAAGTCGGCCGTTGGGGTGCCAGGCCGGGTAAACGCCAGCCGACAGGGTTGAATCGGTCGCGGTATTAAATTTCTGAACGTTCCCGTTTTGGAATATGATTGTTCCGACATGAGCGCCACGCATGTGAAAAAGCATGGTCGATGCATCGTTGTGATTAAACGAGTGGCAGTTCATGCAATTATTGTCGCTCATGCTATTTTCAATGACCGGTATTTCGTCGAAATTTTCTAAGTTACGCTGATAAATGCCCATGTTCCCCCAGCTTACAAACCCGGGCTCAATAAGCCGGTACACCAGATGGCTGTCGATTGAGTCAGGAGAAACAAAATTCTCAATGGGTTGGTAACGGGTCCATTTGCCTGCCGTTTTCGCAAAAACATTCACTCGGATTGACTGGCCCACAGAAGACTGTAAAAGGTTTTTCCATTTTTTCTCCGGAATTTGGATCGTTCCGTTGGAGCTTGAAACGACAAATGCGCTTCCTGTAGCCGGTTCGAAACGGATCAGGTAATTTTCGGCTTTTTCCTGAATACGAAAATTCAAGGGCGCTATATTGACCGGGATGGTTACTCCGGAGTAATTGGGCTTTAAATCCGGTTGGCGGTCGAGTAGCAGCGCGTTTCCGGGCATTGTGGAGCAAGAGTTAAGCAAACAGATCACTGTCAGAAAAAATATCAGGATATAACGTGTTTGTTTCATGTTTGTTAGTTTTTGTGCGGCAGGCTAAAGAAGTGCAGGTAGAACCAATAGGTGTTCCCATAGTCTTTAAAAAGCAAGGATGCGGCATGTTGCATTGATTGGCTGTTGCTCCTGAAAATTTGGGCATAGCCGGACAGTCTTTGCCGGGTCTCTGTACGTATGTTATAACCTTTGGGAAATTCGTCTTTAACAAGGCTGCTGTAAGCCAATAGCCCTTCCTCGATATGCCTGGGTAACCGGGTGTAACCCCGTTGCGCCAGCCGTGGAAGGTTCCCGATAAATCCGGAAGCATCTTTTTCAAGCATTTGGTAAGCCATCAGGTATTCAAAAGCCACACGGTTTTCGGGATGGTTTTGCAATAGAAGTTCCAGTATGGCTTCGAAATTATCGTCGTCGGCCCAAAAATCTGTGTTTATGGCAAACCGTCGTTTGGTTGCCAGTTCCGGATCGGTTTCAACTAATTCGGGATGGTCGGCCAACTCGCGGTAATGCCTGGCCCAGTCGCGGTAAAACAGCGAATGGGTTAACAGGTTGAGGTATTTTTTTGCCACTTCGTATTGTGTGTTTATCAGACTGGTCAGTATCAGCTGTTTTAGGGAACGCGGATTTATCCGGGTGGTTTCCATGGCCTCGAACGCCCATCGGTAGGCCTCGTTCGTGTAGTTTAATTCGTAAAAAACTTCGCTACCAAAAAGGGGGCTGTTATATTGCCATGGCAGGTATAAACCCTTTGTCCCAATTTGGTTGTAGTTGAACAGTTGGTCGGTTAACCTGCCTTGTCTGGCCAGCGATAGGTTGGTATAGTAGGTAATAAACTGGTTACTCCCGGGATACTGGTCGGCCAATTCCAGGACCCGATCGTCCTGATGGTTTACAAAAGCCTGGTCAACCCGAAGCAGCAATTCTGTTTTGTAATCGTACGATGTTTTATATAGGTATATGGCTGTTCCTGAAATGGCCGCGATGAGCAGCCCCGTCGCAACGATGGGTTTATTCTGCGACCATTGCTTCTGGTTTCTTTTGAAATTCAGGATGAACGAGCCCGAAACAGCCAGCGGGAAAAATGCAATCAGAGAAGACAAGTTGAGTATCTGGTTGAACCCGGGGGCTTTGGGTAGCGGAGTCAGGATTGGCTGGGCAGGAGGAATGACGAACAGAAAGCGCGAGGAGAGAACGGGCGCAACCAATGATACAGCCAAAATGAACAGCGCGATTTGCACATTTCGTGCGTTCAGAAGTTCATACAACAAACAAACCAGTGCCGCAAGGAGAACCCAGCCCCCCGAAATTAAGTAAAGAGCAGGCAGCCCGATGGCCGAAAGAATAATTTGGGTCGTGGTACTTCGCAAATGAATAAATACAAGAGAAAACGCCAGTGGCACGATAAACGCAATCACATGGCCCATTAAAAACTCCTGGTGACTTTGCAGGGCAAACACGAGTAACGGAGGGAATAACCCGGGCAGGGGGCCTGTTATATCGAATCGTTTCAGAATTTGAACGGACAAGAACCAGGTTGCAATTCCAATTGTGGTGACAATCAGGGCAGCAAGTGCCGGATTGATAAAAAACTGGGTCAGGAAACTTCCGGCATAAAGCGAAAGGCCTCCCGGTTGTTTCAGGAACTCCTGAAAATAAAGCAAGTCGAGCCGGAAAAGCTGCATCTGTTCCTGATAAGCCAGGTGTGCCGGACATAACATCAGGAAATACAGATAACCGAGGACGAAAAATACCGATACGAAACAGTACCGGATGAGCGTCAGGGTTGGTTTGCCAGTCATAAGTTGTTTTGTTAGGTTGCTGCCTTATAGACGAACAACCGGCAAAAAACCACACGGCAAAGTCCATATTTTGTGGCTATTCTTTTGCTTAAATCTTACAGAAGTGCACGGTTATAACTGGTGGGCAATTAGCTGGGTCAGTTTCTCGAATTCTTCGACACTCAATTGCTCCGGACGTTTGTCGAAAACAGGGTTTTGCCTGAGTTCTTCGGCTTTTATCAATGTTTTCAACGAATTGCGGAGGGTTTTCCGGCGCTGGTTGAATGATTGTTTGACTACCATGAAAAACAGTTTCTCGTCGCAGTTGAGCGATTGGCGCTCGTTACGGGTCATCCGGATAACAGCCGATTTGACTTTGGGCGGCGGTGCAAAAACGTGCTCTTGAACCGTAAACAGATAATCAATCCGGTAAAAAGCTTGTAGCAAAACGCTCAGGATGCCGTAAGTTTTAGAGCCGGGCCCGGCAGAGATCCGCTCTGCGACTTCTTTCTGGACCATTCCAACAACCTCCGGAATTTGATCGCGATAGTCAAGCACTTTGAAAAATATTTGAGACGAAATGTTGTACGGGAAATTGCCAATTACGGCAAAAGGCCCCTGAAACCATTTTTGTAGGTCGATCCGGAGAAAATCGTCTGAAATAATACGTTCTTGAAGTTCGGGATAGTGCTGTTTCAGGAAGTCAACCGATTCGGTGTCGATTTCGACCACGAACGTTTGAAAGTTGGGCTTACGGATTAAGAACTGGGTTAGTACGCCCATGCCCGGGCCAATCTCGAGCACAGACAGAATATCGTTGGCAGCGAGGCTGTCGACGATTTTTTGGGCAATATTCTTGTCTTTCAGAAAGTGTTGCCCCAGATTTTTTTTTGCTCTTACAACCGTCATGCGCGTGTTTGGTTATGTTCCTAAAATATTGCACCGGATCGAAGCCATTAAAAACAAAAATGTATTTTTGCTTTCGATGTTTTGCTTTTTCTAAGGTGCGCAAAGATATAAAAGTATGCACATAAAGCAGTTGACAGCGCAAAATTACCTTTAAAAGAAAACCGGATTTATCATTAAACGGCATAACCTTGAAACAGAGACTTGCTACAGTACTTAAATTCCTTGCTTTTTTTTCGGTCGGGATTTTTATTTTTTGGTTGGTTTACAAGGATCAGGATATTGACCGGATTGCCGGGGTCTTAAAACATGGTGTTTCGTATGGATGGATTTGGCTTTCACTTTTGATCGGATTGCTGAGCCACCTGAGCCGGACGCTTCGCTGGAACTTGATGATTGAACCGCTGGGGCACAAACCCCGGACCACCAACACTTTTTTGGCCGTTATGGTTGGTTACCTGATGAACCTGGCTCTTCCGCGGATGGGAGAAATCTCGCGGTGCGGCGTATTGGCGCGGTACGAAAAAATCCCATTCACCAAGTTGATTGGCACGGTGGTGGTCGAACGGTTGATCGACATGCTGATGCTCCTTTTGCTGCTGGGGATTACAATTGTCGCGCAATTCGGACAGATGATCCGTTTTCTTCAAAACAATCCGGAAATCAACGGGAAGCTTCATGCGGTCATTTATTCGCCGGTGTTGATTGGCGGAATCCTTTTGGTGGCTATATTGTTGTGGTTCTCGCGCAGTAAAATCAGGGAAACCAGCATATTCCGGAAATTGGCGGCTATTATCGACCAGTTTTCCGAAGGCTTTCGAACCATCCGAACGTTGAAAAACAAAGGAGCGTTTGTGTTCCATTCTGTATTTATTTGGCTGATGTATTATGTGATGCTTTATGTTGTGTTTTTTGCTTTCGGCTTTACATCGCACCTGGGACTAATTGCCGGTCTGACCACTTTTGTGTTGGGAAGTTTTGGTATGGTGGCCCCCGTTCAGGGCGGAATTGGGGCCTGGCACTTTATGGTGATCGAAGCGTTGGCCCTCTATGGCGTTGATAAGTCGGACGGGAAGGTTTTTGCCCTTGTTGCCCACGGTACCACGACAGCTATGTTAATTGTAATGGGACTGATATCGTTGTTGGTCCTCCCGTTTATTAACCAGCGTGAAGATGCTGTTGATGTTTAACCGTTCCCAAAACTTCAGGATTTGATCGGCGGATAACCAAATTCTGTTTAACTTGCGCCCCGTGAATACCGAATTGTTTATAGCCCGACGTATATTTTCTTCCGGAGAAAACCGGAGCAAATTATCAAATAAAATCGTGAACATCGCGCTTTTCGGGATTGCTTTGGGCCTGGTCGTCATGATCCTTTCGGTAGCGATTGTGACCGGTTTTAAGAAAGAAGTCGGGCGCAAAGTGGTTGGTTTTGGTTCTCACCTGCAAATTGTCAATCTGGACTCCAATCAGTCGTACGAAACACAGCCGATTAGCAGGGAACAGCCTTTTCTGGATAAGCTCCGGAAGGTCGGGGGGGTGAAACATGTTCAGGTTTTTGCCACCAAACCGGGAGTTATCCATACCGACGAGCAGATGATGGGCTTGGTGTTGAAAGGGGTCGGACCGGATTTCGATTGGAGCTTTTTTCGGGAAAACCTCATTGAAGGCGAACCGTTTGCCGTTGGAGATTCTGCCCGGTCGAATAAAATCTGGATATCGAAGCAGGTGGCTGCCGACCTGAAAGTTAAGCTTGGCGATAAAGTGGACATGTTTTTTCTGAATGGGGAAGAGGTAGTTCCGCGTTCGCGCCGGTTCGAGGTGTGCGGTATTTACAAAACCAGCCTGGAAGAATTCGACCGCTTGTTTGCGTTAGTCGACATCGGACATATCCAGCGGCTCAATAACTGGACCGACGATCAGGTGAGCGGTTTCGAAGTATTGGTTGATGACATTAATCAGCTCGACATTCAGGAGAAAGAGATTAAAAATTTGTTGGTCAGTTACATGGTCGAAAACGGGCCGGTATTGCAGGTTGTCAGCATCAAATCAAAATATAACCAGATTTTCGATTGGCTTAGCCTGCTCGATATGAACGTATGGGTTATCCTGGTCCTGATGGTTGTTGTGGCAGGCTTCAATATGGTATCGGGCCTTCTGGTTATTATTCTGGAACGGGTGCAGATGATTGGTATCCTGAAAGCCATGGGGCTGCCCGAAGCCAACCTGCGCAAAATCTTTTTGTATTTCTCCGGTATGTTAATCCTGAAAGCTATGGTTTGGGGAAATATACTCGGTCTTGCAGCCTGTTTGGTTCAGTATTATTTTCACGTGGTAAAGCTCGACCCTGCTTCGTACTATGTCGATCATGTAGCAATTAATCTTTCGTGGGGCCTTTTCCTGTTGGTTAACATTGGCACCATTCTGACAACTTTACTGATGTTGGTTGGCCCTTCTTTTCTGATTTCCCGAATCTCGCCCGAGAAGACGATCCGTTTCGAGTAACTTAGCCCGAACCCGTTTCCTGAACGGACGAATCGTTTTTCTTTGTTTTACGGCACGTTTTTTTTGTAAGTGTCGGATATTCAATGTTTTTATCTTGGTTCTTGAGATGCAGGCAGTACCCTTAAAAAATGTTAAATAGCTCAAAATAGTTCAAATCCTGCATTTGATAGCTGAAAAGCCCCGTTTGATTAATCCTTTTTAAATACCTCTTTGTTCGTTTGGCCGGACTGATCGAGTTGTCATAACTTGTATACAGAAATAAAGGTGAAAAACACCTATGTTGCTAATAGAGAGGCATTTGTTAATGCCTTTTATTTTCTGAAAAAATTAGTGAAATAGAAAAAATCAACAATATGAAACACGTTTACCTATTGAAACAATTGTTTCCCGAAGATAGCTTTCGGGCTTTTCTTTTGAAGGTTAATCCTGGCCGGAGTAGTTTGATAAACCTCCAGCGGGAGCTTAAATTATTCCCAAAAGCTGTTTTGGGGCTTTTGGTCTGGATAATTTCTTCGATGAGTGTTTTTTCCCAAACGACAATTCCGGTTATAAAACCAATCAATGGGTTTGAGGTTGATGGGGATTTTATGCCTGGAACAATATCGGCGGGTGGAGACTGGATTAAAACATTAACCGGGGATGGATTATTTAATACGGATGGGACCAAAGTGGATGCCAGTATGCCGTATCTGTTAAGAGAAAAGGATTTATATAATAACAGTAATGACCTGATGTTTAAATCAAGTGCTTCAACTGAGGATGCAAACCCCAATACTTCCTGGCAATGGGAAAAGTCTTCGCCGAATGATAAAACAGACGTCGTGCAGTCGATGTTTTATTTGGGGAAAGATAATAACGGCGATCAGATTTTATTTGTTGCAGCAAGTAAAATTCCATCTATCGGAACTTGCGGGTTAAGAATTGAGTTTCTTCAAGAAAAGCTTGATATAACCAATGCAGGAGGTAATTCTGGTGGATTTTCGACGGTTGCTCCTCATGGAGGGAGAACAATAAATGATTTATCTATAACATTGGATTTTGCTAATGGGGGATCTGGATTGGCCGAAATTAAGTTTGGAATATGGAAACAACTTTCGGGGACAACGTATGGTTATCAGCCTTATACGATTGGTGAGAATATCGCATATGCCAAGGCTTCTTCCGGGCCTGTTGCTAATCCTTGGACGGACTGGGGGGCAGGATTAGTCTATGATGTTAACGAAGTAGTTGAGGCCGCAATTAATATTACACAATTATTTGCTCAATTACAACCATGCGTACCTACGATCCGGGTTAAGACGATTATGGTCGAGACTAAAACATCCACCAGCGTAACCAAATTGGAAGATTTTGTTTATCCAATTTTGCAGTCAAATGTTGTGTTGGGAACATCTATCTATTATGGAGGACCTTTCTGTCCTGATGGGCAAACGGTTCCGGTTTTCAGGACGGGATATGGCAACGGAACTTATTCGTCATCTGATCCGGTAAGACTTCCGGTTGACCCGACGACGGGGGAGATTACAATTCCCTCCAATCCGGCTTATGCGGGAACTTATACGATTACATATACTTTTTCATTGCCAAGTTGTACGGGACAAAACTTTACAACTACAGCCGAAGTTGTTGTTAATCCAAAACCAGATTTTACGGTTTCGGATATTTCTGTTTGTCCGGGAACTCCAACTGCTGATCTGACAAGCGCAATTACGAATGGCTCTGTTCCGACTACATATACCTACTGGTTAGATGCTGCTGCGACTTTACCATATTCTACACCAACAAGTGCTACGCCCGGAATTTATTACATAAAAGGTATTACTGCTGCTGGGTGTTATGATATTAAGCAGGTTGTTATTAAGGCCGAGGACTTGACTCCCCCGGTAATCACCTGCCCGAATATACCGGGCACACTGTCTACCGGCAGTGGCGACTGTTCGGTAACCCTGTCAGAGCTGGGTACCGCCAGCGCGACCGACAACTGCAGCAGTGCAGGCAATATTACCATAGCAGCTGATCAGGCCGGTCCGTTTGGGCTTGGCACGCATACGGTAGTCTGGACAGCTACCGACCAGGCCGGTAACAGCGCGAGCTGTTCAAAGACCTTCACGGTGGTTGATGACATTGCCCCGGCAATCACCTGCCCGAATGTACCGGGCACACTGTCTACCGGCAGTGGCGACTGTTCGGTAACCCTGTCAGAGCTGGGTACCGCCAGCGCGACCGACAATTGCAGC
>JAJUGZ010000112.1 GCA_029265715.1 Bacteroidota bacterium
TAGCCCTTGAGAGTCATACTTGAAATGAATCTGGTAAATTCTCTTAAGATACTGATTCTCAGGGGTTTTACCAAACAAAAATCAAGTTATTTTGTTGATTATCAATTATTTAACACAACTCTTAACGGAGTGTTGAATTAATAAAAGTTCGAATAAATTAACTATCTGTGACTTTTGTTAAAGTCGTGAAAAAAAATTGTATTACTTTTGATCAAAAATTTAATCTGAAGAAAGCATTATGAATTTGCCTGAAAACTTAAAGTATACCACCGAACACGAATGGATCCGTGTTGATGGTGATGTTGCAATCGTAGGGATTACCGATTTCGCTCAGGGAGAATTGGGCGACATTGTTTTTGTTGAAATCGAAACCGAAGGGGAAGACTTAGGGAAAGGCGATACTTTTGGGACGATTGAAGCAGTAAAAACTGTTTCAGACTTGTTCATGCCTGTTGGCGGAAAAGTGCTGGAAGTAAATTCAGGGTTGGAAGATGCTCCGGAATTAGTGAACAAAGATCCGTATGGCGAAGGGTGGCTGATTAAAATTTCGGTTGCCAACATTGCCGAGTTGGACGAATTGATGGATGCCGCAGCATACAAAGCGATGCTGGAAGCTTAAAGATAGTTGCGCTGTAAAAAAAGGGGGACAGCCCAAAAACAAATGTTTCAGGCTGTCCCCCTTTTTTGTTGGGTTCTCAAATTTTTCATGCCAGGGGTTCAGAAAAAAAACCTGCTCTTGTGAAGCAGGTTTTGAATTATGAGAAAAATTTGGTTGCTGAACTAAAGTGACTTGGCAACTTCAACCTCGTTAAATGCTTCAACGAAGTCTCCGACCTTGATGTCATTGTATCCATCAATGTTCAAGCCACATTCATAACCTTTGAGAACTTCTTTCACATCGTCCTTGAACCGTTTTAATGAACCAAGGGCTCCGGTGTAGATTACGATACCATCGCGAATGATCCGCACTTTGCTTCCGCGGGTAATCTTTCCGTCGCGTACAATACATCCGGCAATTGTACCCACCTTAGTAATCTTAAATGTTTCAAGAATCTCGGCGGTACCAGTAATTTCTTCTTTAATTTCAGGCGAAAGCATGCCTTCCATTGCCGCTTTGATTTCATTGATTGCATCGTATATGATTGAATACAACCGGATATCGATTTGTTCTTTTTCAGCCAACCGGCGTGCATTTACTGAAGGGCGAACCTGGAACCCGACAACAATTGCGTTGGAAGCTGTTGCCAGCATAATGTCGGATTCAGAAATCTGTCCAACGGCTTTATGGATCACGTTCACCTGAATCTCTTCGGTCGAAAGTTTGATCAGCGAATCAGACAATGCTTCGATCGATCCGTCCACGTCGCCTTTAACGATCAGGTTCAATTCCTGGAAGTTGCCGATTGCGATACGGCGTCCGATTTCATCCAGCGTGATATGTTTCTGGGTCCGCAAGCCTTGTTCCCGGGCCAGCTGTTCGCGTTTATTGGCAATTGCCCGGGCTTCGCGTTCATTTTCCATGCAGTGGATTTTGTCGCCAGCCTGTGGCGCTCCATCCAGTCCAAGGATAATTACCGGTTCTGATGGCCCGGCCTGCTCTACTCGCTGGTTCCGTTCGTTGAACATAGCTTTTACGTGCCCGTAATACTGACCGGCCAAAACAACATCGCCTACCCGCAGTGTTCCGTTCTGGATCAGGATTGTTGCCACATACCCGCGTCCTTTATCAAGCGATGATTCGATAACCGTGCCAACGGCCCGCCGGTCCGGATTGGCTTTTAAATCCAACATTTCAGCTTCAAGCAATACTTTTTCAAGCAGGTCTTCGACATTGAGACCACTTTTCGCTGAGATATCCTGGCTTTGATATTTACCACCCCATTCTTCAACCAGGAAGTTCATATTGGCCAGTTGTTCTTTAATTTTCTCCGGATTGGCCCCCGGTTTATCAATTTTGTTGATTGCGAAAACAATCGGGACCCCGGCAGCCATCGCGTGGTTGATTGCTTCGATTGACTGGGGCATCACGCTGTCGTCGGCAGCAATAATGATGATTGCAATATCTGTAACCTGAGCGCCGCGGGCACGCATGGCAGTAAATGCTTCGTGACCTGGGGTATCGAGGAATGTAATTTCACGTCCATCGGCCAGTTTCACCCGGTAGGCGCCAATGTGCTGGGTAATACCGCCTGCTTCACCTGCAATTACATTGGTTTTGCGGATATAGTCGAGCAGCGATGTTTTACCGTGGTCAACATGTCCCATTACAGTTACGATCGGGGCGCGAGGTTTGAGTTGGTCTTCGGTATCTTCCTCTTCTTCAATGGCGTGCTGAATATCTGCGCTTACAAATTCGACAGTATAGCCAAACTCCTCGGCGACAATGGCCATTGTTTCGGCGTCGAGCCGCTGATTAATCGATACAAATAAACCAAGGCTCATACACGACGAAATTACACTGGTTACAGAGGTGTTCATCATGGTTGCCAGCTCGTTAACCGAAACGAACTCGGTGACCTTGAGCACATTCTTTTGCTGGTCTTCGAATTCGGCCTGGGCAGCCATCCGGTCGCTTACGGCCTGGCGTTTATCGCGACGATATTTGGAACCTTTCGATTTTCCTTTGCTGGTCAAACGAGCCAGCGTATCTTTAATTTGCTTTTGTACATCTTCTTCGTTTACCTCTTTTTTTAGTAAACGTTTTTTGTTTTTGATGACAACCTGTGGTTTATTGCCGCCAGCCTGTTGTGGTTTTCTATGTTCTCCGCCTTGCTGCCCGGGTTTCTCCTGAACGTTGATCCGTTGGTTGCCTTGCGGTGCGCCATCACGCTGGATCCGTTTGCGTTTTTTCTTGCGGCCCTGGCTCTCTCCTTGCGGCTGACCTTGCCCTGGCTTTTTATCTCCCGGAAGTTCAATGCGGCCGACAACAGTTGGGCCGGAAAGCTTTTCAACGCGGGTTTTTATTTCGTTCGGACTTTGAGTGCCCTGAGGTGATTCCTGCTGCTCGGGCTGAGGGCGTTGCTGCCCTTCCCGGCGCATCCGGTCTCGTTCGCGGCGTTCTTCTTCTTTTTGTTTTTTACTCTTTTTCGCCGGACGGGTTTTTTGGTTCAGCAAATCCAGATCGATTCGCCCAACGACTTTAACTTCTTCAACTTTGGGGATATCCATTTGGACCAACTCCGGTTCTTCAGGCGCTGCCTTGGCCGCAGCCGGAGCAATTTCTTCCTGCTTTTCCACTTTTTCGATTCGGGGTTCTGGTTTTGAAACCGGGGCTTTGACAGGTTCGGCAACAGGGGTGCTACTTGTTTCGGCCATCGGATGTTTGGCAGGAGTTGTTTCTTGTTCCGGAACTTGAGGTTCTTTAACCGGCGCTGCAGGCGCTGGTGCTTCTTTTTTACGAGGGGCGTTCAAACTGTCAAGATCTATCTTGCCGAGTACTTTTAGTGGCTCAACTTCTTTTTTCCTGATTTCAGGTTTTTCGGTTTCAGGCTCAGGTTTGGCCAGTTTGGGCTCATGCTTGTGAGGCATTTCAATTTTATGATGTCCCAATCCTTTTACAATGACTTCGTCTGAATCAAACTCATCTTCTTCCCGTCCATGAGAAACCTCTTTCACATCTTCCAGTGAGATAGATTCCTTGACATTGCGATGACTTTTCAGGTTAATTTTTTCTGATTCTTTTTTAAGACTCAGGTCGCTTTTATACTCTTTTTCGAGAAGATGAATTGCTTCGTCCGAAATTTTAGTATTCGGGTTCGAATCGATGTCAAATCCTTTTTTGTGCAAAAATTCAACGATGGTTGAAATCCCAACGTTGAAATCCCGCGCCACTTTACTTAATCGTGTGTTGCCTGTAACCATAAACCCTCTCAGTTAAATTCTCTTCCAAAATATTTCGGAAGACCTAACGCTCCTGCAATTTTATATTCAAAATCTAAGATACCCTAATTTCTTTTCAACAATTTGAATAAAGTTTAATGAATTATTCAAACTCTGTTCTTAGGATCCGGAGAACTTCGTCGATTGTTTCTTCTTCCAAATCGGTGCGTTTAATGAGTTCTGCACGCGTCATGCTCAGCACGTTTTTGGCGGTGTCACAACCGATCGATTTCAGTTCGTCAATAATCCAGCTTTCAATTTCGTCAGCAAATTCTTCGAGGTTCACATCCTCATCATCTTCTGCTACTTCGCGATAAACGTCGATCTCATATCCGGTCAGCTGGCTGGCCAGTTTGATGTTTAACCCGCCTTTCCCGATTGCAAGGGAAACCTCTTCGGGTTTCAGGTACACGTCGGCCCGTTTGGTTTCTTCGTTTAATTTGATTGAAGACACCTTGGCCGGGTTTAAAGCGCGTTGAATAAACAACTGTGTATTGGCTGAATAATTGATAACGTCAATATTTTCGTTGCGTAGTTCACGAACGATGCCGTGAATACGCGATCCTTTCATCCCGACGCAGGCTCCAACCGGGTCGATGCGTTCGTCGTACGATTCAACAGCCACTTTGGCTCGTTCGCCCGGGATACGGACAATTTTTTTAATGGTGATCAACCCATCAAAGATTTCCGGCACTTCCAGTTCGAACAACCGTTCGAGAAACACCGGAGAGGTGCGGGATAGGATAATTAGCGGGTTGTTGTTCCGGAGTTCAACTTTGTAAACGACAGCGCGCAGGCTGTCTCCCTTGCGAAAATAATCTGACGGGATTTGTTCTGATTTGGGCAGGATCAGTTCGTTCCCTTCGTCATCCAGAATCAGGATTTCTTTTTTCCAGACCTGATAGACCTCGCCGGTAACAATGTCGCCGATTTTATTTTTATACTTCGAGAAGATATGGTCTTTTTCGAGCTCCATAATCCTTCCGGCCAGGTTTTGGCGAAGGTTCAGTATTGCACGGCGCCCAAACTGGACCAGTTTTACTTCGTCGGTCACTTCTTCGCCGATTTCATAATCTGCGTCAATTTTTTTTGCATCGGTCAGCGTAATTTGAGTGTTCGGATCTTCCAGGTCCTCATCTGCAACTACCTCGCGGTTTCTCCAAATTTCGAAGTCACCTTTATCGATGTTGATGATTACGTCAAAATTTTCGTCTGTGCCGTATGTTTTCTGAAGTACATTGCGGAATACATCTTCCAGGACGCTCATCATGGTGGCGCGATCGATGTTCTTCAGCTCTTTAAATTCAGCAAAGGTGTCGATAAGATTAAGATTATCCATCTCTTCCCGGTTTTAGAATTTTATAATATTTTTTGCTTCTTTCACTTGTTCATACCCAAAATGATGAACACGGGTTACAAGCTCCCGTTTTTTTTGGCCTTCGATTTTTTCTTTCGTGGTTACTTCCAGATCAAATCCATCGTCGGTAACATTGAGCAAAATGCCGCTGTATTTCAGTCCGGTGGTTGTCAGTACCTCGATTTCTTTGCCCTGGTTCTTCACATACTGGCGATGTACCAGGAATGGCAAGCCAAGCCCGGCCGAATAGACTGATAACTCAAAATCTTCTGCTTCGCGATCCAGATTGCCTTCGATATGGCGACTGACTTCAACACACTGATTGATAGTAATGCCAGAATCACTGTCGATCAAAACCGTGATCACATTGGTTGACGAAACACTCACATCGACCAGGAACTGATCGCCGGTTAGTTTTTCTTCAACAAGCCGAATTATCTTGCTCTTTTCTATCATTTTGCGCGTAATAAAATAGGGGACTTTCGATCCCCTACTTCCGGTTTCCTAAAAATTTCAGGGGCGAAATTAATCATTTATTTTAAATTGTCAAAATCAATCGCTTATGGTTTTTTTGAGTTTTGCTTCGGGCTATCGCAATATCTGAAACAGTCGCCGATAAAAAAACTTTTCTACTTTTGTAGCGCTCAGCCAGGAAAAACAGACAATTAAGATATTGAAGACAAATAAGAAAAAAATTATAAACGACCCCGTTTTCGGCTTCATCAATATTCGGTCAGAGATTATTTTCGATCTCATCGAACATCCCTATTTCCAAAGGCTCCGTCGGATCAAACAGTTGGGGCTTTCATGCATGGTTTATCCCGGGACGCACCACACCCGTTTTGAGCATGCTCTGGGAGCTGTTCATTTGATGCGTTCGGCCATCAGCGTCCTGAAATTAAAAGGGCACCGGATTACCGACGAAGAAGCCGATGCTGTTACGATCGCTATCTTGTTGCACGATATTGGGCACGGGCCGTATTCACATGTTTTGGAAAGCACTGTGGTGCCGGGTGTTTCACATGAAAAAATATCCATTCTGCTGATGGAGGAGCTCAACCGGCAGTTTAACGGGCAGCTGGATATGGCAATCCGGATTTTCAAAAACCAGTATCCGAAGAAATTTCTTCACCAGCTTGTTTCAAGCCAATTAGACATGGATCGGCTGGATTATCTCAGCCGCGACAGTTTCTTTTCCGGGGTCTCGGAAGGAGTCATCAGCGCCGATCGCATCATCAAAATGTTGAACGTCAGGAATGATGAGTTGGTTGTTGATATAAAGGGTATCTACTCAATTGAAAAATTCCTGATTGCGCGGCGTCTGATGTACTGGCAGGTTTATTTGCATAAAACAGTTTTGGCGGCCGAATATGTTCTTATAAGCATCCTGAAACGAGCCCGGCAACTCATTGAACAGGGCGAAAAACTTTTTGCGCCGCCGGTCTTCGATGCTTTTCTGACCAACACGGTTACTATTGAAGACTTCGAGCAGAACCGTCTGATAAACGGACAATCGGTTCTCGACTTGTTTGCCGGACTCGATGATAACGACATCATGACTTCAATCAAAGCCTGGCAATTTCATCCAGACAAGATCCTTTCTTATCTGGCCCAAAGCATAACCAACCGGAAACTATATCGAATTAAAATTGGGAATAAGCCAATTCCCGAACAAAAACTCAATGCCTTGAAAACCCGGATTTGTGAACATTTTGGGGTTTGCGATGACGATTTGCACTACTTTTTGATACATGAAACGATCACCAATAGCGCGTACAATATGGGAAGTGACAAAATAAATATGCTGTACAAAAATGGTAAAATCGTTGATGTATCTGAGGCTTCAGATATCAATCTTTCTGTGTTTTCGGAAACGGTCAGAAAATATTTTGTCTGTTATCCGAAAGAATTGGACATTAAGTAATTTAAAACTATTTTTGCACCGCGCTAAGATTATTTTATATGGAATTTAAAGCTCAAAGCATTGCTGAGTTTCTGAACGGAACAGTTGAAGGCGATGCCAATGTCACAGTATCCAATGTCGCTAAAATAGAAGAGGGGAAACCCGGAACGTTAGCGTTTCTCTCCAATCCGAAATACACGAAATATATATATGAAACTGAAGCCTCGATAGTCATTGTAAGTAACGATTTTCAGGCCGAGAAAGAAATTAATACAACCCTGATCCGTGTTGACGACCCATATAAAGCATTTGCTTCGCTGCTCGATTTGTACCAGATGGCCAAAGGAACCAAACAAGGAATTGAAAATCCTTCGTTCATCGATCCGACGGCGACCATTGGCGAGGGAATTTACCTGGGTGCATTTGCCTATATTGGCAAAAATGTGAAGATAGGGAATAATGTGAAGATTTATCCGCAGGCGTATATTGGCGACAATACCATTATTGGCGACAATACCACCATTTTTGCCGGAGTTAAAATTTACGAAGATACCCGGATCGGAATGGGATGTATTCTCCATGCCGGCTCGGTTATTGGATCCGACGGGTTTGGTTTTGTACCGACCGAAGACGGCACGTACAAAAAAATTCCACAAGTTGGGAATGTAGTTCTTGAAGATTTCGTTGAAATTGGGGCTAATACGACTGTTGACTGCGCTACAATGGGATCGACCATTATTCACAAAGGTGCAAAAATCGACAACCTGATACAGATTGCCCATAATTGCGAAGTGGGCGAGAATACAGTTATGGCTGCCTTAACTGGGTTGGCCGGATCGACTAAGGTCGGGAAGAATTGCAAATTTGGAGGACATGTTGGCGTGGCCGGACACCTCACCATTGGAGACAATGTGACCCTGGGGGCCATGAGCGGCGTTACAAACAACGTAAAAGACGACAAAACCATGCTCGGGGCTCCGGCGATGGACATTTCTCATGCAGCCAAAGTAATGGTTGTTTACCGCAACTTACCACAATTACGCGACCAGATAATTACCCTGCAGAAAGAAGTTGCTCAGCTAAAAGGGCAACAGTCAAATTAAAAAGCAGAATACCGAAAAGAACGATAATGACAGTTAGACAAAAAACACTGGCCAACGAATTTACACTTAAAGGCAAGGGATTGCATACCGGCTGTGATGTTACAATGACTTTTAAACCAGCGCCTGTCGGGCACGGGTTTAAATTTCAGCGGGTTGATGTAGAAGGGATGCCTGTTTTGGAAGCCAGCGCCGACTTAGTCGGAGATACTTCGCGGGGGACCGTTATTGAAAAAGAAGGCCTTCGGATAAGTACAATCGAACACACCCTGGCAGCCCTGATCGGGATGGACCTGGATAATGTGCTGATCGAGGTTGACAATGAGGAAGTCCCAATTTTGGACGGAAGTTCCCGTATCATTGTTGAAGGAATTGAGCAGGCCGGATTGGTCGAACAGGACGCTGAACGCGAGTATTTCGTGATTAAAGAGCGGATGGTTTATAAAAATGAAAAAACCGGCTCAGAAATCATCGCACTTCCTGATGACGACTATAGCCTGAACGTAATGATTTCATTCAACTCTTCTGTTTTGAACAACCAGTTTGCATCGCTCGACAAACTCGAAAATTTCAAAACAGAAATAGCGCCGTGCCGTACGTTTGTTTTCTTGCACGAACTTGAGTTCCTGCTGAAAAACAACTTGGTAAAAGGAGGCGGCCTGCAAAATGCGATTGTAATCATGGACCGTCCGGTCGATCAGGCCGAACTTGACCGCTTGGCAACACTTTTTAACCACGAGCGGGTGGAAGTTAAAAAAGAAGGCATCTTGAATAATATCGACCTCCAGTTTAATAATGAATGTGCCCGCCATAAATTGCTTGATGTAATTGGCGATTTGTCGTTGGCTGGTAAGCGCATCAAAGGACGCATCATTGCAACAAAACCCGGGCATGGCGCCAACACCGAGTTTGCCAGAATGCTTCGGAAAGCAATTCAGAAAGAAGAACAAAAAAGCAAAATACCCGTTTACAATCCGAATGTCCCACCGCTGATGGATGTAAACAAGATTAAAGAATTACTGCCTCACCGGTTCCCATTTTTATTGGTCGACAAAGTAATCGAATTTACCGAGAACGGCATTATCGGGATAAAAAATGTGACGTTTAACGAACCATTTTTCCAGGGTCATTTCCCTGAAGAACCCGTCATGCCCGGAGTTTTGCTGGTTGAAGCCATGGCTCAAACTGGCGGGTTATTTGTATTGCGCAACCTCGAAGGCAAGTACTCAACCTACTTCATGAAAATTGACAATGTGAAATTCAGGAAAAAAGTTGTACCCGGAGACACGGTCATTTTCAAAATCGAATTAACTTCGCCCATTCGTCGCGGGATAGCTAACATGCACGGAGAGTGTTATGTTGGAGATACCATCGTGGCCGAAGGAGATTATATGGCACAAATAGTGAAATCAAATTAATACGAAACAGAATCATCTCACAATGAAACAACCCTTAGCTTACGTGCATCCCGAAGCAGATGTGGCCGAAAATGTAGTGATCGAGCCTTTTGTTACCATCGACAAAGATGTTATTATCGGCGAAGGAACCCGAATTGGCTCCGGCGCGACCATTCTGCCAGGAACCCGCATCGGCAAGAACTGCCGTATTTTCCCAGGTGCAGTTATTGGCGCTGTTCCACAAGACCTGAAATTCAGGGGAGAATATTCTACGGTTGAAATTGGCGATAATACCACCATTCGTGAATTTGTAACAGTAAACCGCGGGACTGCCGCAAAAGGAAAAACTGTAGTTGGCAGCAACTGCTTGCTGATGGCCTATGTTCATGTAGCTCACGACTGCGTGGTGGGGAACAACATTATTCTGGTAAACAGCACCCAGCTGGCCGGTGAAGTTGTGGTTGACGACTGGGCAATTATTGGTGGTATGACTGCCGTTCACCAGTTCGTACACATTGGTTCGCATGTAATGGTTTCAGGCGGATCATTGGTCCGTAAAGATATTCCGCCGTATATCAAAGCCGGACGTGAACCACTTTCCTATGTAGGAATCAATTCAATCGGGTTGCGCCGCCGGAATTTTTCAAATGAAAAAATCCGCGAAGTACAGGAAATTTACCGGTACATCTACCAAAAAGGATTGAATATTTCGCAGGCCGTTGAGATCATCGAGGCAGAAATGCCGGCATCTCCTGAACGTGATGAAGTGTTACTATTTATCAAAGATTCGAAACGTGGAATTATCCGCGGATATTTCCCTGACTAATAAACAACAGGAGCGATATGACCCAAGACCCTGGCCTTTGACAGACCAGGGTTTTTTATGGTCAAAATCTTCGGGAAAAATTGACGACGCAGGGACATACATATACCATGGGGCCTGTCTGCTAACCAATAACCGGGAGGTTTATCCCTTTGATCTTTCGATACAAATCAAGCGCGTAAACATCGGTCATCCCCGATACAAAATCAATAACCGACTGTACTTTTTCGTACGTTGTTTCTTGAATGCCCCGGTATTGGTCAGGCACCAAAAGCAACAGTTTTTTTGAGAAATTTTCTTCTGGGTGTAGCACGGCATCGGTAAATTCTTCCAACAGGGTGCCTATGATTTTGTACCCGGCCAGTTCCACTTCAACAACCGACCGGTCGTTGTATATCTTTTTATAGCTCAAGTCTCTGATAATCCGGGTTGCTTCCAGCGAAACGGGGTCTATCGATTCAATCAAGGTACGCTGGAAATTACCGGTCAGGATCTGATCGTGTTTGTCGAAAAATACGCGAACACACTCGCTGGCCAGTTTCCCAATCACGCTGGCACGCAAATAGGCTATCTGTTCATTGGGGTCATCAACCAGTCTCAGGGTTTCTTCAATGCGAGTCAGCCTTTTTTCATTCTCAGTTCCCTTGAAAAAGTTCAGAAACAGTTCTTTGGTCTGGTCAAAACTCAAGATTTTCAGTTTGTGGGCATCTTCCAGGTCCATTAATTGATAGCAGATATCGTCAGCTGCCTCGACCAGAAAAACAAGCGGGTGACGGACGAATTTCATCGGGTTTGCCTGGATCTGTTTGATCTGGAGATGTTCCGCGATTTTTCGATAGTTTTCTTTATCCGACTGAAAGAAACCAAACTTGGGTTTGTTTGTTAACTCCGATTCGTAAGGGTACTTGATGATGGAAGCCATCATGGTATAAGTCAGGGCAAACCCTCCAGGGCGCCGTCCATTAAACTGGTGGCTCAATATCCGGAACGCATTGGCATTGCCGTCGAACTGCGTAAAATCGGCCCACTGGCCTGCCGACAACTCACTTTTCAGCGATTGGCCTGCCCCTTTCAAAAAAAACTGGGAGATCGCATTTTCGCCGGAATGGCCAAACGGCGGATTCCCCATATCGTGCGAAAGGCATGCTGCTGAAACAACAGCCCCAATTTCAAGAAATAACGGGTTGGAAATCCCCAATTTCTGCTGATCAGCTTTTTCGGCAACCATATTGCCCAACGACCGACCTACACTTGCCACCTCCAGGCTGTGAGTTAACCGGTTATGTACAAAAATGCTTCCAGGTAGCGGAAAAACTTGTGTTTTGTTTTGCATTCTCCGGAAAGGGGAAGAAAATATAATCCGGTCGTAGTCGCGTTGAAATTCCGTTCTGTTGTGATGATCTTCTCCTCCCCGAGATTCCTGTCCGAGCCGTTGAGTTGATAATAGCAGGTTCCAGTCCATATCGATATTTTCGGTAAAAATAAGGTTTTTTGTCACAGGCAGGGCGTTATGAATTTTTATGCCTTCGTTTTTGCGAAACTGACACTTTTACCTATTTTTGCAGGGCTTTGCGAAAAGCGTTGATTCAACTACTCATGTACAACGCAATATAGTCTGATAGGCACGGTCTCATAGTTCAACGGATAGAACGACAGTTTCCTAAACTGTAAATCTGGGTTCGATTCCCGGTGGGACTACTGAAAAAAGAATGTTAAATTGAACTAAAAGCACTTAACCCCAGCAAGGTTAGGTGCTTTTTTTTATTCCTTTTCCCAATGGATAAACGATCGCTTGGTTGAAAATCAGCTTGGTACGATTGGGAGCTGCCGTTTATCCGCGTAGGTTATCGCTTCTTCCACGTTTCAATTCCAGCGTGGTGCGATTGGTAGATCCATCTCGACGAGACAGTCTCTTACTACCATTTGGTTTCAATTCCAGTTTGGTGCGATTGGTAGCTGTTGTAATAAACTGAAGACATATCCGTCACCAAGTTTCAATTCCAGTTTGCTGCGATTGGTAGTCCTGTAAGCACCTCTGCACACTTTGAGCCGATGTAGTTTCAATTCCAGTTTGGTGCGATTGGTAGTTACGACCCGGCCTATCTGCCCGAGACGGTACGGCGTTTCAATTCCAGTTTGGTGCGATTGGTAGTACTCATCGGTATCTTATTCTTAATATGCCAGGCCTGTTTCAATTCCAGTTTGGTGCGATTGGTAGTTAAAATAGCCAAAATATCGGCATTTATCGCATCCAGTTTCAATTCCAGTTTGGTGCGATTGGTAGTAATAGTGCGTTTTTCACCGGGCATATCCAAAAAAGTTTCAATTCCAGTTTGGTGCGATTGGTAGAAGGCAACCAAGGTAATCAGGGCAACCAAGGTAACCAGTTTCAATTCCAGTTTGGTGCGATTGGTAGCATAACCGAGGTGGTCGAGCAGATAACCGTAATCGGTTTCAATTCCAGTTTGGTGCGATTGGTAGCAACATCTGCCGACCAGCCCAGCACCGGTCTACTTTCGTTTCAATTCCAGTTTGGTGCGATTGGTCAATACTCCGTTAAATTTTAAGCGGCAATAGTGCCGAAATATATAAGGGCATCTCTAAAAACCCAATGTTAATATATTTGTTTAATTGTTAATATTTTAAGCATGGTATATATGGTTAGATTGCCTATTTTACAGTACAAAAAAGAGCAACAATGAAGAATATCAATATGCTAGGCCTATTTGACGATCATTTCCTGATGGACAAACTCACCAAACTTGGCGATCCCTTACAACGTCTAAACCAATA
>JAJUGZ010000023.1 GCA_029265715.1 Bacteroidota bacterium
TATTAAACATTGCTCTGAACGATAAATCTGTTTTTCTATTACGCTTCTAAAGTACTAATAATCAACAACTAAAACAAATACAAGATAAAGAATGCCAACGAATTGTGCACATTTTTCTAATCTGTTAAAGTAGAATTAAATTAATCATTGCCTTACCTTTTTTGCGATAAAAAATACATAGCCGTAAAACTCTTTATACTTGCCGTATAATTCTTCTTCATAACTTTGGGATGTAATGAGTTCTTCGGCGGCTTTATTTTCTGCATATTTATTAAGAAAAATCTCCCGGGCTTTATTTTTTAGAGCAAAGTAATGCTCTGTCCAACAAGTTTCAGGAAAAATAAACGTAGCGACAGGAAGATAACCCGCTTTATGTATCTTGGCTACCTGATTAGGAATTGTATCTATTTCAGGATACGCATCCATCCAAAAGTCGTTGATTTCAGCAGGGCGTTCGTCTGTAAACCACGAACTCTCAGAAACAGCGATATAACCCCCTGGTTTCAAATATTTACGCCACTCGTTCAACCCCCGTTCAAAGCCGATATTATAAATAGCACCTTCCGACCAAATCAGGTCTAATTCCTCTTTTTGAAATGGAAGGTCGTCCATTGAGCCGGTAATTCCATGTACTCTATCTTGAAGGTTTAGTTTCATGGCATTAGCATTGAATTGGTCGATAAACCTTGGGAAAAGGTCAAGACCTGTAATGCTTCCCGGTGCGTGCTGAGCCAAAACCATTGTCTGACCGCCTGTTCCGCAACCAATGTCGGCAATATAGGATTTGTCGCTAAGGTTGTCTATAAAACTCAAGGCTTTGAGTGTTACTTCGGGACTACCGGGCCCCTGACGTTCCATATAGGAGAAGAATTCGCAGATTAAATTAAAATCGAAATCGTGTATGGATTTATTATTTTCGTTACTCATGATGGTTAAAATAATAGAGGAACCATTTGCATGAAATGCATAGCAAAGGCTCTAATGTTAATGATAATATGTAAATAAAAATATTCCTGACAAGAATATGTCAGGACAAAAGAAGGCGATAATCCAGAAGTATTCTCCTGTGATTATCTACATTACAATATCCGAAGTAATTTTAAACATCCATTAATTTAGGTGGGTGAAATTAATGATTTATTTGATATCAAATGCAAATACACAAAAAAGCAAGAGCTAAAGTTTTGTTTGCAGCCTCAAAAATGAAAAAACCTGCAAATCATGCAACTTGCAGGCTTTCAATTTGAGTTGAAATTTTTTCTGTCGGGGTGATCCGACTCGAACGGACGACCACTTGCACCCCATGCAAGTACGCTAGCCAACTGCGCCACACCCCGGACAATGTCAGGACTGCGTTTCACTGGTTTCGCTCAACCAACCGCTTTCCTGTTTGTGCTGCAAAAGTAACCATCTTTCGGTTCTTTCCAAAAAATGATTTTGTTTTTTTGCAATGTTCGCAGATAGCTTTCTTCTATCTTGGATTCATTATTATTGATTAGACGGCTCATTGTGTTCCCCGCGATGTTTTGTAGTTTTGTTTCAGAATAAAGAAAAGTAAAATTTTACATCATGTTTAAACCATTAGATCTTAGCGAAAACGACAATCATAATCAAAGCGTTTCTTCCGAAGTGGAACGGGTAAAATGTTTAATAATCGGTTCAGGTCCAGCTGGTTATACCGCGGCAATCTATGCGGCCCGGGCCAATCTGGCCCCTGTTATGTACGAAGGGCTGCAGCCCGGAGGCCAGTTAACAACCACAACCGAGGTAGAGAACTTTCCCGGTTATCCGGAAGGGGTTACTGGCCCGGTTTTGATGGAAGACCTGAAAGCACAAGCCAAACGTTTTGGTACAGATATTCGTTGGGGGATTGCTACTAAAGTTGATTTTTCCGGCGAAATCCACAAGGTTTGGATTGACGAGAAAAAGCTTATTGAAGCCGAAACGGTGATTATCGCGACTGGCGCAACTGCCAAATATCTGGGGCTCGAAGATGAAAAAAAATATGCTGGTAGCGGGGTTTCGGCTTGTGCAACCTGCGACGGGTTCTTCTACCGGGGAAAAGATGTAGCTGTTGTGGGTGGTGGCGATACTGCAGCCGAAGAAGCCATCTACCTGGCAGGCTTGGCCTCGAAAGTGTACCTGATTGTACGCCGTAACGAATTGAGGGCCTCTAAAGTGATGCAGGATCGCGTGTTCCGGACTAAAAACATCGAAGTGCTTTGGGAGCATCAGACTAAAGCTTTGTTTGGCGATGGGGTTGTTGAAGGGGCTGTTCTATGGAAAAAGAAAGGTACTCCGGAAGAGGAAGAGGTAAAAATCAAAATCGATGGGTTCTTCCTTGCCATTGGGCACAAACCAAACTCTGATTTTGTGAAGGACTTTATTGATACCGACGAAGTTGGCTATATTAAGACGATTCCGGGAACTTCAAAAACTAACGTTCCTGGAGTATTTGCCTGTGGCGATGTACAAGACCCGGTTTACCGTCAGGCTGTGACAGCCGCTGGCTCTGGTTGTATGGCAGCCATTGATGCCGAACGTTATTTGTCAGAAAAGCACGGATAAAAAAAGTATAACAATAACAGTATCCCGGGAGAGAATAACTTTATCCGGGATTTTTTATGCTTATATCTTTGTAGCTTTAGCAGCGAAAATTTTTAAAACGAAATAACGATGAAATAGCCATGTGTGCCAAAGTTCACACCAACCGAAAATGTACAAATGGCTATTCGCTTCGCGGATTTCACTGCGTGGATCTTTGCTGCGCTCCGATTCGCAAGCTCAATTCCATACCGGTGCGAATTTTATTGAAAAGCAAAAGCTGTTACGAAAATTGTACGAACCAACATTGAATACGAATGAAACGAACATGCCACGGTAACAAAATTTATGGTGGTGGCACCAAAGGCCATGTAAATATTATTAGAGAAACTAATTCTCATGGCATGGAGTTCCATAAGTACATACCTAAATTTCAATATTTTAACAACAATATTTACTTATGAAACGAGTGATTAATACATCCGAAGCTCCGGCTGCAATTGGTCCATATAGTCAGGCAATAGAAGTAAACGGAACGCTATATATCTCCGGACAAATTCCGCTTGACCCTGCCACTGCAACAGTCGTTGAAGGTGGTATCAAAGAGCAAACCCTACAAGTGATGAAGAACATTGGCGCCATATTGAAGGCTGCGGGTTACGATTACAGCGACGTGGTAAAATCGACCTGCCTGCTGAGCGATATGGGCAATTTTAAAGCGATGAACGAGGTTTACGGAACTTTCTATCTGGAGAATTGCCCGGCCCGTGCAGCGTTTGCAGTCAAAGAATTGCCGTTGGGAGTTTTGGTCGAAATAGAAACTGTGGCTGCCAAATAGGTTGCACGATGGTAAAAAAATCCCGCCGGATGTAAGGTGAGAGGTTTCATTTTCCGGCGGGGCTAAGTTTATAATTCGAACCAATTGCAAATTTAGCAATTAGTTCCGTTTCTTATTCACTCTTAAGCCATTTGTCAAGCCATTGTTTAAATACGCGTTGCCATAAAATTCCGTTCTGGGGCTGTAAGACCCAGTGGTTTTCTTCGGGAAAATACAGGAACTGGGCCGGGATGTCGCGCATTCGGGCAGCATTGAACGCTCCCATTCCCTGGGTAACAGGTACGCGGTAATCTTTCTCTCCATGAATGACCAGGATCGGAGTATCCCATTTTTCAACGAACTTGTGGGGGGAGAAGGAGTACGAGCGCTGAGCTGCTGCATTTGCTTTGTCCCAATAAGCGCCGCCCAGGTCCCAGTTGGCAAACCACATTTCCTCGGTCGTTGAATATTGTTGTTCAAAGTTGAAAATTCCGTCGTGTGCGATAAAGGCTTTGAAGCGTTTGTTGTGGTGACCGGCCAGGTAATAAACCGAGAACCCGCCATAACTGGCGCCAACTGCTCCTAAATGGTCATTATCCACAAATGGTTCGGACGCAACGTTGTCGATGGCGCTCAGGTAGTCCTGAATGTTTTGTCCTCCATAGTCCTTGCTGATTTGTTCAAGCCACTCTTGTCCAAATCCGGGTAATCCGCGCCGATTGGGTGCCACTACAATATATCCGTTGGCTGCCATCATCTGGAAATTCCAGCGGTACGACCAGAACTGGCTGACAGTTCCCTGCGGGCCTCCCTGGCAATACAAAATAGCCGGGTATTTTTTGCTGGCGTCGAAATGGGGCGGGTAGATAACCCAAACCAGCATTTCTTTGTTATCGGTTGTTTTTACCCAGCGTTTCTCGACTTGGGCCAGTGTGAGTTGGTCGAGAATGGCTTTATTTACAGCGGTCAGTTGTTCGTCTTTTCCGGTTACAGCATCTACTTTGTAAATATCAACCGGGTACGACATCGATTCTTTCATTGCAATCAGGCAGCCGTCGGCTTCTTCAACCGAGCGGAAATCGTGGGTTCCGTCAGTTAACCGTTGGATAGAGCCGTCAGCAAGGTTAAGTTTGTAAATTTCTTCGGTAGCATGAATATCGCTGATAAAATAAATTGATTTTGAATCGGAAGCCCAGCTCAGTCCGTTCGAGTTCTGGTCGAAGTTGGCAGAATAATCAGTTTTTTTACCGGTTTCAAGATCGGCTACAAATAGCCGTACTTTGTCCGATTCGTAGCCATCACGTTCCATGCTTTCCCAAGCCAAGTACTTTCCATTCGGAGAGAAAACCGGGTGTTTATCGTAGCCCATCATGCCTTCGGTAAAGTTTCTTGTTTCTCCGGATTCGAGGTTATACATATAAATATCGACGTTAGTCGATATAGCATACGCTTTTCCGGTCAGTTTTTTACTGGTATAAGCCAGCGTTTTTCCGTCGGGGCTCCAGGCTAACTGTTCAATTCCGTCGAAGGGGCGGTCTGGTGCGTCAAACATTTCGGCGTCCATGATGTCTTTTCCTTCCCCGATTTTTCCATTCTCGTACGGTGCAATGAAAACATGGCTGTGTGTATAATCCTGCCAGCTATCCCAATGCCGGTACATCAGGTCGTTTTCAAGCCGGGCGTTGGCTTTGGGCAGATCGGGAAATAAATCGTGAATATCTTTTTCCAGCTTGATGTCGCGGGTGTAGGCAATGTGTTTCATATCGGGTGAGTACAGAAACCCGGTGATTCCGCCTTCGATATTCGAAACTTGCGTCGGTTCAGTCCCATCTGGGTTCATTTCCCAAAGCTGGGTTGCTCCGGATTTGGACGAAAGATACCCGATCTTTTTGCCGTCGGGCCTCCAGGCTGCGCCCGATTCTTTTTCCGGAGTGTCGGTAATTTTTGTTGGTTCGCCACCCGAAACAGGTACGGTATACAAATCGCGGTACGACTTATTTTCTTCGATATGAATACTTGTCAGCGAGAATAAAACTGTTTTTTTGTCAGGCGAAACAGTGGCATCGCTCAATCTTCTGAAACTCCATAAAACCTCCGGGGTCATAATGTCCGAAGTTAATTTGGGAGCAGCAGCTTCATCTGGTTTTATCATGTTTTGTTTTGTTTCGTTTTGTGTACACGCGATGGTGATTGCCAGTAAGGCAACCGGATAGAATAACCTTCTCATTTGTTTCCGAAATTTAATGATCCCTTTTTTTTGACGTTGGGAAATTAAAGATTGTTTGTCAATAAAAAAAAGGATCGTGTGGCAACCGTAATGAGATTGACCGATAAAAGAATACCTGCCCTCATGTGTGAGCAGGTATCGGGTGATAAATTTATTTATGGAATAGATTGATTGTTAATTATTCCCGTATTTGTAAGTTCCGTTGTATTTAAAATCAGCTCCTTCATACTCGGTCGAGGTAACGGTGTATTTTACCGAATCGAGGCCAGAAATCTGTATCGAACTAAGGTCAAACGTTACAACTGTTGTGATCGGGATTCGTTTGGCATCGCCATTATCATTGTGACGAAATTCGAGCTGAATGGGTTGGTCAGCAGCAGTCAGAGTGCCGGGCTCTTTCACTAAATTGATGTAGTGGATTTTGTAATCGCCATAATACCTGATTTCAAAATTCAGCATATTGCGTACCTGCCAGGCTCTTTTAATGTGTATCGGATCGTGCCCGATGCTGTCTTCGGTTGCCGGCGTGATGTCAAAAATACCTTTGTAAAGTACTTTGTCGATCCGGTTAATCCTGACGTAGTATTCTTCCTGGTTGTTCGAATTTGTTTTTTCGCCCAGGATGGTAAAGTTTACTAATACGCGCTGGTTATTGTCAAATTCAAAATACGGGTTTGCATTGGCTACCGGATAAATGGTTGCTCCATCATCGAGCTTGATTGACAAGATGTTGTGACTGCCGTTTTCAGTCGTAACGATTCCCAGGTCCAACCACATGTCGCTCAGCGAATAACCATCATCATCCAAATCGCATCCGGAAAATATTCCCAACATCCCTATAAACAGGATAATTAAGATATCCTTTTTCATCCCCAAATAATTTGTTTTTAAATATGCTCGTTTCATATTGGTTAGATTTTAATAGTTTAATATTCACTTCCCCAGTTACCAGTTAATAGATTAAACCGTTATTGAAAAGGTTGCGTTGATTTTTCCAGTCAGGATGATTTTATGCCGGGTGCTTAAATTGTGGTATAAAAATTGATATATCCATATATATTTATATTTGAAAAATTATTAATTTTAACCGATTTGAAACAGAACTTATCTGATTGGCGATGAAATGATTAATCCGTTGTTTTGTAGGTTTTTGTCGTTTGTAACTCCAATTCTAAAAGTCTGAATGTCGGAACAAAATTTAGATCGATGAGAAAAATATTTTTAGCCATCGCAGCATTTTCAGTCATTTTTGCTTCATGTGAAAATGCTACCGGAAAACAATCCGGAGATAGTAATTCGAAGCCAGGATCCTCGGTTTCTGTAAATCAGGATAGTAATGCCGGAGGGAGTGTGTTGTTAACGAAAGCCGTCTTTCTTCAGAAAGTATGGAATTACGAGCAGTCGCCAAAAGAGTGGAAGTATCTGGGCGATAAACCGGCCATCATTGACTTTTATGCCGACTGGTGTGGTCCGTGCCGGATTGCATCGCCGATCCTGGAAGAGGTCAGCCATGAGTTTGCCGGGAAAATAAATGTTTATAAGATTGACACGCAGCGGGAACAAGAGTTGGCCCAAGTGTTTGGTATTACTGGCATTCCGGCCTTTCTGTACATTCCGACGGGAGGGGCAAAACCGGTGATGATGTCGGGGATTGCCCGTTCGAAAGAAGAAACAAAGGCCATGTTCATCGACAATATTGAGAAAATTCTTCAGGTAAAGAAATAGAGCTGTCAGGACCTGACATTCTGGCGCAATTTCAATAGAACTGTTTGGGTAATTGTTTTTTGATTTGGATTCATGACTGAGAAAGGCTGTCCTTTTGGGGAACAGCCTTTTTCATATATGGTCGATTTCTATCTGTACGGTAATTTTGCCAGGGTTTCTGCCAGTTGGTTAACTCCTTTTTCAAGTTTACCCCCAATCATCATTTTTACCATCATACTCATTTCGGCCTGCAGGGTTAACCGCATCTTGGTTTCGTAGGCTGCAACCGGAAGCAGTTGTATCCACAAAATGATTTCGATCGGCATGCTCCCGCTGCTGACAATTTTGATTGTTTTGAACGGCTCGCGTTCGATGATCGAAATTCCGGCCTGACCCAGTCCACTGATGTTGAACCGGCACGAATCACGATCTGATTCAAAATCGGTGATCTTAATTTGCGGAACCTGTTCGGTTAGCTTTTCAAGGATTCCTTCGTTTACATATTTCGACAGGTTTTCGAAATTCGAAAGATAATTAAAGATAATCTCCTGATTATTATTTATAAATTGTATTTCGCTTATGTACTTGCTTGCACCCATGATTTTCAAAAAAAAGCCCCTTCCTTTTCAGAAAGGGGAGGTTTTTTATCTGATTTCGAAATGTAAGTTCGCGGTATTTATTTTCCCCAAGTTTCCGGAGATTCGCGCCATTTATTTAGGCTCTCAACCTGATCTTCGGTAATATCGCCCGATTCGAGTGCCAGATCAATCAGTTTCTGGTATCGGGACAGGGCTGTTAGTTCAAGTCCTGCTTCTTCAAAGTTTTTGCGAGCAACCGGGAAGTTATAAGTAAAAATGGCTACCATTCCCAAAACTTCGCCGCCGAAGTTTGTGATGGCGTCAGCTGCTTTCAAACTGCTAATCCCGGTTGAAACCAAGTCTTCGATAACAACCACTTTCTGGCCGGTTTTCATATCGCCTTCAATCAGGTTTTCCAGGCCGTGATCTTTGGGTTTCGAGCGCACGTAAATAAACGGAAACCCCAACTCCTGGGCAACCAAAACACCATGGGCAATCGCTCCGGTAGCAACTCCGGCAATTACTTCGGCTTGCGGATATTTTTCTCGGATTACTTTGACGAACTGATCGCGGATAAATGTGCGTTCTTCCGGGTAAGATAAGATCTTACGGTTGTCACAGTAAATTGGCGATTTCCATCCAGAGGCCCAGGTAAACGGATTTGATGGTTGGATTTTTATTGTGTTAATTTGTAGTAATCTCTTTGTAACTTCAACTTGAATTTGTTCGATCATAATGCTTATTGTTTAACTGAAAAACTGGACAAATGTACAAAGTTTTTTTCAATGACCTGATTATACTATTCAGCACAAAACGCGAAAATTCATTTAAAAATAATACTTACCAAGTTGTTGAATTTGAGAGTGTTGATTGTTTGGTTGAGCAAATGTTCATTTGCGAACACCAGAAACAGCCGAACCTTTTTGTTTTTTATCATCCGGACTTTTTGGAAGCCTGGGATCAATTTAGGCGGCGGTTTGTTGGCATTGATGCAGCCGGAGGAATCGTAAAAAATAGCCACGGACAAGTTTTGTTTATCCGGAGGTTTGGGAAATGGGATTTGCCCAAGGGCAAGGTTGAAAAACGGGAAAGCATTGAACAGGCTGCTGTTCGGGAAGTTGAAGAAGAGTGCAACATATCGGGATTGCTCATTGGAAGAAAGCTACCTTCTACGTTTCACATCTATCGTTCGCCTTTTTTACAGGCTCCGGAAAATCTCGTCTTAAAAGAAACTCATTGGTTTGAGATGTTTTATCCGGGAAATGATATCCCCAAGCCCCAGGAAGAAGAGCAGATCGAGGAGGTTCGTTGGTTCAATGCCGGCAAAATCGACGAAGTTTTAGCCAATACTTATCCCAGCCTGAAAGATCTGTTCCATTCGGAAAGCTTAAAGCAGTATATATAATCCAGGCTTATTTGTTTTCGCGCATTTGCCTGATCCGTTCGGTATTTACCAGCTGGCTGAACTGGCGTTCAAATCCGTCGAGTGGGTTCGGGGCTGGCGAAAATTGCAATTTCCCGTTTTTGCCAATCAGGTACGAAACCGGGAAGGTTCTTACCTTGTATAGTTTCTCTATATCGTCGGTTGTTGTGGTAAAGATGCCTGCCCAACCGGCTTTTGATACCTGCGCGGCAGCTGTTGACGGAATTACATTGACGATTACTAGTTGAGGGTAGTTTGCGGCAATCTTTTTCAGAAAGTCGAGGTGTTGCCGGCTGATCGGGTTGTTGGGGTCGGTAAAGTGGAGGTAAACCCATTTATCCTGGAACGATTCAAGGCTGACAGGTTTTCCCTGTAAGTTTTTCAGGTGGATGGCGGGCGGAGTGCTTCCTTGTGCCAGATAGGTAATCTGGGCGTACAGGTATTGGGCGGTTTCTCTGTCGGCAGTGGGCCAGTTTGTTTGTTGACTGGCTTCATGCAGCATGCGAAGGATCGATTTTTTATCAAACTGGTTGCTGTAATAAGCATCTTTCAGTCCCAGCAGGGTAATCAACCGGGCGGTGGCTTCCGGAAAATGTTTATTTGTTCTGAGAAAGTTCATTAATTCGGCCAGGTTGCCTGAATTTACCAGCTCCCGCACCTGGTCGCCATCGGGGTTTGTTGCCGAATAACGGAAATAGTTCCCGAATTGTTGTTTGAAAACAGTGCAGTAGGTGGGAACGTTGGGCTGGGGCTTTGTTTCGATAAAACGGGATTTGACAAATGCCTGATTTTTACCCTGATGAAGGGCGTATTCGAGTGTTGAGAGCCGAAATGTTTTGTAGGTTTCGAAATACGGATTGGTTGTTCGTGGAAACTGAACGGCCAGTTTATTTTTTATGGTATCGATCAGCGCCTGGCTTTTATTCAGGAAAATTCGTTCGAAATATTTGCTTTCAAGATTCCCGCAGGCATTTTCAAATGCTTCGATCTGGTGGTTCAATTCATTTGGATCGGGCGACTCCACGCCCAAAAAAACGGGATCTGGCTTAAAAAACGGGTTTCGTTTCTCTGTCTCGGTCAGAACCCGTTTGGGCGGAAATATTAGTTTGTAGTTTTGCCCGGGCTCTGCGAAAAACTGAGCCAGGTAACCATCAAATTCGCTGTAAATTACGTTGGTTTCGGTGATGGTGATTTGTGTCGAAAACGATCCGTCGGCAGAGAACCTGATTTGGGCAACAGGTATTTTTTCTCCGGATATAAAATCATGCAAAACGTATAGTTCAATGGTATTTCCACGATATTCAGGAGCTTTCCCGCTGATTGAAATGGTAGCAGCCACCAGTTTCCCGGCATGGATAAGTAGAAAAAACGGGATCAGGGCAATGAAAAATACTTTTAACATGGCATTAAATGTTTCCCAACTTAAGCAAAAACGATCGATAGGCGTGTTTATTCTTCAGAAAGGCCTTCGGTTGTAAATTCATCCATGTTGAGAGCCGAAGGTAAAAATAAACTGGCGTCGCCGCCGTGCAAAATGATGTCTCTGACAATGGTTGATGTGACCGGGGTGTGTTCGGGCATTGTCAACAGGAATACCGATTCGATTTGTGGGTGCATCTTTTTGTTGATCTGGGCAATGGCCCGTTCGTACTCAAAGTCGGCCGATGTGCGCAGCCCGCGCAAAATATATTGGGCGTTCATTTTTTTGCAGAAATCAACGGTCAGGCCTTCGTGACTTTCGACGCTTACCTTAGGCTCGTTTTTAAAAACCTGCCTGATCCATTTTACCCGTTTTTCGACCGGGAAAAATGATCGTTTGTTCGAGTTGTAACCAACCATGACTACAATTTGATCAAACATCGGGAGGGCACGTTTGACAATGCTTTCGTGTCCAATTGTAAAAGGATCAAACGATCCGGGGAATATGGCAACTCGTTCCATCTCTATTTTATTTCAGCTATTCGAAAGCGTAAAGATACAGTTTATCTGATCGCATCGGGTATTTTGCCTGATTAATTGAAAATCGCCGCCAGAAAAGGCACTATTTTTTTGAAGTGACCGTTTGGTTTAATCACTAAGCATAACTATTTTTTCTACTTTTGCCTGTCCGACAATCTGAAACTAAAAAAATGAACCGAACGCTTTCCATTATAATTCCCATTTACAACGAGGAAAAAACGATTACAGCCATTTTGGACAAAGTACGTGATGTTGAACTCTTTTATGGTGTTTCCAAAGAAATAATCATGGTGAACGATTGTTCTTCGGATAATTCGGCCGGGGTTATTGAGCAATACATGAAGGCATATCCTGACGTGAACATGCGGTTGTTTCACCAACCGGTGAACATGGGAAAAGGGGCAGCGCTGCACCGTGGCATAAAGGAAGCTACCGGCGATTTTCTGATCATTCAGGATGCCGACCTGGAGTATGACCCGCGTGAATACAACGACCTGCTGAAGCCTATGATTGAGGGTTTTGCCGATGTGGTGTATGGCTCGCGGTTTATGGGCGGGAACCCGCACCGCATCCTGTTTTTCTGGCATTCGATCGGGAATAAGATGCTGACGTTTTTTTCGAACATGTTTTCGAACCTGAACCTGACTGATATGGAAACCTGTTATAAACTGTTCAGGTCAGACATTATCAAACAGATCAACCTGAAGGAAAAGCGGTTTGGATTTGAGCCCGAGGTAACGGCCAAAATAGCGCGCATTCCGGGTATTCGTATTTATGAAATCGGGATATCGTATTATGGGCGAACCTACGCCGAAGGGAAAAAAATTAACTGGAAAGATGGGTTCAGGGCACTGTGGTGTATTTTGAAATACAATTTATTTGACCATAAGTACCTCAAAACGGATGTGGAACGATCAGAATAAGAGGATTGCTCTGGTATTATCCGGGATTTTTATCCTTCAGGCATTTCTTATTTTTAAAAGTTCCGGAATCTATGGAGGGGCCGATAACATCAACCATTTCCGGATCGCCCGGTTTGCTTGGGTTCATCCGTGGTTGTTGCTCGATCATTGGGGCAAGCCGGTATTTACAGTTTTGTTGTTGCCCTTTACTCTGTTCGGGATACAAGTAGCTCGCTTGTTTAATGTCGCAGTCGGACTTGTTACCATTGTTTTTACACTTCGCCTGATAAAGAGAGACAATAAATACCAAGGATTTGTCCCGATCGTTTTTATTGCCTTTTCGCCGATGTATTTTCTTCTTATGCAAAGTTGCCTCACCGAAATTTTATTCAGTTTGGTGTTAATATTATCGGTTTGGCTTTTTCTTCGGAATAATTCAATCGGGGCTGCCATCATGCTTTCATTCATTCCATTCGTTCGTACAGAAGGAATTGTGGTATGGCCCATTTTCCTGATCGCTTTTATTGGTTGCAAAAATTACCGGGCAATCCCTTTTTTGTTAATTGGTTCATTGTTTTACAGTGTTGTTGGGTATTTTCATTATCACGATTGGCTTTGGATATATCATGAGATGCCTTATTCAATGGGGAAAAGCATATATGGGAGTGGCAGTTTGTTTCATTTTATATTGGAAAGTCCCCAAATATTCGGGGAACCATTCCTGATATTTTTAGTACTCGGATTGATTCGTTGGACCATACAAATTGTAAAATCTCGAAAATTCTCGGGGGATGCATTCTGGACGTATTGGCTCGTAACAGGAAGTTTTGTGGTTTTCTTTGCAGCTCATTCGTATGTTTGGTGGAAGGGAACGGGAGGCTCATTGGGGCTTATCCGTGTTATTGCCGGGGTCATTCCATTGGGGGCGATCATTGCGACTAATGGTTTTTTGGGGGTCTTGTCGGCAATTAAGCGTAACGTTTATCAGAATGTATGTATGGGAAGTGTGATTGTGCTACAAACGATCATCCCTTTTTTGCAACATCGACTGCCGGTCAGGCTGGAACCAACCCAGGAGCTTATCGCCAAGTCGGCCAACTATATAAAACAACTCGATAACCCATCGAAGATTTATTATTTTGATCCATATCTGGTCCATTTTTTAAAGCTGGACCCATTTGACCAGGAACGTTCAAATTGGGGCGTTGCCGACAAGGTTCAGCCTTCGAATACGATGAATGTTGGGGATATTTTGGTTTGGGATGCACATTTTGGCCCTAACGAAGGGGGCGTTAAGCTGACCGACTTATTGGCAGATCCTTATCTTCAATCCATCAAAGTTTTTTTCCCGAAAGAAAAATTTACGGTACTGGGTGGTTATGAATATGCTGTTTATGTATTCTGTAAAGTTCAGAACAAAACAGTTTCAGAACAAAAGCCTGCCATAATCAGGTCGTTAACTTTTGATAATCCGGGAATGGAGCATTGCCTGATTATTGATAACAAGACCGTATTCAGGTTAGGTTCATCGGTTGAATATAGTCCGGCCATCCGGGTTCCATTGCAGGAAGTTGCGTATCATGATTACATCGATTTACAAGCTTCTGTCAGTTTTTTGCCACAGGAACTAATTTCTTCAGACGAGGTTTTGTTGGTTGTGTCTGTTGACCTTGACGGGAAACCGGTAAGTTATAACAAGGTCGAATTGGTGGCAGCATTCGAAAATATAGGCTCTTGGCAGGCGTTGTCGCTTCCTCTGAAAATTGCGGTTGATTTTCCTGAAAGAGCAGTTATTTCGGTGTATGTCTGGAATAAGGAGAAAAAGAGCCTTCTTCTTGATAATCTTCAGATTAATATAAACGGGGTATGAAACGAAGAATTTCGCTGATACTCTGGATCGTTGTTGCGTTGGTTGCCGTGAAGCTGACATTAAACCTGCATCCCTGGAACCGGAAGGCCATTGTTGATCATGATGTTGTTTTTTATTATGGCTATTTGCCTGCAACATTTATATACCACGACTGGAGTTTCAAATTTGCCGACAACCCATCTTTTTCGGGCAAAGTTTGGAGTTTACCGCTTGCCGATGGCAACAGAGTTCAGAAAATGACCATGGGGCTTGCATTTTTATATGCTCCATTTTTCTTTATGGCCCATGCATATACCCTTTTAACCGGAGGTGTTGCTGATGGGTATTCGGTAACATATCAGGGGGCCTTGGTATGGGCCGGGCTGTTTTATTACATTTTAGGCTTGTTTTTAGTCAGGAAGATATTATCCTGCTGGTTTGAAGATTGGGTTGTGGCATGCGTAATTGTAATATTGGGATTAGGGACTAACCTTTTCAATTATGCAACCTGGGATGGGGCGATGTCGCACGGTTACAGTTTTTGTTTGTTTGCCGGTACCCTCCTGGTTTTCCAAAAATGGATAACCGGGACGAATTGGTGGCTGACAATCTTATTGGGTTTATGCGCCGGATTAATTGTATTGATAAGGCCAACCAATATTTTGTTTGTTATTTTTTTAGCCCTTTTGTTTTGGTTTCAGGAAATACCATTCTCTGAAAAACTGAGATTTTTACGTGCTTTAAGGTGGAAGTGGGTTTTGCTGGTGGGGAGTGGTTTGCTGGTTTGGCTTCCACAATTGGCATATTGGAAAATGAATACCGGCCATTGGTTCTTTTATTCATATATTGGTGAGCCGTTCTTTTTTAGTCGCCCGCAGATTTTGAACGGGTTGTTTTCATATCGGAAGGGGTGGCTGGTTTATACACCGGTTATGATCTTTTCTTTAGTCGGCATTTGTTTGCTTCGCAATCGGGTCAAAACTTTTTTTTGGCCTGTTTTGATCACCATCGGCCTGGCGATTTATGTGATCTATAGCTGGTGGTGCTGGTGGTATGGCGGAAGTTTTGGCTCACGGGCGATGATTGAGTTTTATGTGGTGTTGAGTATCCCGTTGGCGGCATTTATCCACACGGTATTTCAGAAAAAACGTAATTGGTTGCTGAAAAGCCTGACAAGTGTAATTCTGGTGTTTCTTGTCTGGCTTAATTTGTTTCAGACAACGCAATATCGCGGGCAAGTCATTCATTTCGACAGCATGTCGAAAAAAGCCTATTGGTCTGTTTTTTTGAAGAACAAGAAACCAGAAAATTATCAGGAATTACTGATCCCGGCAGATGCCGGGGAAACTCTGCAAAGGAGTACGAAGAATTGATTTTCATCTCGTTGTGAATTTTATTGAAGACCAATGGGAATGAAGATAAAAAGGAACAACATTAAAAATTTATACGAAATATTTGCTTGGGTAAACATCATCCGAGAAGGCAATGCAAGCATGGATATTCAAATTGACCATAAAAACCAAATTATTTACAGATGAAATAGCCATAAAAGCTGAAGCTTATGCCAACCGGGAATGTATAAATGGCTATTCCATCTCGTTGAAAAACTAGTTTGAAAAACAGAAATAGATACGAAAATTGTAAGAAATAACTTTGAAAATTTATACGGATGAATGTGTTGCATAAAAAGAGCATCGGGTATTTAATTTTTGGTGTCGCATTGGGGGCTTTTTTCCTATTATTTCATTTGAACCAATATATTTTTTTGCGGCCGCAGAGTATTCATATTTGGCGACAAACGGATTGTTTGTCAATTACGCAACGTTATTTTCAGGATAAAACGTCTTTCTGCGAGCCCGAAATTTATAATCATTTGGCCGATGGGGGGCATACCGGAAAGTCAGCCGGAGAATTCCCGGGGTGGTATTATTTAATGGCTCAGTTCTGGAAGCTGTTTGGCAAGCACGAATGGCTTTATCGGGCGATGGTTTTTGTTGTTTTCTCGGGGGCATGCCTCGCTCTGTTTAAAATGGCTATACGGACGACTCAGAACATCGCTCTTTCAATATTCTTTTCTTTGCATTTGTTTACATCGCCGACTATCGCATATTATTCCATAAGTTTTCTGACCAATATCCCCGCGCTCTCTTTTGTGATAATAGGTTGGTTGTTTGTTTATCGGTTTTATGAATCAAAGAAGAATATTCATCTAGGTATTGCCATGTCGTTCTTCACAATAGGGATGTTGCTGAAAGTGACGGTTGGAATTAGTTTTGTCGCTCTGTTGGGATGGTGTGTTCTCGAGCTGTTTCTAAAAACAAAAGAAAAATTGTTTAACGGAAAGTTCATCTATTTCGTGTATTTTTTGATTTCCGCAGTTATTGTTTTCGGGTGGTACTGGTACGCTGAACATTATAATTCCATACATCAGGGAAAGTATACGTTCAATGGGATTTGGCCGATTTGGGACGTTTCATCTGAAAAAATGGACACAATCCTGAATCATGTAAATAAAATCTGGATGAAAGAATATTATCATCAATCACTTTTGTACTTAACTGGTCTGGTTTGGGTCTTTTTACTCATGCAACCCCGGAAAATCCCGGCATTTTTATATTATCTTCTGATTGTAATGCCTTTGGGCGGAGCGATATATCTGCTACTTTGGTTCCAGGCGCTGGAAAGTCATGATTATTACCTGATTGACTTATTTATCCTGATCATTTTAGTATGGGCCGTATTTTTGTTTCGTTATCGGGAACAACGATGGATGAAGTCCCGGTTTACTTCGCTGTTGTTTGCCGTGTATCTGGTTTTTCTTGGGTTTAATTGTCGCAAACGCATAGATGAACGTTATAACGGCTGGATGAACGATTGGTACAAAACAAAGCTCGAAGCAGTTGGTGAGTTAGAGCCTTACTTGGAGCGGTGGGGTGTAACAAAAGATGATTTGGTGATTTCAACTCCGGATAACACCATTAATGGGACACTTTATCTGATGAACCGCAAAGGGTTTAATAACTACGGAAATGATTTGTCGCAACCTGCGACTTTTTCACGTTTGATCTCTTTGGGAGCCAGATACCTGGTTGTAAACGACACAACGATCGTACACGACGAACCGATTAAGCATTATACGGCCTATCCGGTTGGAACTTATCGAAATGTGTCTGTGTTTGATTTAAGGCCTTTCGGTCAGAAGTGAATCACTCCGGATGATTGGGACCTGGTAAATAATTTCATGGTTTCGGGGATTGAGAAAGAGCGTATCGATCGGGCCCGTATGATATGGTTTTCCGTCAAAAAATTTGACCAGTGTTTTCTTTAGCAGGTCGGGCGAGTCGTTTTCTGCATAAATGATCAGCTTTTCGCCATTGGCCGGATCAAAATCTGCGCCCCAATACTTAATCGTATTATCCCAGGTGAAGAATTGATAAGTTCGCGGATAGATTTTAGCCAATCGTTCGCGGTAATCCGGAACAACGGGCCCGGCCACGCAAAAGCTGTGCATGATGGCGTATTCATGAAACGGGCATCCATAATCCTGAGTAACGATGATTTTGTAACTATCTTCGGGCAAAGTGGCAACCGTGTGGCGGCTTTGGATGCGGGCCTGCATTTGTTCGCCGATGTATTGTGTCCGTAACTGAATGGATGGAATTTGAATATACAGAAATCTCACCAGCGCAAATATGAGTAAAACTGAAACTACAACATATATGTTCCGGTTTTTAAATGTCTGGATGATTTGTTCGCCGATCAGGATGAGAATAAATGGGGAGAACAATAAAACGGGGACAAAATACCGGTAGGCATATTGTTTACAAATCAGGAATGTCTGGATAAAGAGTAATAAGGTAATTCCGGCAGCAATGCGATGAGGTATCGTTTGGTTTTTCCGATTTATTTTAAAAACCAGGATTACAAGGCTGGTTAAAATAAGCATTCCGGTTGTGTAATAGATAAACTGTTCGGAATGAAATATTTCCCTTAGGTTCTGTATAAATTCGTCTGGTTTTATTACGTTCGGTTGTCCGGTACCATACGTTCCGCTGTGAACCAAAAGCCCTTTCATCCAATGCCAGTATCGGTCGAGGTGCAGTGTTACCGGAAGGGCCAAGATCAGGTAAAACAAGATGGAAAAGAGAACATAGCGTAACATGGACTTGCCTTTCTTTAAAACAAAAAACGGTAAAACAGCAACCGGGAAAAAGGTTGCTTTGGTTGCCAGTCCGAAGGCAACAGCAAATGCGAACCAGCCGGGCGATGGTATTTCTTCTTGCTGATAAAGACTTTTAAAGAGTAAAGCAACGATGATAAAAATGGGGATCGGCAGTAACAATTCCGGATAAATCCGGCCAATGATATCGTATAAAATGTTGGGTAAAAACGGGCTTGACTGAATTAAAAGAGCGTAGACTAATTTCCCGCTAATTTTAAAAATAACGTTTCCGGCTATTAAGATCGAGATTGAAATAATTGTTGTTAGTGTCAGGTTAGCTACCGAAAGGTACATATCTGAATTGATGATCACATCTTCGAAATAAGGCTGGGTGTTTCCTCGAAATAAATAGACAATCCGAAAAATGATTGCCAGAATGATTTGCAGGGTCGTTCCCGGATGATCAATGTTTGCCTGATTAAATTTCCCAACCGAGATAGCTACCCCGCTCAGAAAGTGCATATAATCCGGATCGACAGAACGAAGCGACAGGTCGCCAAACAGATATCTGAAGTAGGCTCCGATTAAAAAATAAAGAACCGGGATGATGGCTAAGAAATAGAAATTGTATTTATCTGCGATCTTCTTTAAGATTTTCATACAGGCTGGTTTCTGTTGTTTGGTAATTGATTTTTGTCAGGTAGTAGCGGGCTTCGTTTGGTTTTATGCTGTCGTTAAACGTGTATATGTAGTTGTCGTTTTCTTTTATCCCTTCCCGGTCGACAGGTGCGAGCCAATCCATTTTTTTGACAACTCTGTAAAAGTTGATAGTAGGCTCAAATAGCCAGCAAATACCCAGATGGGTTTGCTGTTCATTTTGTCCCGATAGCTCCACGGTTTGTCTTAGGTCAGTTAACATATTTTTGGTATTCATATCATATTTCCAATCAGGATACCATTGGGTGTTAAGGCTTCGGGCCAGGTTCCATGAAACCAAGGGAATAATGAGGATACTCGTGATTAGAACGACAACCCTATATCGGGTTGAATAGAGATATGCAAACAGGTAAAATGCATTGAAAACAAACAGCGGATGCAAAAAAAGCGAAAACCGCCCAATGAAATAATCATTCCCGATAAGAAAATGTTGAACAATGCTTTCTATCAGAATTAAAAGCGTTAAAGAATTCACGATTATCAATCCGTTTTGCTGGGCAAAAAACAAGGCATCTTTTTTCAGGAGATGAGATACAATAATGAAAAGGTTTGTCAATAATATGAGAGCTAGTATGGTTGAGCCAACCTGGTTGACTGATTGGATATTAACCCCGTACAGAAAATTCTGGACTTGTGAATGTAAGGTTTCGGTTATTTGTGCCCCTCCAAAATCAAGTCCTTTGGTTTTCATAAGTTTTCTGATTGGTTCAAATAAGATAACGGCTGATATCGTGACGGCAATGAAGTTTATACGGTTGTGTTTAACAAAAGATGCCTTGTAGTTATGCCCGAAATTTTTCAGGAAGATTATCAAATTGAATGAGATCAGGGCTGCAGCATAGTAATTTAGCAGTGTAAAATTAGCTAAAGATGCCAAAAGGGCGCCGGCATTGAAGAATATCAGGTCTGACTTGTTTTTTTCATGCAGACAGTAGTTGATCAGAAAAAAGAGGCTTGCAACCATGAGCCCAATTGAAAGTCCGTAACCGCGGGCCAGCCCGAAAAAGTCAAGCAGATAGGGGTTGAAGACTGACAAGAGAAAGAATGGGATCAACAACGGAGCCGACGTTTTTTTTAAAAGCAGAAACGAAAAGACCAGGTAAAACGCAAAGGCAATAATATTGGGGAGCCTGAGTACCAATTCTGATGAGCCCAGCAATGCTTCAAAATATTTCATCAAAATCGAATTCAGAATATGGTTATTGGTGAAGGCATTTTTGAAAGAGATAATGTGCATAAAGCTCGAATGAACATATCGCAAGTAGGTAAAACTTTCGTCATGGGTAAATGATGTTACAGAGGCTTTGTAAATAACAAAAAATAGTAATGCCAGGCTGATTATGACGATTATCCCATATTGAATCAGGGTGCTGGTCTTTTTATTTAAATTGCTCATTATGAAGTATCCCCCATTTCTGAAGCCTGAATTGAATGGCCGTTTTTAATACTCCCAGTCCGTAAATTGTACTGTTTTTAAGGTTGATGCTCGAAGCATCGTTGAAATACTTGGTTGGGCAGGTAATTTCTGCTATCTCGAAGCCTGCATACCAGATTTGTGCCAGCATCTGATTGTCGAACACAAAATTGTCGGAGTTGGCATTGTAATTCACTCTTTCCAACACTTTTCGCGAAAATGCCCGGTAGCCTGTATGGTATTCCGAAAGTTTAGTGTTCATCAGGATGTTCTGGAAAAGGGTCAGCATCCGGTTTGCCAGGTATTTGTACCTGGGCATACCTCCCTTCAGCGCTCCTTTGCCCAGAATGCGAGACCCGAGCACTACATCATAAAGCCCGCTGGCAATCAGCTGGCTCATCGATGGAATTAATTTGGGCGTGTATTGATAATCGGGATGAAGCATAATGACAATGTCGGCTCCCAACTCGAGCGCTTTGTTGTAACAACTCTTTTGATTTCCGCCGTAACCCTTATTTTGTTCGTGAACAATGATGTGCTTAATTCCTAATTTATACGCGATTTCTATCGTGTTATCTTTACTTTGGTCGTCAACCAGGATGACGTCGTCCACAATCGAAAAATCTATTTCGTTGTAGGTCATCTCCAAGGTTTTAGCCGCATTGTAGGCAGGCAGGACAACGACGATCTTCAGATTATTCAACATGATCTTTTTTTAGTAAAAATAAGATCATTTCCGGGAGCGGCAAATATGGGTTCGTGTTTTTACTAAAAAAAACCTCTGATTTGCAGACAGTCAAAATCAAATTTCACTCCCGAAGGATAAATTTCTAAATACGCCATGACAATAACAGAAACTGCCCGAAACCAGAGGTTATATCAAAATCCAATTAAGTTTCTCGGTTTAATTGAATTTCTATAACAAACGAACCAGGCAGATGTTTTTACGAATTGAAAATTACCTGTTTTTAATCCCCGACTTTATTTCAGTGGAGCTGCAAAGTTCAGTACATCCTCGGCGGTGATTGTTTTATCGCAAAGAATGATCAGTCGTTCTATCACATTCCTGAATTCGCGGATATTACCGGTCCAGTGTATTTTTTGAAGCTCGGCAATGGCTTCCGGAGTTAGTTTTTTTAGCGGCATCCCGTATTCGGTACATATTTGTTCGGTAAAATGGTCGGCAAGCAGCGGGATATCCTCCGGACGGCTGTTCAGGTCGGGAACATGGATCAGGATAACGCTGAGCCGGTGGTATAAGTCTTCCCGAAAATTGTTTTTCTCGATTTCTTCCGAAAGATTTTTATTGGTTGCGGCTACTACGCGCACATCAACTTTGATGGGTGAATCGCCGCCAACGCGTGTAATCTCGTTTTCCTGAAGGGCCCGCAGTACTTTGGCTTGTGCCGACAGGCTCATATCGCCAATCTCGTCGAGGAAAAGGGTGCCGCCGTTGGCTTGTTCAAACTTGCCTTTCCGTTGTTTAATGGCTGAGGTGAAGGCTCCTTTTTCATGGCCGAAGAGTTCGCTTTCGATTAGTTCTGATGGGATTGCAGCACAGTTAACTTCTACAAACGGCCCCGATGCGCGGTTGCTTTTGTCGTGTAAGCGTCGGGCTACCAGTTCTTTACCTGTTCCGTTTGCTCCGGTGATCAGTACGCGGGCGTCGGTTGGCGCCACGCGGTCGGCCATGTCTTTTACTTTTTTAATGGCTGCCGACTCGCCGATGATTTCGTATTTTTTATTGACCTTCTTTTTCAACGTTTTGGTTTCGGTAATCAGCGTCGATTTGTCCATGGCATTCCGGATGGTAATCAGCAACCGGTTTAGGTCGAGTGGTTTTTCGATAAAATCGAATGCTCCTTTCTTGATCGATTCGACAGCGGTGTCGATATTTCCATGCCCCGAAATCATTACGACCGGCGTGTCTGGTTTTAGTTCTTCAATTTTCTGAAGAACCTCGATCCCATCCATTCCCGGCATTTTTATATCGCACAAAACCACGTCAAAATCGTGGTTTTTTAATGTTTCAAGTCCCTGAAGGCCATCCTCGGCCAGCTCAACCTGGTATTTTTCGTATTCCAGGATATCTTTCAGTGTATTGCGGATGCTGCGTTCGTCGTCGATTACCAAAATGCGTGACATAATTGTTTTTTTTAGTGAAACAAAGCCCGAATTTAATTATAAATCAGATCGTATAAAACTCCTTCCCGAAGGGCGTAGTCGGTTTGGCATATTTTTCTGATCTGAAGTTTTTCAAGGATCAGTTTGATGAAAATGATTGCCGGGACTATCATTTCAACACGGATTGGTTCCATGCCTTTCATTTTCAGGCGTTCGGCAGATGTTGATGAAATCAGTCGCGAGTAGGTTGCCGAAAACTCTTCGGGGGTGATTTCCTGGAATTTCCGGCGCTTTGTCCCCGGAACGGTTTCGTCTATCAGGTCGACGATGGTGTCAAAGGCTCCAGAACATCCAATGAGCAAGGGTATTTGGGTGCCATCCAGATGTTGCCAGAGCGATTTTAATCCATTTTGGTACCAATCGGTTATCTTCTTAATTTCTTCCGGAGTAGCAGGGTCGGATGGAGGCATTTGTTCGACAACCCGGGCCATCCCGAGTGGAAAGCTTTCTTTCCAGATTGGTTGGCCGTTGCGGCAAAGGATAAATTCGTTGCTCCCGCCGCCAATATCAAGGATCAGCGAATTGTCTTCGGGCCTTCCAAAAGCCAGCAGCACTCCTTTAAAAATCAGCTCGGCTTCCTTTTCTCCGGAAATAACAGTCAGGTCGATGCCGGTGTGGTGTTTTATTTGTTGCTGAAACTCATCTTGATTGGATGCATCGCGTACAGCCGACGTGGCTATTGCGATTATGTTCTGAACGCCGTAAGCCAGCATGGTTTGCTGATGTTTTTGCAGCGAGGCGATGGCACGCCGGGTTGCATCCGGAGTGATTGTGCGCTTGTCGATACCACCTTTGCCAAGTTTGACGGCTTCTTTCCCTTGATATAGAATGGAATATCCGGATGAATGATGGGAAGCAATCAGCAAATTGCAGGTATTGGTCCCAAGGTCGATGATGGCAATTTTGTTTTCAGGGAGCAACATTTGATGCGGTTGTTTGATTTGCCGGCAAAGATACAGAATCTGAAAACGTAGAGGGTACAAAAAAGAATACGGGCATCCGGGATGTCGTCAAAAAAAGAAAGACCTGTGGCGGTCTTCCCTTTTTTGTCAGGCGCTGGGTAGTCAGAATAAACCTTCAATTGACAAGTATCGTTCGCCAGTGTCGTACGAGAACGTCAGTATCTTTGAGCCTGCCGGCAATTCCTGAATTTTTTTAGCGACGGCGGCCAGTGAGGCCCCGGATGAAATTCCGACGAAGAGCCCTTCTTCTTTGGCTGCACGCCGGGCATATTCGAACGCTTCATCTTTCGAAATCTGGATTGTACCGTCAACAAATTGGGTGCGCAGGTTGGCCGGGATGAAACCGGCCCCGATACCCTGGATGGGGTGAGGACCCGGCGAGCCACCACTGATCACGGGTGAAAGTTCAGGTTCGACGGCAAATGTTTTCAGGTGGGGCCATTTTTGTTTCAGGACTTCGCTCACGCCGGAAAGATGCCCGCCTGTACCAACACCGGTGATCAGATAGTCAAACCCTTCCGGGAAATCGTTAATGATTTCCTGTGCCGTGTTTTGGCGATGGGCCTGAATGTTGGCTTCGTTGTCGAATTGCGACGGTATCCACGAGTTGGGTATTTCTGCAGCCAGCTCCTGAGCCTTGGCGATGGCGCCTTTCATGCCTTGTTCGCGCGGGGTCAGCACCAGTTCGGCCCCATAAGCTGTCAGGATACGGCGGCGTTCAACGCTCATCGATTCAGGCATTACCAGGATCAGACGGTACTGTTTAACTGCCGAAACCAGGGCCAATCCAATCCCTGTGTTTCCTGATGTGGGTTCGACCAGTACGCTGCCGGGCTTCAAAATACCTTTTTGCTCGGCATCTTCCACCATCGACAAGGCAATGCGGTCTTTGATGCTTCCGCCCGGGTTCGTCTTTTCCACTTTGGTGTAAACGGTATATCCTTCCGGATATAAATGGTTGATTTTTACCAGCGGACTGTTGCCAATCGTCTCTAAGATGTTGGTTACTCTCATAATTGTAATTTTTAAAGTTATTGAATTTGTTATTGTTGTTTTTGTTTTTTCAGTTGTTTCCTTTCGTTGCCTGGTACCGCAAAAAAAAGAGCCTTCCGGTGAGGGAAGGCTCCTGTTATGTTGTGTGGATGTTTAATTCATATCAGCCTTGAACATACCTTCCCCCCTCTGTCTCGAAGCAGCAACACATGCACATGTATGGGAAAGCGGTATAGTTCATCTGTTATTTTTTGCAAGTATAAATAAAAAAAACAAATAAAATACTTTTTTGTCTTTTTTTGTTTTTAATTTTTATATCGGAGCCATTTGATGATTTCCTTTAGGTTTACTTTTTTCCCATACATCAGGATTCCGGTCCGGTATATTTTGCCGGCTATCCAGATCGTTCCCATGATTGTGGCGAGCAGGGTTACGATCGACACAACAAGTTCCCACCAGGCAACCCCGAACGGAATGCGTACCATCATGATGATAGGCGAGGTGAGCGGAAAAATTGATGTCCAGAAGGCAAAAGCGCCTTCCGGATTTTTGATAACGGGGAAGAGTATGGTGATTGAAAAAATAAGCGGGAACATAACCGGGAACATCATTTGCTGGGCATCTTCATCGTTGTCGGTTGCGGCGCCTATCGAGCCCATGAGCGACGCATACAGAATAAACCCGGCAACGAAGTAGAAAATGAAGCAGGAGATAATCAGGACTAAATTGAGGTTCCCGATGGCGTCAAGAACCTGAAGTACCTGGTTATTGCTTGCAACCTGGGTTCCAGCCTGGTTCATTACTTCGGGGGAAACGATGCTTTGAGCCCGGGCGGCAGAACCAGCTCCGGCGCCTCCGAAAAATACGTGTATTCCGGTTGAAATGCTAAAGCCCAAAACCACCCATATTGCTACTTGTGTCAGGCCGACTAAGCCGATGCCAACGATTTTTCCAAACATAAGCTGGAATGGTTTTACAGATGAAATAATCACCTCGACAATTCGGCTTGATTTTTCTTCCATTACCCCACGCATGACCATCATGCCGTACATCAAAACAAACATGTAAATAAGGAAGCCGGAAATATAGCCTACTGTCATGGCCATTTCGGTTGAACCTTTTATGGCTTTCCCTTCTTCTCCCAATTTGATGGTGGAAAGGTTGATGTTGGTCCGGGTGGCGCTCAGGCGTTTGTCTAAGTCAGGGATGCCTGATTCGGCAATAATTTGCTGGCGTTTGTCGTTCTCAATGAGTTTGTTCAGGCGGTTCTCAATCAGGTTTTTGATATCAATGGTCACCTGCTTGTCCGAGATCAGACTGGCTTGGTTGATACTCAAGATATTGATCGGAATGTGTAATACCGCATAGTAGTTTCCCGATTTGAAATCAGCTTTTAATGCATTGTATTCATCCTCCGGAATGTAATGAAACCGGGTGTACTGGGTTTCTTCCATCCGGTTGAGAAACAAGCTTGTTTCGTCGTAAACTGCAATTGTGCGTTGTTGTTCATCATCCATTGTCGAAAGGTAGATGGGCAGAACGGTAAAAAGCACCATCATAAACGGAACCAGCAGGGTCATGATTATAAACGATTTTTTTTTGACCCGGGTTAGGTATTCGCGTTTGAGTATGAGCAGCGATTTGTTCATGGATTAATGATTTTTTTGGTTGTATTGTTCGACAACTTGAATGAATACTTCGTTCATCGACGGGATAATCTCCCGGAACGACAGAACCTCCGTTTCGTTCATGAAGATTTTTAGAAGATCATTGTTGGTCATGTTGTCCTGTTGCTGGATCCGGATTTTTCCGGTCTCGCCGTTTTGTTCGGATTCCAGGACCCTGATTGACGGAGGAAGTTTTAATAGCTGAAGATTTCCCAGAAACTCGAGTTCGAAAATATGGCTTTTGTAGGTCTGCTTAATTTCATTGACCGGGCCGTCAAGAATTTTTCTGGACTGATTGATCAGGGCAATGTGGTCGCATATTTCTTCAACCGAGGCCATGTTATGGGTCGAGAAGATAATGGTGGCACCTTCTTTCTTCAGGTCCAGAATTTCGTTTTTCAGCAGATTGGTGTTTATGGGGTCGAACCCGCTGAATGGTTCGTCGAAAATCAGGAGTTTGGGTTTATGGATGACGGTTGTTACAAACTGCACTTTCTGCGCCATTCCTTTCGAGAGTTCTTCGACTTTTTTGTTCCACCATGGCTGAATTTCAAATTTTTCGAACCAATATTTTAGTCCTCGGAGCGCATCTTTTCTCGAGAGTCCCTTAAGTTGCGCGAGATACAACGCTTGTTCCCCGACTTTCATCTTTTTGTACAGGCCACGTTCTTCAGGCAGGTATCCAACCTTTTGGATATCATCGGCTTTAAGTGGTCGGCCTTCGAAAAAGAGTTCTCCGCTGTCCGGGGCAGTTATTTGGTTGATGATCCGGATTAAAGTTGTTTTTCCGGCGCCGTTGGGCCCCAGTAAGCCGAAAACAGATCCTTCTTTTATATTGACGCTTACATTGTCGAGCGCTTTCTGGCGCGCGTATTCTTTATGAATATTTCTGGCTTCGAATAAATTCATGATCAATAATTGAGCGGTAAAAATTAATAGATACGTCAGAACCGGGGTATGCAAATTACACGATTCTTGCTAAAACAGTACTTTTTTAAGCCTGAAAGAGACTGAAATGAACGCTGCCATATTTCCGGAGTTCCAGAAACGATGGGTGTTTCGAAAAATCATGTGAAGACGAATGTTCCAATACAAATAATCCGCCTTCCTTCAACAAATTATTGTTGAAAATCAGGTCGGGGACTTCTGCAAATTTGGGATGATCGTATGGCGGATCGGCAAAAATAAAGTCGAACTGTTCTTTGATCCGTTCAGCGAAAACAAACACGTTCGACTTAACAAGCCGTATATGGGTTTCTCCCAGTTTTTCGATCACCTGTTTGATGAACTGGACATGGGGCAAATGGAGTTCAACGCAGGTTACATCGGTGCACCCGCGCGAAGCCAGCTCATAGCTGATGCTCCCGGTACCTCCAAACAAATCGAGGGCGCGAATGGTCTCAAAATCAATGCGGTTGTTTAATACATTAAACAGGCTTTCTTTGGCCATATCGGTCGTTGGCCGGGCTTTAAATGTTTTTCCGGGGGTGAACATTCTTCCCCGGTATTTTCCGCCTACAATTCGCATTCAATACTATTTAAAAGGCTGACAAAATAGTGCTGAGGTATACGGTCGAACGTGTAGCTGTAAAAATAATCGGGGTCCGGGGTCAGAAACCGAATTGATGCCCAGTATTTTTTCAGTTGGCGGATGTATGGCGAATCCGGGGCCATATAGCCGCCAATCAGTAACTCGTCTTTTTCGGGATCGAGATTAAGCTGGGAACAAACATTCAGGGTGTAGTATAAAAAGTCGAATTCATTTTTATAATAAAAGCTGTTAAAGAATTCAATCTTTTCGTTCTTGAAAACGATCATCCGGAAATATTTCCGTTCAAAATTCAGCAGGATTGAATTTTTGCTGTTTTTTTCTTTCAAAACGGTGGCAATGAGGGCTACCGATTTGTGTTTGAGGGTGTACGATGAAAATTTTGCATTGAACAGTTCACGGATATCTTTCGGATAGGCATATACGATATACTGTCCGATCGATTTCATCGGCGATACCTCGATATCTTCGCAACGGTCGATTTCGTGAAGCCGCTGAAGCACTTCTTTCGTCTGTCGTTCGTCAAAAAACTCGGTAGGGACAAGCGTTGACTTATTGGTTGAATAGGTAATGTTAACACCTTTGTAGGTGGCCTGTAGTTTCGGTTCCTGCTCAAAAATTGCTTCAATTTTTTTTGACAAGAACTGAATTTTTCCAACAATCAGAGGATAGTGTTGGAGTACTACGTATTTCTTTTGCAGCTTGTCCAGTATACAAAAAGAAAATCCATCCAGGCTTACCTGGATGGATAAATTATATTCAGATGAAAAGTTTAAATCAAAAGTTTCGTCAATGAGCGAAATTTCATGCATAGTTGCTGCTTACTCCCAGTTACCGGCATTGTTGTTTGTCTCAGTTAATGAGCCCACTTTCAATCCTGGATATTTACCATTGGTCCTTTTTTGGTCATTCAGGTTTATAACCAATTGTTTGTCAAGGTTTTTCAGAATGGTATTGTTGTGAACGCGTGCTTCGAACACAGGAACTTTAATTCCGGAACCAGTAACAACTGTCCCGGCGCCAAGGAAGAACTGAGCTACGGTGTCTTTTACCGGAACCATTTTTAATTCTTCAGCTTTGAAGTCTTTTCCGAAGATCGTGTCTTTTACGCTCACTAAAATCGTATCACGAATGATAAGGCCTTGTTTCAATGCTTTTGCTTCGGTCCAGCCGGCATCGATCATGCTGTCGGTCAACATACCGATTTTGCGAACGATAGGTAATTTACCTGTATTTACAAAGTTGATTAAGGTATCAAAACTTCCGGTGAATTTTCCATGAACGTCCTTGTATGCCAATTCTGCTTTCCGAATATCTTTTAACCGCTGAATGGTCGCATCATATCTTGCTTTACGTTCCTGTTCAAAATCAATTGGTTTGCGGATACTGGAGTAAATCTGGAATGCTAAAAGGATAGCAGCAACAATGAGGACTACCTGAAATACTGTTTTCATCTTATGATTTTTAAGATTAGTTTTTTGTTTGCATGCAAATTTATAAAAAAAAATTATTTAGCATCTTTGGTCTACTTTTATTTTAGGAGCAAATGCTAAAAAATCACCTTCACTCTGAAATCATTGTCAGCATTGGGAAATCGCCTACTTCAGGGCAGAATGAACTGGCCGGTTTGTTAGCTTCCTTTGTCCTTGATAATGATCAGGATTCAGTATTTGTTTTGAAAGGATATGCCGGAACGGGAAAGACCTCGATGCTGAATGCTTTTGTAAAGGCATTGGACAAGTTTCGGATCCGGTCGGTGCTTTTGGCTCCTACCGGAAGGGCGGCCAAAGTATTGGCTACCTATACCAATAAAAATGCTTACACCATTCACAAACATATATACCGCCAGCAATCCTCAACTGATGGGATGGGGCGTTTTGTTTTAAACAAAAATCTGTTTCACGATACGTTTTTTATTGTCGATGAAGCTTCGATGATTTCCAACTCGTCAACTGATTCGTCGATATTTGGTTCGGGTTGTCTATTGGACGATTTATTGGAATACGTTTATACCGGCGATAATTGTAAGTTGTTACTGGTTGGCGATACGGCTCAGTTGCCTCCGATCGGGCTTGATATCAGTCCGGCTTTATCGCCTGAAGAGCTGGAAGTTTCGACCGGAATGCATGTTATCTCATACGAGTTGACCGAGGTTGTCCGGCAGGCTGAAAATTCTGGGATTTTGTACAATGCGACCCACCTTCGGAATATGATTGCAGATGAAGTGGTGGGCGGATATTTTCCCATTGAGCTTGAAAACTTTGTGGATATCCGGCGAATTGGCGGGGCTGAACTGCTCGAGGAGCTATCATCCTGTTATTCGACTTTTGGAGAGATGGAAACCATTGTGGTAACCCGTTCGAACAAACGGGCCAATAAGTTTAACCAGGGAATCCGGAGCACTATCTTATACAAAGAGGAGCAGATTACAGTGGGCGATTTGCTGATGGTGGTTAAAAATAATTATTACTGGCTGGGCGAAAACGAACATGTCGATTTTATTGCCAATGGAGATATTGTCGAGATCCGGAAGATTTACAAGTATGAATCGTTATACGGGTTCCGGTTTGCCAATGTATGCATCCGGTTTGTCGATTATCCGGAGCTTGAAGTGGACTGTAAAATTCTGCTTGATACGCTTCATATTGAGGCGGCAGCCTTGACCAGCGATGAGAACCGGAAGTTGTTTGACGAAGTTTCTGCCGATTTTGCTGATATCCGGAGCAAGGAAAAACGCTGGGAGAAAGTTCGGGAGAACCCGTATTTTAATGCGTTGCAGGTGAAATTTGCTTACGCGGTTACCTGTCATAAAGCACAGGGGGGGCAGTGGAAAGCTGTTTTTGTCGATCAGGGATATTTGACCGAAGACATGCTGAACACCGAATACCTGCGCTGGTTGTACACCGCTTTTACCCGCCCGACCGAGCGGCTTTACCTAGTTAATTTTAATAAGGAATTTTTTGAATAAGAAACGGGAGCCGAAACTCCCGTTGGTTACATGTTGTTATTCCCGAATTTTTTCAGGATGTCTTTTACTGCATCTTTGTGGATGGTGAATCCCATCATTTTCAGTTTCACGTAATCTTCGCTGAAGAAGTAGTATCCGAATTCTGGTGCCTGGGGGTCGTTGTTGCGCGATCCGGACCCTGAGTCCTTGATTAGGTACCAGTCTTTCCCGTCGCCGTTGAAGTTTTCCACGTAGCCAATCAGGTGAATGCCGTGGTCGTCGGTTGTGGTTTTGTTGGCAAATCGGAAAGCCCGCGAATCTTCGGTAATGTAGGCCGACGGAATATCGAAGTCGGGAACCATGGCGCACTGGGTTTCGCGTATGAACCCCGGTTCGGAGGTATCGCCTCCAATGCTCATGGTATAACCTTTCCGGATAGCGTCTTTGATGATTTGCATGAAAACGTCGAGCGGAACATTGTAATAATCGTTGCTGTGCCACCAGTTGTCCGGAACGGTATATTCAACTTTTTGCCAGTAAGGTTTTTGTTTATATGAAAGGATCTCTACAAAATCGTCGGGGTTAATTTTTAATGAAGCAAAGTACGATTGGGGGGTGAAATCTTTTCCATCGACCATGAAACGGGTTGGAGGAACGCCCATGTAATGGTTCATAATGTCGCGGATTGTAGCCAATACGGCTTCTTCATTCCACGAGTTGGTTGTTTTGACCGATTCCAGATAGGCTTTCATTTCGGCCACCATGGGTTCGTGGTTGTGAAATTTGCGGCCATTGATTAACCCGCTATAGACTGATTCGGGCATCATGCCATACGTTTTTGCCAGGCGGGCAACGGCATTTCCTTCAGAACCTTCGTCGAAAACAGAGTTTCCCCGTTCGGCAACATAGCGGCGTGCTTTTTCAATATATTCGCAGTAAGCCAGGTACATTTCAGAGAGTTTGACTTTTTTCCCGGTAGTCCGGTAGATTTCCGATTCAAAAAACGACAGGGTTGAAAAATCCCAGCATGTTCCGGTGTTCCCCTGTGAAATAGGCGGGTTGGCCCATTGTGATTTGTACAGGCTTATTTTGTTTGGAAGTTTATAACCCGATTGGTCCATACTGAGCCTGAATTCTGGTTCTTTTTTATTGATTGAATCGTCAACATTCCGGATGTCTTTCAAGATAGTTTGAAAGTAATAGCCTTCTCCCTGGGGGATTTCAATCAGGTTGGCTTTATCCTTCGGTTGTGCCATGATCGCGCTGCAACCGAAAATCAGGCAGGCCGGGAGTAAAAGAATCTTTTTCATCTGTATAAATTTTCAAAGTTGTTTCTTACAATTTTCGTATCTATTTCTGTTTTTCAAACTAGTTTCTCAACGAGATGGAATAGCCATTTGTACATTTTCGGTTTGTATGATCGATGGCTCTTATGGCTATTTCATGTTATAAATAATTAGTTTTTAAGGTACTATGTCTGCTTGCCGGCAGACAGGGAACTCCATGTTGCTGAAAAATTATTATCATGGCACTGGGTGCGTTGACGCAACATATTTGTTTCATTGTAATGTGTTTTTCAGAATTATTTTGTCCGAAGTTTATCCAATTGGCAGTTAAATGGTATCTGGGCTGGCAAATAAATTACAGAGAAACCGAATAATTTCACGTTTGCAGGAATCCGCAAATCCGGAATCAGACGGAGATTGTCAGGCCTTCTTCGGCGATGATCGTATCCGGGAATATCAATAGGGCTTCGTCAAGTATTGCTGATTGGTCCTTATACCTGGCCGAAAAATGTCCGATTAATAATTTTTTGACTTCTGCTTTTCGTGCAATAGTGGCTGCATCTTTCCCGGTTGAATGGTAAGTGGCTGTGGCCAATGCCCGATTATCTTCGGCAAAAGTGGCTTCGTGATACAGCAAATCGACATTCCGAACGTTTTCTGCAATAGTCTCCAGGAAGGCCGTGTCGCTACAAAATGCATACGACCGTCCGGGCTTTTGCGGATGAACCAGCAGGTTGTTGGGAATAACTTCTCCGGTTTCGGTTGTAAAGTCGTCGCCTTCTTTGATGCGTTGCATTTCGCGGATCGGGATCTTAAAGTGTTGAATCTGCTCCTTAATCAGGTTGGGAAGTGGAGGTCTCTCGTCGAAACGGAATCCGCAGGTTGCGATCCGGTGATTGAGTGGAAATGATTTGATTGTGAGTCGTTTGTCTTCAAAGATAATTTGTTCTTTTTTGAAGTTGAGCGGGTGAAAAACCAGTTTGAAAGGTATGGGGTCGGCAGGGTATAAAAAATCGAGCTGAAATTGCAGGAACCGTTGAAGTTCGGAATGGGCATAAATGTGCAGGTCTTTTTTTCGGCCTAACAGGTTCATGGTCGATAGCAGGCCAATTAGTCCAAAGATGTGGTCGCCGTGTAAATGAGAAATCAGGATATGATCGATACGGGAAATGCTGATTTTGTATTTGCGCATTTGCATTTGCGTCCCTTCTCCGCAATCGATCAAAAAAAACCGCCCAAGTACGTTAAGTACCTGAGCGGTTGGGTATCTGTTAGATGTTGGTAATGCTGAACTTGTTCCCAGTATGGTCAGTTGAAACGGCATCACTTTTCCGTAGTAACCGGTTTAAAGGTTTGCTTTTTCTTTCAGGAAGTTTTCTGCTTCTTCAACAGTTTTGGTTATAATTAAAACTGTGTGCAGCATCGAGATCCTGATTATCTGTTCCACATCTGGTTGCAGGCCAGTTAAAATAAATGTACCGATTGCATCTTCACACAGACGGTTCGCTACCAGAATAGCGCTTAATCCGGACGAATCGCAATATTTACAGCTGCTTACATCGAGAACAATGTTTTTTTCTCCTTCACTGTTTATCAGCACAAGCTCTGATTTCAGGTCAGGAGCACTGTTCGTGTCGAGCCGGTCTCTCAGTACTTTAACCAGCGTATAGTTTGCTTTTTTTGTTATTTCGAAATCCATAGATGCAATTTATGAAATTCTCATGGATTTGTACTATACCAAAATTAATTTTCTTTTTGCTCGTCAGCTTCCATTTGCGATTTCAAAGCTGCCAGTTCGGAAATATCGCCAAGGGTTGTTTTTTCCATGGTGTCTTTTGCCGGCTTAGCTGCTTTTTTCGGAGCTGCCGGCTTAGCTGCGCCACCGGCTGCCTGTGCTTTTTTCTTGGCTGCATCTTCTGCTTTTTTGTCATCTTCGAACACGCGCGAGTGTGAAAGGATGATGCGTTTGGCAGCTTTCGAGAATTCGATAACCTTGAATTCGAGTTTTTCTTCCAGTTGGGCTTGCGATCCGTCTTCTTTTACAAGGTGACGCGGAGTGGCAAAACCTTCAACACCGTAAGGAAGCGCGATGGTTGCACCTTTGTCGAATAGTTCAACAATTGTCCCTTCGTGGATTGAATCAACCGAGAAGATTGTTTCGAATACATCCCATGGGTTTTCTTCCAACTGTTTGTGCCCGAGGCTCAAACGGCGGTTTTCCTTGTCGATGTCAAGAACAACAACTTCGATTTCAGCGCCGATTGATGTGAATTCTGAAGGATGTTTGATTTTTTTGGTCCAACTCAGGTCTGAGATGTGGATCAAGCCGTCAACACCTTCCTGGATTTCAACAAATACGCCAAAATTGGTGAAGTTGCGAACAGTTGCTTTGTGTTTGGTTCCAACACCGAATGTTTTTTCGATGTCTTGCCATGGGTCTTGGCGAAGTTGTTTGATACCCAGTGACATTTTGCGTTCGTCGCGGTCCAGGGTCAGGATTTGGGCTTCTACTTCATCGCCAACTTTCAGGAAATCTTGGGCACTGCGCAGGTGCTGTGACCAGCTCATTTCTGATACGTGGATCAAACCTTCAACTCCCGGAGCGATTTCAACAAATGCACCATAGTCGGCCATAACAACAACTTTACCTTTTACCGAATCGCCAACTTTCAGGTTCGGATCCAGGTTATCCCACGGGTGAGGAGTCAACTGTTTCAGGCCAAGGGCGATACGTTTCTTGTCGTCATCGAAGTCGAGGATAACTACGTTGAGTTTCTGATCCAGTTCAACGATTTCGTTCGGATGGGTAATGCGTCCCCAGCTCAGGTCGGTGATGTGGATCAATCCGTCTACGCCGCCCAGGTCGATGAATACACCGTACGAAGTGATATTTTTAACAGTTCCTTCGAGTACCTGGCCTTTTTCAAGTTTCGAGATGATGTCTTTTTTCTGTTGTTCGAGTTCTGCTTCGATGAGGGCTTTGTGAGAAACAACCACGTTGCGGAATTCATGATTGATTTTAACCACTTTGAATTCCATGGTTTTCCCGACAAACATATCATAGTCGCGGATAGGTTTCACATCAATTTGTGAACCTGGCAAGAATGCTTCAATTCCAAATACGTCTACAATCATACCACCTTTTGTGCGGCATTTGATGTATCCTTTGATAATTTCGTCACGTTCCAAAGCTTCGTTAACACGATCCCAAGAGCGCATTGCACGGGCTTTTTTGTGAGATAAAATCATTTGACCTTTCAGGTCTTCGAGGCTTTCGATGTAAACTTCTACTTTTTCGCCTACTTTCAGGTCCGGATTGTAACGGAATTCGTTTAAGCTGACAATACCGTCAGATTTGTAACCGATGTCAACAACAACTTCACGTTTGTTGAGCGAAATAACAGTTCCTTCAACAACTTCTTTTTCCTGAACAGTTGTTAAAGTCCTGTCGTAAAGGGCTGCCTGGTCAACTTTAGTTTTACCGGCAAAGCCTTCATCTTCCTGGATAAGAGTATCCCAGTCAAATTCTGCAGCTGTTTCAACAGCTGGTTTTACAGCAGCTGCCTGCTGTTCGTCAACCTTCATTTCAAGGTTTTCTGAATTGTTTTCTACCATTTAATAATCAATAAATTAATAAATTAGACATTATAATTTTTTAATGCGCGGCAAAATTAGGACTATTCGGGTTTAAAACAAAGATTTTCAATGTTTTTTTTATCTTTCGGCAGATTTTTTGGCACTTGCCTGTTTTGACTTTAACTATGCCATATTTTGACCGGATTGTTTTAAGTTTGTACCTGAAATTAAATTTTGGCTACAAATTTTATCGTGAACCTGAATCCTTAAAAATTTATCGTAATATTAATTTGGTGGCTGAATTTGATAATTTTGGAAGTCATTTTTAGACTAAAGACCTTTAAGTCTGATAACAATAAACAGTTAGGAATATGAAACGGACATGTTGCTCCACAACACTTTCATGGCATGATGATAATTTTCAGCAACATGGTGTTCCCTGTTTGCCGACATCAGGCATACTGCATATTATTAAAAAACAAATCATTATAGTATGAAACGAACATGCCACGGTAACAAAATTTATGGTGGTGGCACCAAAGGCCATGTAAATGTTATTAGAGAAGCTAATTTTCAGGACATGGCGTTCCATAAGTACACGCCTAAAATTCAATATTTTAACAACAATATTTACTTATGAAAATTTCAGTTGTAGGAACTGGGTACGTTGGATTGGTTTCCGGAACATGCTTTGCCGAAACAGGAATTAATGTAGTTTGTGTTGATATAGACCAACGCAAAATCGACATGCTCAACAATGGAAAAATCCCGATCTATGAGCCGGGGTTGGAGGACATTTATAAACGGAATGTTGAAAAGGGCCGTCTTTCGTTTAGTACCAGCCTTAAAGACAGCCTGGTGGATGCGGATGCTGTTTTTATTGCCGTTGGGACTCCTCCCGATGAAGACGGAAGCGCCGATCTGAAATATGTTTTGGGCGTTGCCCGCGAAGTGGGCCGCAACATGGACCACTACATGGTTGTTGTTACAAAAAGTACCGTACCGGTAGGGACATCGAAAAAAGTGAAAGCCGCTATTCAGGAAGAATTGGAAAAACGGGGAAGTAACGTTCCGTTTGACGTTGCTTCAAATCCGGAGTTCCTGAAAGAAGGAAGCGCGGTGGAAGATTTTCTGAAACCCGATCGGATTGTAGTGGGAATTGAATCGAAAGAAGCTGAAAAGGTTATGCAGCGGCTGTATAAACCGTTTCTGTTGAATGGCCATCCGATTTTGTTTATGGATATTGCCTCGTCAGAAATGACCAAGTACGCGGCAAACGCCATGCTGGCAACCAAGATCAGCTTTATGAACGATATTGCCAATTTGTGCGAACTGGTTGGCGCCGATGTAAGCATGGTCCGGAAGGGAATTGGTTCCGACCCCCGGATCGGTAACAAGTTTATATATCCGGGAACCGGTTACGGAGGTTCCTGTTTCCCGAAAGATGTCCAGGCTTTGGTCCGTACGGCTGATGAGTATGGGCATTCTCTCGACATTCTGAAAGCCGTTGAAGCGGTGAATTATCGCCAAAAGTCGGTATTGGTTGGTAAAATCCTGAAGCATTTTGGCGGTGATATTAAAGGAAGGAAATTTGCCATGTGGGGATTGGCCTTTAAACCGAAAACCGACGATATGCGCGAGGCCCCTGCTCTGGTAATAATCGATCATTTGCTGCAAAAAGGTGCTTCGGTAGTGGCTTACGATCCGGTTGCCATGGAGGAAGCACGTCGGATTGTTGGAGATCGGATTGGGTATGCAAAAGATGAATACGATGCCTGTGTCGATGCAGACGCCTTGATTTTAGTGACCGAATGGCCCGAATTCCGTATGCCGAACTTCAGGGTGCTGGGGAAATTACTGAAATCGAAAATCATATTTGATGGGCGAAACATATACGAACCGGAAGAAATGGCCGAAAATGAATTTACTTACTATAGTATTGGCCGGAAACCGGTATTAAACCAGGAATAAGATGAAGCGGATATTGGTTACCGGCGGCGCCGGATTTGTCGGGTCCCACCTGTGTGAACGGTTGCTGAACGACGGTCATGAAGTGGTTTGTCTGGATAATTTCTTCACCGGCAAGAAACAGAAAATCGTGCATCTGCTCGATAATCCGTATTTTGAGCTGGTTCGGCACGATGTGATCATGCCCTATTATATCGAGGTCGATGAAATATACAACCTGGCTTGCCCGGCTTCACCGGTACATTACCAGTACAACCCCATCAAAACCATTAAGACTTCGGTGATGGGGGCCATCAATATGCTGGGGTTGGCCAAACGGATTAAAGCTAAAATCCTGCAGGCATCAACCAGCGAAGTGTACGGCGACCCGAATGTTCACCCCCAGCCCGAGAATTATTGGGGACATGTAAACCCGATTGGCATCCGCTCGTGTTATGACGAAGGAAAGCGCTGCGCCGAGTCGTTGTTTGTCAACTATCATGCGCAAAATAATGTGCGGATTAAAATCATCCGGATATTTAACACCTACGGTCCAAAGATGGAGCCCGACGATGGCCGGGTGGTTTCAAACTTTATTGTTCAGGCTTTGCAAAACAAGGATATTACAATTTTTGGCGATGGGACCCAAACCCGCAGTTTTCAGTATGTCTCTGATTTGGTTGAAGGCATAGTTCGAATGATGGGAACTCCGGATGATTTTACGGGACCGGTCAATATTGGAAATCCGGGAGAATTCACGATGCTGGAGCTGGCCGAGAATATTCTGGATTTGACCGGGTCGAAGTCGAAAATTATTCATTTACCTTTGCCTGCCGACGATCCGGCACAGCGCCAGCCAGACATTACGCTGGCTAAAGAAAAGCTGGGAGGATGGGAACCCAAGGTGCAACTTCGCGATGGCTTGGCCCGGACCATTGAATATTTTGATCAACTGTTGTCAGAATAATAAAAAACAATAGAAAATGAAGGGAATAATTTTAGCCGGTGGGTCCGGGACCCGCTTGTACCCGATAACAAAAAGCATCTCAAAACAAATCATCCCGATTTACGACAAGCCGATGATTTATTATCCGCTTTCGGTTTTGATGCTGGCCGGAATCCGTGAAATTCTGATCATCTCTACCCCCAAAGATATTCATCTGTACCAGGAGTTGCTGGAAGACGGGAGCCAGCTGGGGATTCAGCTCGAGTATGCGGTCCAGCCTTCGCCCGACGGATTGGCCCAGGCTTTTCTGATTGGAGAAAATTTTATCGGCCCCGATTCGGTGTGTATGATTCTGGGCGATAATATCTTCTACGGATATAATTTCAGGTCTATACTTGAAGATGCCGCTTCGCTGACTTCAGGAGCAACTGTTTTCGGATATTATGTGAATGATCCGGAACGATATGGCGTGGCCGAGTTCGACGCTGACGGCAAAGTTCTTTCACTGGAAGAAAAACCGGCCAAACCGAAGTCGAATTATGCGGTAACCGGCCTTTATTTCTACGACAATACCGTTGTTGAAAAAGCCAAAAGCCTGAAACCATCGGCTCGTGGCGAATTAGAAATTACCGATTTGAATAAAATTTATCTGGAAGAGGGGACCCTGAATGTGAAGTTGTTAGGGCGGGGGTTTGCCTGGCTCGACACTGGCACCCACGAAAGTTTGATGCAGGCCTCGAACTTTATTTCGACCATCGAGCAACGACAGGGGCTGAAGGTCTCCTGCATCGAGGAGATTGCCTTCAAAAAGGGATATATCGACCGGGAACAATTACTAAAGCTGGCCGAGCCGTTAAAAAAGAACCAGTACGGCGAGTATCTCATCAAGCTTGCCAATAACCAGATACAGTCGTTCTAAACATGCTAAAACGTTAAAATGAAGATATTTGAAACTAAAATCCCGGGTCTTTTAATTGTTGAGCCCCGGGTTTTTGCTGATGAACGGGGTTATTTTTTCGAGAGCTATAGTCAGAAAAGTTTTGCGACCCGCCAGATTGATACGGTTTTTGTTCAGGACAACGAATCGAAATCGGTTAAAGGAGTCATTCGGGGGTTGCACTATCAGTTAGGCCCGTTTTCACAGACCAAGCTGGTCCGGGTCATCGTAGGGGTAGTTTACGACGTCGCTGTTGATTTACGGAAAGGTTCGCCAACATTTGGGCAGTGGGTTGGCGTTGAGTTGAGTGCTGAAAACAAACTCCAGTTTTACATTCCGCAGGGATTTGCCCACGGCTTTTCGGTATTGAGCGAAACCGCCATTTTTGCTTACAAGTGCGATAATCTCTACAATCCACAAGCCGAACGCGGAATTTTATTCAACGATCCGGCCCTGGGGATTGACTGGAAGGTAGCGCCCGACGAAGCAATTATTTCCGGAAAAGATTTGAAAAACCCGTTGTTTGCCGAAGCCGAGATGAATTTTACGTTTTAATCTGAATCGAAATGGGTACAAAAATATTGGTTACCGGAGGAAATGGACAATTAGGTTCTGAACTTCGCGAGCTGGCGCAGGAATTTCCTTCGTTTGAAATGGTTTTTACCGATGTGGCTGAGCTGGATATTACAAACGCAGGTGCTGTTCAGAAAATAATGCAGGCGGAAAAACCAGCCTACCTTATTAATTGTGCTGCTTATACTGCAGTCGATAAAGCTGAAGCCGAGCCGGAGATGGCGCGAAAGCTAAATGCGCTGGCCCCGGGAATTCTGGCAACCGAATCGTTCAAAGCCGGATGCCGGATGATCCATATTTCGACTGACTATGTTTTTGATGGTACCAATCACACACCTTACACCGAAGACGAACCAGCGAACCCAGCCTCGGTATATGGCCGGACAAAGCAGGAAGGCGAGCAGTTCTGTCTCGGGAACAACCCTCGATCTATAATTATCCGGACAGCTTGGTTGTATTCGGCATTCGGGAATAATTTTGTGAAGACAATGATCAGGCTGGGGCAGGAGCGCGACCAGCTCGGCGTTATTTTCGATCAGGTAGGGACGCCGACCTATGCCCAAGATCTGGCTCGGGCAATTCTGCAAATTGTCGCAAAAACGGCTTCCGGAGAAAAGGAATTCGTGGCAGGTATTTATCATTTCTCTAACGAAGGGGTTTGCAGCTGGTACGATTTTGCCAGAGCCGTACTCGAAATGTATGGAATTGACTGCATGGTAAATCCGATCCACACAATCGATTACCCAACACCTGCTAAACGTCCGCACTACAGCATTTTAGATAAATCGAAAATAAAGACTACTTTTGAACTTCAGATTCCGTACTGGCGAAACAGTCTAACGAAATGTATTGAGAAACTAAAATCCTAAAAATAATTGGTTATGTCAGATTTGTTGGAAATGGTTAAAGGAAAAGCCCAACAGTGGCTGAGCGATGTTTATGACGAACAGACCCGGGCCGAGGTGAAACGCATGCTGGAAAATAAAGATCCGACCGAATTAATTGATTCGTTTTATAAAGATCTTGAATTTGGAACTGGTGGCTTGCGCGGCGTGATGGGGGTTGGAACCAACCGAATGAACATCTATACCGTTGGCGCAGCAACTCAGGGGCTGAGCAATTACCTGAAAAAAGTGTTTGCCGATCAGCCGGAAATTAAAGTGGCCATTGGTCACGATTGCCGTAACAACAGCAGGTTGTATGCCGAAACCAGCGCGCAGATCCTTTCAGCCAATGGCATTAAAGTATATCTGTTTGAGGATTTGCGCCCAACGCCCGAATTGTCGTTTGCGATTCGCGAGCTCGGTTGCCAAAGCGGGATTATCTTGACTGCTTCGCACAATCCGAAAAAATACAATGGTTACAAGGCCTATTGGACCGATGGGTCACAATTGGTTGCGCCTCACGATGAAAATGTGATTGCCGAGGTAAATAAAGTGAAGGCAGAGGATATCCTTTTCAACGGGAACGACGATCTGATTACGATCCTGGGCGATGAAATGGACCGCAAGTTCATCGAAAAGGTAAAAACCGTGTCGATTTCTCCGGATCTGATAAAAAAGCATGCCGATCTGAAGATCGTTTATACCCCGATTCACGGAACCGGCGTGAAATTGGTGCCGATGGCATTGGAGGCGTTCGGTTTTAAAAACATAATCCATGTGCCTGAGCAGGATGTTGTGAGTGGCGATTTCCCGACGGTTATCTCACCCAATCCAGAAGAACCGGCCGCAATGGAAATGGCTGTTAAAAAAGCAAAAGAAGTAGATGCCGATGTGGTTATGGCTTCAGACCCCGATGCCGATCGCATTGGCGTGGCCGTGAAAAACCTGAAAGGTGAGTATGTGATTATAAATGGGAACCAGACTGCCTTGTTGTTCATCTATTACATCATCACCCGGATGAAGCAGAACAACGCGTTGAAGGGCAACGAATTTATTGTTAAAACCATTGTTACAACCGAAAAAATTGCAGAAATCGCACGCCGGAATGGCATTGAATATTACGATGTTTTTACCGGATTTAAATTCATTGCCGAGATTATTCGCGAATTGGAAGGCGTGAAAAAGTACATCGGCGGGGGCGAAGAAAGTTTTGGTTTCATGCCGGCCGACTTTGTGCGTGACAAAGACGCTGTTTCGTCGTGTGCCCTGATGGCCGAAATTGCAGCCTGGGCCAAAGACCAGGGCAAATCGCTGTACGAAATGTTGCTCGATATCTATCTGGAATATGGTTTTTCTCGCGAAAAAATGAAATATGTAGTTCGTGAAGGAAAATCAGGAGCCGAAGAAATCGAACAAATGATGGTGAACTTCCGCAACAACCCGCCGAAAACATTGGGTGGTTCGGTTCTTCGTATCGTGAAAGATTATGAAACATTGGTTGAAAAGGATCTGGTGACCGGAGCAGAAAGGCCGATTAACCAAAAAATTACATCCAATGTGCTTCAATTCTTTACCGAAGACGGAACAAAAATTTCGGTTCGTCCTTCAGGGACAGAGCCAAAGATTAAGTTCTATTTCGAAGTTGCCGCCGAGCTGAAAAAACGTGAGGATTTTGATGCCGTTGAAGCAAAAGCCGATGCCAGGATCGAAAGCATCATGAAAGAATTGGATTTGTAGCAGATCGCGATTGACTGCAGGCGCCAACTACCTGCAGTTAATCCGTCTATCGGATAGAAGTGAAAGGGGAATCGACCCTTTAATTATGTGTTTAACCTAAATCAATTTTTACCGATGAACAAACAACTTGTTTGGGCGGCAATTGGCGTATTCGCTTTTTCCGCAAGTTTTGGGCAGCAACCTGCCGATTTTCCGATGAAACCTGAAATGACCGAAATCTGGGACCCTGAAGTCCCTGTGGTTACGCCGGGTGAAACTCCGATGGATGCCCCTTCGGATGCCATTATTCTTTTTGATGGCAAAAACCTGAATGCCGAGTGGACCAATGCCGATGGGAAAGAACCCGGCTGGAAAGTTGCCGATGGTTGTGTGACGGTGGTCAGAGGAGCTGGCATTATTCAAACCAAACGCAGTTTTAACGATTTTCAGCTGCACATTGAATGGCGTACTCCCGCAGAAGTAGTTGGCGAAAGTCAGGGCCGCGGCAACAGCGGGATATTCCTGCAATCGCTCTACGAAGTTCAGGTCCTCGACAACTACAAAAACCGCACTTATCGCAACGGACAGGCCGGCAGTTTGTACAAACAACACGCTCCGCTGGTAAATGCGTGTAAAGGTCCCGGCGTTTGGCAGGTGTATGACATTATTTATACCGCGCCCCGGTTTAACGCAAACGGCACATACTTTACACCGCCTTACGTAACTGTTATCCAGAATGGCGTGCTGGTGCAAAACCATGTCGCCCTGCGCGGGCCAACCGAATACATCGGGATTCCTGAATATTTTGTGAAACCTCACGGGGCGATGCCAATCCAGTTGCAGGACCATGGCAACCCGGTAAGCTATCGCAATATCTGGATTCGCGAATTATAACTTACCATTCGAGAGGCTGAACCAACTTGGTTCAGCCTGTTTCTTTTAGCTAACTACAAACCTGAACCATGACTATTACCTGGCGAAATATTGTATCGCTCGCTGCTTTATTATTTGTCTTCGCACAGACGTTACGGGGGCAGAATTTTTCTTCCGAATTGCCTCTGGTTCTGATTAATACCAATGGTCAAACCATTGTTGACGAACCTAAAATCTTAGTCCAGATGGGAATTGTCTGGAATGGTGCCGGCAAACTGAACCGTTCAACCGATACCCCGAACAACTACAACGGGAAAGTTGGGATTGAAATCAGAGGTTCATCGTCTCAGAGTTTCCCGAAAAAGAGCTATGGCTTCGAAACAAAATCCAACGACGGGCAGGATATGAATGCCTCCCTGCTTGGGCTTCCTGCCGAAGAAGATTGGATTTTATATGGCCCGTATTCCGATAAATCATTAATCAGAAATGTGCTGACTTTTACATTAGATGCTACCCTGGGACATTATTCGCCGCGTTGCCGCTATGTCGAATTGTTCCTGAACGGAGGTTATCAGGGAGTGTATGTGCTGATGGAAAAAATTAAACGCAATAAAAACCGGGTGAGTATTGCCAAGTTAACAGCCGACGAAACGGCAGCCGCAGATATTTCCGGAGGGTACATCATCAAGATCGACAAAACCACTGGCGCTACTTCGGGCGGTTGGTATTCGTCGTTTGCAAACACGACCTACGGGCGTACGTATTATCAGTACGATTATCCAAAGCCTGAAGAGATTAATGGCGTACAAAAAAATTATATCCAGAATTATGTGTACCAGTTTGAGAAAGTGCTTTATTACGAGCAGTTTAAAGGAACAGGTGCTTATACCGAATTTATGAATGATTCGTCGTTTGTCGATTTTTTTCTGATTAATGAACTGACAAAAAATGTGGACGGTTACCGTTTGAGCTCGTACTTGTTTAAAGATAAAAATGGCAAACTGAATTGCGGGCCAATCTGGGACTACAACCTTGGCTGGGGAAATGCCGATTATTATGAAGGATATGCAACCTCGGGGTTTCAGTATAAAATGAACATCGGGCAGGATAACTGGCAGGTCCCGTTTTGGTGGAATAAGCTGATGCGGGATGCCGCGTTTACCGGGAAAATTAAATGCCGATGGAACGAATTACGCCAAAAACAATTGTCGACCGAGCGCATTTTATCGGTTGTTGATAGTTTGACTTTTTTGTTGAGGGATGCCGAGGCAAGAAATTTTCAGCGCTGGCCGGTGCTTGGTTTGTATGTTTGGCCGAACTACTATGTAGCTTCAACCTATGAGGCCGAGATCGCCTGGACTAAAAACTGGATCCGCAATCGCCTGGACTGGCTTGATAACAATATGATCGGGACTTGTACGGTAACCGGTATGCCAGAACTTGCAGCAGAGGCATCGTGCCGGGTTTATCCAAATCCGTTTATTGACCGGATATCGGTATCAATGAATCAACGTTGTTCCGGCAAAACACGGTTCTTGCTCTACAATACTTCCGGCGTATTGGTGGCACAGTCATCCGGAGTGATTGTAGATGGTTACACAGAACTGGATTATTCCGGATTGACGGAGGGGATCTACTTCCTGAAAATAGTAGATGGTTATCAGGTTACTGCAACACACAAGCTTGTGAAACATTAGTTTTTTGTCGGTCTGGCATTTTACCAATTTCTTACATCTTTATCGTACGATCGTGAAGCAGTTATGCGCTATTCATTTTTGTCTATCTTTGCGGCAACCAAAAAAACATACGATTCATGCAGGAAAAAATTCTTATTCTTGATTTTGGTTCGCAGTATACGCAGCTTATCGGTCGAAGGGTCCGCGAGTTAAATGTGTATTGCGAAATCTATCCGTTTAACCATTATCCAGAGATCGACGAAACGGTTAAAGGGGTGATTTTGTCCGGAAGTCCGTATTCGGTACGCGACGAGAATGCCCCGAAACCTGATTTGTCGGCCATAAAGGGCAAGATGCCATTATTAGGCGTTTGCTACGGGGCGCAATATTTGTCGCACTTTTTTGGAGGAGAAGTGCTTCCGTCGAACTCACGCGAGTACGGTCGGGCCAACCTTGAGTTTATCGATCAAAACAATATCTTGTTTAAACAGATCAGCCGGCATACTCAGGTTTGGATGTCGCACGGCGATACCATCGATCGGCTGCCTGAATCGTATAAAATTATTGCCAGCACTGCCGATGTAAAAAATGCGGCATTTGTGGTCGAAGGCGAACAAACGTTTGGAATACAGTTCCATCCTGAAGTTTATCACACCACCGAAGGGACACAGCTCCTGAAAAACTTCGTGGTAGATGTGTGCGGTTGCAAACAGGACTGGACTCCGGATTCGTTTATTGAAACGACAGTTGCCGAGCTGAAAGCCAAACTGGGCGACGACAAAGTGGTACTGGGCCTTTCGGGCGGTGTCGATTCGAGTGTGGCTGCGGTATTACTGAATAAGGCAATCGGTAAAAACCTGACCTGTATCTTCGTTGATAACGGGTTGCTCCGGAAGGACGAATTTGCCAGTGTTATCGACTCATACCAGCACATGGGACTGAATGTGATTGGCGTCGATGCCCGTCAGAAATTCTGGAACGACCTGGCCGGTGTGACCGATCCGGAGAAAAAACGCAAAATCATTGGCCGCGACTTTATCGAAGTGTTCGACGAAGAAGCGCACAAAATACAAGATGTAAAATGGCTGGGACAAGGGACGATTTATCCCGATGTCATCGAGTCGGTTTCGGTAAACGGTCCGTCGGCCACCATCAAATCGCACCACAACGTGGGGGGGCTTCCGGAAAAAATGAAACTGAAAGTGGTTGAACCGCTGAAGCTTTTGTTTAAAGATGAGGTCCGTCGCGTGGGTAAGGCCCTTGGCATTAAGCCCGAATTGCTGGGCCGTCACCCGTTCCCGGGGCCAGGTCTTGGCATCCGTATCCTGAGCGATATTACCCCGGAGAAAGTTCGTATTTTGCAGGAAGCCGACGCGATTTTTATCAACGGGTTGCGCGAGTGGGGCCTGTACGACAAAGTCTGGCAGGCTGGCGTGATGTTGCTGCCGGTCCAGTCGGTGGGCGTGATGGGCGATGAACGTACTTACGAAAATGTAGTGGCGCTGCGGGCTGTGGCTTCAACCGACGGGATGACTGCCGACTGGGTGCACCTGCCATACGAGTTTTTGGCCAAAATGTCGAACGAGATTATTAACAAAGTGCGGGGGATTAACCGCGTTGTTTACGACATCAGCTCAAAACCGCCGGCAACCATCGAATGGGAATAATTCTTTCAAAAATTAAACAGCTGTAAGAGCCATCGCTCATACACACCGAAATGAACAAATGGCTTTCCATCTGACAACTTAAAAACAAATTATTTACGGATGAATAACGCACAAAAGGGGAACTCGATAACCGGGTTTCCCTTTTGTGCGTTTTGAGTGATTAACCCGATGAGCGTTGAATCATCGGATCAATAGCAAAAACTACCGGATTCGGATCTCTCTGCTTTGGTCGCCGATGGTTAAAGTAGCCAGATTGTCGCATTCGCCATTGCCGTAATCAATAGTCCAGCTGTGATTATTGCTGGTCTGGAACGTAATGATGCCGCTGACAATATGGTGGCACGAGGTTTTGAACACCAACGGGTCGTTTGCGCTGACCGTTTTGGTTACTTCTGTCCCCGACATGCGCGTAAACGCAACGGTTCCCCAGCTTACAATCTGGTTGTCGGAGCGGCCGGGCATTCCTTTGTCGTATTCGCGGGTGAGGTTTGCCACCCGGTGTGCCGAACCGGTATTATTCGGGAACGAGATGGTTACATCTTCGCTGATTTGGGCTGTGCGGACGTGATTCTCATAGTCTTTTGAGATTGTCTTGGTGATATTGCCATTCACTTTTTTACCATCGACATAGAAATTGTCAAACGTTTTGTCGCGAACCGAAGGGAAAGTTGTAAATGATTCTGACGAGACAATAATTTTTCCGGAGCGTACTTTCCCGTCTTTCCCGGTGCAGGCGGTACCAAAATCGATGGTCAGCACCTGGGGCGACGATTGGGTGTTGATGGTAATTACCGGACAATTGGTAATATAGAAATCACCTTCGAGGGCAGCCGACTTCAGTTCGCCGGAATTAAGGTCAATCGCTTCATCAACCAGTCCGTCTATATCCAGCATCACTTCTTCTGCAACCGATTCCTGTTGCGACAGGATGATGTCGTTATCATTCGACGAACTGTCGTCTTTCTGGCAGGCCGGCGTTAGCAACAGCATTAACCCCATGGCAAAAAATAA
>JAJUGZ010000122.1 GCA_029265715.1 Bacteroidota bacterium
GCTTAGCGTCCTTATCGCCCTGTCGGGCTGCCACTCGTCTCAACCAAGCGGGAAGCCTATTGCCGATGTCATTAACCAGTCGCTCGACTTAGCCGTCAACCAAAGCACCCGGATGGCCGAATCGCTCAAAGACCAGCCCGACCGGTTGCCCAAAACAGTCGGGAAAGACGGACAACTGGAGACCTGCAACCCGGCCTGGTGGGTCAGCGGATTTTTCCCGGGCCAGCTTTGGTATTTGTACGAATATTCCAATAACGACACGCTGAAAGCATGGGCGAACAATTATACCCTTCGCGTAAAGGACCAGATGCACACTACCGACAACCACGATGTCGGGTTCATGATTTTTTGCAGTTTCGGCAACGCGTACCGGCTGACCGGAAATCCGGAGTACAAAGCCATCATCGACACGGCGTCGCAATCATTGATTACGCGCTTTAACCCGAAAATCGGCTGTATCCGCTCGTGGGACTATGCCGAGTGGAGCAAACAATGGCAATACCCGGTTATTATCGACAACATGATGAACCTCGAAATGCTGCTGTGGGCCGGGAAAGAGTTCGGGAACGATGTGTTTACCCGGGTGGCGGTTTCGCATGCCGACACAACCATGAAAAATCATTTCCGGAGCGATTTTAGCAGTTACCATGTCGTTTCGTACGACACCCTGACCGGTCGGCCAGAGAAAAAACAAACCGCACAGGGCTACAGCGACGGTTCGGCCTGGGCGCGCGGGCAAGGCTGGGGCTTGTATGGCTACACCATGATGTACCGCGAAACAAAAGACCCGAAATACCTGGAGCAGGCCAAGAACATTGCGTCGTTTATACTGAACCATCCGAACTTGCCCGAAGATAAAATTCCGTACTGGGATTTCAACTCGCCAGATATTCCCAACGCGCTGCGCGACGCTTCGGCCGGGGCAATCATCTGTTCGGCGCTCATCGAATTAAGTCAATACGTTGGCCAGCCCCTGGCGAGTCAATATCTGGCAGTGGCCGAAACGCAAATCCGCACCCTGAGTTCCGACAGATACCGGACCAAAGCAGGCGAAAGCGCCAATTTCCTGCTGAACCACAGTGTCGGGCATAAACCGAACAATTCCGAAGTAGACGTTCCGCTTACCTATGCCGACTACTATTACATCGAAGCGTTGATGCGGTACAAAAGACTTAAAAATATCTAACCGACAGAGTCTGCTTATCCTCATGCCCTTGTAACCTCCGAAGTTTCTTAATCGAAAATTCCGGAGGTTTTTTATTTCGAAATGATCTCATTTTAAACACATCCGGGAAACTTCCATATCCTGTTGACTTTTACCGTGAAACACACGAACTTGCATTTCGGTTATTTACGAACAAAACAAGTTTTGAGTCCGCAAACCTTTTCCTTTCCGGAATGTTTCATTCAGAACATTTGCTCACAAATAAAAACTAAAAACCGGTTAAGCCATGAACAGATATATCGGAATTGCAATAGCGGCGCTTATTTCACCGATTTGCGCCTTCGCCCAGCTCCTGACGCTCGATGAAGCGGTGAAACAAGCTCTTGCCAATAACACCGTACTGAACCAGATGAGGGCTGAACTAAAACAAAAGGAAGAACAATGGCGGACACAAACGGGCATTTCATCGCCCGAAATCAGCTACTTCCGGGAAGGAATTAAAAGTGGGGAAGTTCAACCTTTCTCCGAACAACGAATAACAGTTTCCCAGTCGGTTGACTTCCCGCTGACCACCGTTTATCGGCTGAAAGCCATTGAACAGGAACGGCAGGCGCTGGAATTACGCATCCGCGACGAAGAACGCAACGTGAAAATGCAGGTAAAAAGCAGCTATATCGATGTCATGTATGCGCTCCACCTGCAAAAATTGCGCGACCAGCAGCTAAAACTGGCCGAGAATATTCACAAAGCGGTTTACACCCAGTTTGAAACCGGCATGGCAAATGGCATGGACCTGACCAAAGCAGAACTACAGGTCGCCGAAGCGCAAAACGACATCGACGACAGCCGCCGTACACTCCATTTAGCCCGCTACAGTTTGTTCAATAATATGGGGCTCAACCCGGAAAAACAAACGTACTCCATCGAATTTGCCGACACCCTGCAAAGTAAAGACATCGAGATTTCCCAGATTCAGGCCTTGGCAGTACTCGAAAAACAACCCATGTACCAGGCAGCGGTCCGTGATCTGGATGCCTCCAGCTATTTTCTGAAAGAAGCCCGTAGCAACATCTTGCCCGACATCCGGTTCAACCTGTACAAACAGGACTACGGAACCGGCTATCATTTCAATGGCTTCGAAATCGGGTTAAGCTTTCCGTTATGGGCTCCGCTCGAACAACGCGGAAACATTAAAATGGCGCTTGCCCGACAGGATGGCATCCGCTGGAAACAGCAGGAAATCAGGCTCGAAATGAAAAAAAACATTGAACATGCCTGGCACAGCTACGAAGTAAGCCGGGCAACCATCCGCAGGTATGATGAAACCATCCGGAGCAAAGCCGAAAAATTACAGGCACTCACACTCCAAGCCTACCGATTGGGCGAAGTCGATTTACTAAACCTGATCAACGCACAGCAAATTTACCTCAACAGCCAGCAACGCTACCTGCTGGCCTTGCGCGATTTCTACCAACAACTCATTGCCCTTGAAAAGTTCCTCGACGAAGATTTAGTTTTCTGATCAACCCGAACTGAAAAATCAAAAAATAACCCAATGATACATTTTACATTTCTCAGAAAAAGAACACGTTTTTTGCTTCTGCTCAGCAGCTTTTTGTTCCTGTCAGCTTGTGGAAGCAAACAAACACCAACAGAAGTAACACCGACCGGGAACGATATTCCGCCTTCAATCTCCGGACAACAGGCCGAACCCGGTTTGGTAAAACTGACACCACAGGAAGTCAACGAACTGAAGATAAAAGTTCTCCCGGTGTCCGGAAATGTCAGCAATTACCAAATCAGCGTTCCCGGAATGGTTTTCCCCTCGCCCAACCATGTCAGTATCATCAGTACACCGATCAATGGCCGCATTAGCCGCATTACAGTGCACGAAGGACAAGCGGTACGTAAAGGCCAGGAACTTTTCAGCATCGAAAGCCTCGAATTTGGCAACATGGTTTCGGAATATCTTCAAGCCGTTTCTGAAGAAAAGTACCAGACTTCGCGGCTGCAACGCCTCGAACAGCTGGTAGAACAAACCATTAGCTCAAAAAACGAACTCGACCGGACTCAATCCGATTACCAACGGGCCACCACCGCCGCAATTGCAGCAAAAGCCAAGCTAAAAGCCATTGGCGTTCCCGACCACGAAATAGAAGCTTACAAGGTATCGGAACAAATCGATCCAACGTTAAAAATACACTCCCCCATTTCGGGAGTACTCGATCAGCGGACGGTCGAGCTTGGACAAGCTGTCAATGCATTAGAAACCCTGGCCCGGGTGCTCAACAACAATCAGGTACTCATCCGTGGCTATGTTTCTCCCGACGATTCCCGGTTCATCCACGAAGGCGACTCGGTAAAAATCACCCAACGACAGGGCGATCAGCTGGTCATTCCGGCTATTATTGGTTCGATTAATCCCGGCATTGACGAAACCAACCGATCTGTCGTTATCAATATCCTGGCAACAACCCAGGCCGGCTGGCCTAAACCGGGCGAAAATGTCCGGCTCGATATCAGCACGTCAACGGCTGGCCAGGTTATTGCCATTCCGCTCGAAGCACTGACTTACGACGGAAACGATGCCATTGTTTTTGTACAAAAAAATGAATCCACGTACGAAAAACGCGTTGTACAGGTAAGCGGATTCCGCGATAAATACGCACTGGCCAAAACCGGACTGGCCCCGGGCGAGCGGTTAGCCATTTCACAAATATTTAGCCTGAAGGCGCTTTCGCGCTACGACCGAATCTCGGAAGAATAAACCTGAAAACCGGACCCTTATGCTTCAACAAATAATACAATTCAGTGTCAGGCAGAAATTTGTAGCCTTATCACTGGTCATCTTAATGGCGGTAGCGGGTTATTTTTCACTGATGCAACTGCCCATCAACTCGCTACCCGATGTGACTCCGGTGCAGGTTCTCATCATCACCAAAGCCGGTCGCTATTCGCCGTTCGATGTCGAAAAACTGGTCAGTTACCCCATCGAGACGGCCATGAATGGCTTGCCCGACGTCAAACAGGTGCGCTCGACCTCGCAATTTGGCCTTTCGGCTGTTACCGTTGAATTCGACGAAGGGACCGACATTTATTTTGCCCGCCAGATGGTTTCGCAACGGATACAGTCAATCGCCGATGAACTGCCCCCGGATGTTTCGTCGCCTCAACTGGGCCCGATCTCAACCGCATTGGGCGAAATTTACCAGTACATCGTCAGGGGCGATAACCTTTCGCTCACCGAGCTTCGCGAGATTCAGGACTGGATCATTGTCCCCCAGTTAAAAGTGGTAAAGGGTGTAACCGAAATCAACTCGTTCGGTGGCTTTGTCAAACAATACGAAGTAACCGTTATCCCCGGAAGATTGCGTACCTACGGAATCGGTATCGGCGAAATTATGAACGCCATCTCCCAGAACAATAGTGTTTCAGGAGGTAACTATTTAGAACATAACCGCGAGCAATACATTATCCGGGGGTATGGCCAGATTAACAAACCCGACGATATTCGGAACATCATTGTCAAAAACATCAACAACAAACCGGTGTTTATCAGAGACGTGGCCGACGTCAGTATTAGCACACAAATCCGGCAGGGTGGCGTTACACAGGACGGGAAAGGCGAAGTAGTAACCGGTATTGTAATGATGCTGCGCGGAGGAAATGGCCGCGAAGTAATTTCAGGCATCGAAACCAAAATCAACGAAATCAATAAAAACCTGCCGGAAGGTGTCCGGATTGAAAAATTCTACGACCAGTCAGACCTGATTGACCGTACCACGGCCACCATATCGACCAACCTGGTCGAAGGCGGGTTCCTGGTTATTGTTGTGTTATTGTTGCTGCTGGGCGAAATATCCGGAGCACTGATTGTGGCCGCAGTCATCCCGTTTTCGATGCTGTTTGCCTTTATCGGCATGCGCGAGTTCGGGTTGGCCGCCAACCTGATGAGCCTGGGGGCCATCGACTTTGGGATGGTGGTTGACGGATCGGTGGTGATGATTGAAAACATCGTGCACCGGCTGCAAAAACACAGGGACGAGCCCACCGACGAAACAATTATCCTGGCCGCCAAACAGGTAGTCCGCCCGATCTTTTTCGGGGTATTGATCATCCTGATGGTATATGTTCCCATCATGACTTTTAGCGGCATGGAAGGCATTCTGTACCGCCCCATGGCTATCACGGTTGCAGCCGCAGTTTTTGGCTCGCTTTTGCTGGCTTTGGTCTTTGTGCCAGCCATCTCATCGCTCATCTTCCGGAAAGGGGTAAAAGTTCGCCGGAACTATCTCATCGACTGGATAAGACCCCGCTATTCCGACGGATTGGAAAGATACCTCACCCGCCGGCTGTTCGTAACGCTGATGGCAGGCGGCATTTTTGTGGTTTCCATCTTCCTGATGACGCGTTTGGGGACCGAATTTCTTCCCGAACTTGACGAAGGTTCAATCCTGATCGAGCAGGTCCGTATGCCATCGGTCACACTAAAAGAATCGATGGACAACGCCAACTGGCTGGCCGGAAAATTAATACAAAACATTCCGGAGATAAAAACGGTGGTCCCAAAAACCGGGCGGTCCGACCTGGCCAACGACTGGATGGGAGTCCATCAAACCGACGTGTGGGTTATCCTGAAACCCACTAAAGAGTGGCGCGAAGGCGTTACTAAAGAAGATATTATTGCGCAAATTGAGCCATACCTGAAAACCGAACCCGGGCTGGCCTATAATTTTACACAACCCATCGCTATGCGTGTCGATGAACTAACAAGCGGGGTCAAATCGGATCTGGCCGTAAAAGTTTACGGCGAAGACCTCGACAAACTAAACCAGGTTGCCGAAAAAATATCGTCGCTGGTATCCGACCTGCCCGGGACCGACAATTTCTATGTGGAACAACCCGTCGGCCAGCCTTACCTGACCATCGAGGTTGACCGCGAAGCAGTAGCCTCGTTCGGCCTGAATGTGAATGATGTGCAAACCGTGATCGAAGCCGGGATTGGCGGACAGGTTGCCGGACAACTTTACGAAGGCCAGCGCCGGTTTGACATTGCCGTTCGTTACCCGGCCGATATCCGGAATGAGTTGCAAAAAATTCAGGATGTACCGGTCCATCTGCCTAATGGCGATTTCATCCCACTCAAACGGGTAAGCCGCATTGTGGCCCAGGAAGGGCCACGCGAAATTCAGCGCGAAAACGGCTGGAGACGCCTGATTGTAGGCATTAACATCAAAAATATCGATATTGGCACGTATGTGGCCCAATTGCAAGCCAAGATAGGCCGGGAAGCCAACATCCCGCCCGGTTATTTCCTGGAATACGGCGGAACCTTTGAGAACCAGCAGCGGGCCATGCGCCATCTATTGTTGGTAGTTCCTCTTTCGCTATTTATCATCATCGGGCTGATGTACCTGAATTTCGGACAAATGCGGTTTGCAGTCATGATCCTGCTGAACCTGCCGTTTGCCTTATCCGGCGGGATTTTCCTACTCTGGTTGCGGGGCATGTACCTGTCGGTATCGGCCAGCATTGGGTTTGTTGCCTTGTTTGGGGTAGCCGTTCTCAATGGGATTGTTCTGGTCGATCACATCAATGAACTACGCAAAGAAAAAGGCGATTTGCGGCGCCAGGTTATCGACGGGGCAACCGACCGCCTGCGGCCCGTCTTAATGACGGCCCTGGTGGCCAGCCTGGGCTTTATCCCGATGGCCTTTAACTCGGGCCCGGGGTCTGAAGTACAACGCCCGCTGGCAACCGTTGTTATCGGTGGTTTGATCACCTCCACATTCCTGACGTTGCTTGTTCTGCCCATCATTTACTATTGGGTTGAAGAACGCCGCGAAAAAAGACTGGCAAAAAAAGAACCCGCATCAACCGACTAAGAAAACATTCCGGAGCAGGCAAGCGTTTGTATACAAAGCTCGCCGGAACAGTTAATCGGCAAACCGGATATCAGGATTTCCCGTTACCCGGATTAAATCTTTCAGATCGTAACACGTTAAAACACCGTAAAGCACATTCGAAAAAACATCATATTGCATCGGGTTGGAGAGCAAATCTCCATATGATTTTATAGACCTCGTGATTTCTGCGCTTTTGATCCGGCGATCGAGATAAGCGGCATGCACCGTTACCGGTCCATAGATGCCGTTAGCAACAACTTTTATAGCCAGCTTATCCAGTTTTCTTTCTCCGGAAACAAAATCGACAAGCGAAAGCAGATCAATGACCCGCTGACCGACAATGGACGTTCCGATGTGCAGGCTGGTCATTGCATTTCGGTATTCTGAATTCCAATATTTGGTATCGTTCAGGCTTGCCGGATCGGTTGTCTCACCTTTTCCACGCAAATCGGCCAGCACCAACACATCGCCGCTATTTACAAACGCCCCTACCGTGTTCTCATCGTTCAAAATCTGGTCCTTTCCTGCCTCATTCAGATAAATGACCACTTTGCCTTTCGGATTTATTTTCTCCGGAACCACAACCACACAAGGAACCGGCATTTGTCCACTCCGGATGATCTGGTATTTCAATAAATCGTAGTTCCGGCTTTTGACCAACCCGGTCTGCTCCGGCTGTATCTTTTCTGCCGGAAGCTGGATCCCCAGCATGCCGAGGACCTTTTGTCGCAATTCCGAAGAATCGGTACGGGTAAACGCAGCCCGCTGCGGGGCATATTTTTTCATTTCCTGCTGATTGAAAAGCGGGATAGAAACAGCATCTGCTATCGATGAAAAGACCTGACCGGATTTGGTGCACTGCAACACACTATCGGGAACTTGTGGTAACTGGTTTTCACGCACAGGCTTATCATCATTGCAAAGCCAGGTCCGAAACCAGGTAACCATCGCTTCTCGTTTGAGCTTCGGCATTCCATGACCCCCTTCGGTGGTAAACAGGTTCACGTTCTGCGGCTCTCCGAGTACCGTATAGGCTTTTTTCAATTCGTCGAAAGCCAGAGCCGCCCCCCAGTAATCGACAAAGTCGTACAGCCCCGACATAATCAAGACCGGTTTCGGCGCACACATGAGCACAAAATCGGCTATTTCGAGCTGCTCGCGCCCTTCGCCGGGAATATGCTGGCAACCATCGGATGGGCCATTCAGCTCCAAAACACGTTCGCGCTTCGAAAAATAGCTGCAAACAGCGGCCACTTTAATCCGGTCGTCGAGCCCCAACATGTACGAAGTTTGGGTTCCTCCGCCCGAACTGCCAAACACTCCAATTCGGTTCTTATCAACTTCCGGACGACTGACCAAATAATCGATCGCCCGGTGGTTATCCCAATATTCAACTACGGCGACACTTGTTCCCACCAGATTACAACCGGCACTCAACAACGTATGCTCGGTGGTTGCTCCCCGCGTTGCAGGGTTGCTGTCGTCATCAAGCAGTTGCAAGCGCTCGCCTTGTCCAACCGGATCAACGACCAGAACCACAAACCCATTTTTTACCAAAAGCAACGCTTCTTCCGGAGCCGGAATCTTTCCTCCCGATCCGTGCCCGCATACTTCAAGCGCAGCAGGAAACGGGCCCTTCCCATCTGGAATATACAGATTCGCAGTCACATATCGCTGCGGAATACTTTCAAACAAAACCTGTTCAACCTTAAACCCGTCGAATTGTCTGAATCCCTGTATTTGAGCGTTGAGCGGCGTTTCTTTAGGCAGTTCGCCAATGATCGAACGATATTTTTCACGGCACACGTTGCAATATCTGAGCATGTTCTCTTTCGACTGAAAAGCTGTCGACAAGGCCTGCTGTCGTTCGGCGTACTGTTGATGCACCTGCCGCATCAGATATGCATTGTAGGCTGTATTCAGCCGCCAGGGCAAGGCATTGCCCGACTGCGACCGGACCTGAACAGCCAACAATATCAAAACGATAGCTACAAGATATGTTCGTTTCATCTGTATAAATTTTCAAAGTTGTTTCTTACAATTTTCGTATCTATTTCTGTTTTTCAAACTAGTTTTTCAACGAGATGGAATAGCCATTTATACATTCCCGGTTGGTATAAGCTTCTGATTTTATGTCTATTTCATCTGTAAATAATTTGTTTTTTATTGTCGTATAAAAATTGATTTATTGCTCTGGGTGCCAACTACTCCTTCATGTTCGCAAACTCATCAGCCATGGTGTTAATTGCCTCATCGGTTAAATCGTCCGATGCAATCACTAACCGGTAGCGGAATACGGCAGTCTGGCCCTTCAACAGCATATAATTCAAATTCTCTGCTCCATTTGTAAAAACCGCCTTCCCCAGTGGGTTTGCTGCAAACAACCCGTACCCGCGTGCATGCCAGAAGGTCGGATAATCCATATTGTCCGGATGGTCGATCATGACAACCGAGATCTTCTCGTTATTGATGGTACCTGAAAGTTTCATCCAGCGGGCACGGGAGCCCCACACCTTTTCACCATCCACTCCTTCGCTGCTGTGGTAATTTCCGGTTATGCCCGTGTTATCCATCTGCTCTACTTTGGTAATAACACCATGAGCATCCGTCATTTCGGCTGGTTTGTCGGATGGAATTTCCAGCTGCCGGGCAACACGAATTGCGAATAACCCTTCCTTGTTATCGGTAAACTTCACGGTATCGACACAGGCAGTCAACTCCGTTTTTCGGTCGATGACTCGGACATTTTTACTTGCAGAAAAAACCATCGTCGTTTTTTCCGTCAGCAAAACCGTATCTGTTGGGGCTGTCCAATTGGCCGTTACCACCAGGGTTCCCCTCCCTTTCCCGCCTTCGGCCTTTTCAATCGATTGCTGATAAATCGTTCCGTACCCGCCCCGGTTTTCAACCGGAATAGCGTCCGAATTATTCCAGAAATCGTATCCGTTCACGTTTCCATAATTCATCCAGATCCCGACATGATGCGGATGATCAACCCGTTCGCCGGCTCGCGGATCAAGAGGAAACCCGCGCGTAACAACATTCCCTCCGACTGTGACAACCGGCCACAAAACAGGTTTCTTTATGGACGGGGGATAAATGTAAGCTGTAAACATACGTTCGCCGATCAACACCTCAACGTTCTTTTCTGTTTCATTTACCCGGAAGCTGATCTCAGGAACTTTTTCCGTACAACTGTTCGTAAGCGCCAGAATTCCCAGCAAAAGAATACCGGCCCAGAAACTTCGCACATTCATCGCCTGTTAATATTTAAAGACTTTGCCACCGGCAATTACCTGTTGTGTTTTTTCATCAAAAACCACTTTTTCGCCTGTTCGCAATGCTGCGTTTACCATGATTGTCGCTATCGAATGGTTGTATCCGGCTTCGACCGGCGCATTGGTTTTAAGGTTTCGGTCGCGGACACACTGCATCCAGTTCAGCATGTGGGCATTGGTTAGCGGGTCGGCCCCGGTATTGGCGCTGGCTTCCACTTTGATCTGAGGGAGCTCAAAGTCAGGGAGCAGGAACGGTTTCATTCCCATCTCCGAAGCCATGCTTTCGGTCAGGCCCCCTTCCGACGAAACCTTATTGGTATCCAGGTCCATCTTGCCCCCGTTCGAGAAATACCATTCTTTTACACCTCCGGAAGCGTTGTTCATGCGCGAAGAATACAGCACTTGAAACCCTTCGTCGGGATTATCAAACGGGCCATAATCCATCACGGCAGTCATGGTATCGAAATTCCGGCGACCATCTTTCCAGGTATAAATTCCGCCGCTGGCTGCCACCGAACGCGGATGGGGCAAATGGGTGAACCAATGGACCGTGTCGATCTGATGCGACATCCATTGCCCCGGAATGCCGGAAGAGTATGGCCAGAAGAGACGATATTCCAAATATTTCCGGGGATCCCAGGGTTCGTATGGCCGATTCATCAAGTAACGTTTCCAGTCGGTATCTGTTTCTTTGATACTGGCAACCAGTTCGGGCAAACGCCAGCGGCCGGGCTGGTTTACATTCCAGGTCATTTCGACCATGGTAATCTTTCCGAATTTTCCTTCCTGAATAAAGTCGTGAGCTGCCTGATAATTGGCCCCGCTCCGGCGTTGCGAGCCAATCTGGATTATCTTTTTTGTTTCTTTGGCGGCTTTCAGTCCGGCAATGGCATCATCCATCGTTTCGGCAAACGGTTTTTCGCAGTAAACATCGCACCCGGCTTTAACAGCCTCGGCCAGCAGCAACGCGTGCTGAAAATCGGCCGTACTGATAATCACCGCATCAGGCTTCTGCGCCCAAAGCTCGTCCGAATTCCGGGCAAGTTTCATTCCCATGCCAGCGTTCTCTTTTACCCAAGCAAAACCTTCGTCACGGCGGCGGTTCCAGATATCGCCCAAAGCAACAAGTTCAAAGTTCATCTCCTTTGCATATTTCAGGAATGCTTTGCCCAAAGAACTTTTAAACCGGTTTGAGAACCCCAGGATCCCGACGCCGACCCGGTCATTGGCCCCAACAATTCGTCCGTAACTTTTGGAAGTCATTCCAAGACCTCCGATCATGATGCCGGCAGTGCCAACTGTCGCATTCTTCAGGAAATCGCGCCTGTGAGTTTTCATAATCGTCTTTTTAGGTTTGTTATTTGTTTCTTGAACAATCAGATGCAATCCGGGGCACAACAAAAATCCGTGCCCGTTAACGGGAATTACGCGTTTCTTATCCCTTCCTTTCAATCAATTACCTGTTTAATGAAAAATCGGGGAGCGTTTTTTCAATCCGGATAAAATTAACAATACTCCGTTAAATTTTAAGCGGCAATAGTGCCGAAATATATAAGTTCTTTGACAATATCTTGATTTTTTAGTTTGTTTGGGTTTACAGCGAACACGCCAATAAATCGTTCGATGAGTAACATATTGTGGTA
>JAJUGZ010000123.1 GCA_029265715.1 Bacteroidota bacterium
ACATGAATAATTTTCCGAATGTGGTCCATGCGTTTAATTTGTTTCCACCAATACAAAACTAATGAAATGCAGAATTGAAATGCAGGGCAACTGCTCTCCGGAGAGTGTAACGAGATTTTAATGTTTTTGATACATAGTTAAATGAGATGATCTTTTTTGTTCGTCTGTTTTTTCCGAACTTTTCAATTAATTTAATCCTGAAAAATAGAACTTTATGAAGAAACAATTTGCAATGGTCCTGTTGGCTGTTTTTACGCTGACAGCTTTTGTGGCTTCTGCCGAAGAAAAGAATAAACCCTTGTTGGGCGAATGGGCTTATGAAGTGAGCGATGCACCGTATGGTTACGAAAAAGGTTTGTTGGTCTTTTCGGAAAAAGATGGTCAGCTGGCCTGCAAAGTGAAGCTGGAAAGTTCGGCCGAGTTGCAGGTGAATAATCTGAAAGTAGAAAAGAATAAAATCACCTTTTCGGTTATGGTTGAATATAACCAGGTAAACATCGAGTTACAACGCGAAGGGAACAAGTTGACCGGAAAAGCCGACAGTCCGGAAGGGCCCAAAGAAATGACGGCGGTAAAAAAGTAAACGAAGAACGATCCATAATAATCCCGGTAGATCCAATATTCCGGGATTTTCTTTTTATTTGGCAGAGCTTTCTCTATTGTGCGTTTACTAATGCGGGAAAACATGAAGCAAGCAAAAACCTATTTTGACGATCGGGATTTTCGGAATGATGATTTGTTGCAGCAAAACCTGAATAACTGCGAGTTTGACCAATGTCGTTTTATTGGTTGCAACCTGAGCGAACGCGATTTTTCCAATAGCACGTTGATCGATTGCGAATTTGTGAATTGTAATCTGACCATGAGCAAATGGATAAACACCAGTTTACAGCATGTAACTTTCTCCGGAAGCAAATTAATGGGGGTCGATTTTAGCCAGCTCAACCAAATTCTTTTACAGGTCGGGTTTCGGGATTGCTCGTTGCAGTTCGCCTTTTTTCAGGATGGTAAGTTTGTTGGAACCCGGTTCGACAAATGTGATTTGAGCGAGGCTAATTTTACGCAGGCAAACTTTTCGGAGGCTCAGTTTCCTGATTGCCGGTTTTTCAATGCCATTTTCGAAAATACGAACCTCGAAAAGGCCGATTTCACGACCGCTGAAGGTTTTGTGATTAATCCGGCCAATAATCGAATCAAAAAAGCTAAGTTCTCATTGGGCGGGCTGCCCGGTTTACTGGCCGATTACGATCTGGAAATAGAGCAAATGTCGACAATAATAACCAGACAACAACGATAACCAGAAAAGCCTTAACCTCATTTTCCTCTAACTCTTCTGTTTCATTTTATACCCAATATGGGTTAACGCTTTTCAGCAATATTGCGGCCATTGAAAACAACCATTACAATGCCGCTTATACATTGATCAGTGCTTACAATTTGACTGATCCGTCGACTGGCGTTGAGGGAACTTTCACCGATCCAACCATCGCTGGATTGTATGATCAGTTGAAGAATCAGGGAGCAGTTTCGGTTGAAGAAGCGCTTAAATCCGGCGCCTTTATTGAAGAGTACGACATTCTTGATCTGGGAAAACTGATTGATGCCACCCAAAATCCTGCGGTTCAGCAAATCTATGGAAACCTGTTGAACGGATCGAGAAATCATCTTCGGGCATTCGTATCCACACTTGCAATATATGGCATTACGTATACTCCTGAACTGATGAATGCGAGCGATTTTGAAGCAATTGTTTCGACACCGATGGAGTCGGGAAGTCAGTCCGGAAACAAAAATTCCAATCAAAAAGGCAGGGGAAACGGGAATGGCAATTCAAATCGTGGAGGAGCCGGACAAATGGGACGCAATGCCGGGTCTTCTATGGGAAATGGAACCGGAACGTGTGTAAATGGTAAGAGCAGGGAATTTAATTGAGCTTCGGATTTTTCCGGAGGTTAGGAAAAAGAAAAAGCCGGACAATTATTGCCCGGCTTTTCTGAATTATCGTCGTATGCTAAATAAACTGCTCAATCACTTGATCGACGATGCCGTATTCAACCGATTCTTCAGCCGACATCCAGTAGTCGCGGTTGATATCTTTCATAATCCGGTCGATGGGTTGCCCGCAGTTTTCGGCCAAAATCTCGGCGCCAATCTGTCGGGTTTCAAGGATTTCTTCCATCTGGATTTCAATGTCGGAAGCTGCGCCCTGTGCGCCACCGCTGGGTTGATGGATCATTACGCGGGCATGGGGCAACACAAAGCGCTTTCCTTTTGCCCCCGCCGAAAGAATGATGGATGCCATTGATGCAGCCAATCCGGAGCAAATGGTCGAAACTGGGCTGGAGATACTTTTCATCGTATCGTAAATTGCAAATCCGGACGTAACATAGCCACCGGGACTGTTTATGATCAGCTGAATTTCTTTTCCCGGGACTAAAAGCTCCAGATACAAAAGCCGGTCGATTACATGTTTGGCTGTATCATCGTCGATGGTGCCCCAAAGAAATATTTTTCGTTCATTCAGGATTTTTGAGTCAATAATGTCTTGAAGTTTTACCATGTTTTCCATGTTATTTCTGTTTTTAATGTCGTTTCAGACCCTGTCGTGTCTGCGTTAAATTCATTCCCCCTAAATTATGGAATTTCAGGAAACGAATGTTTTCAGGATGAGACTAAATATTTTCTGAGTAAAAAAAAGCGGTTAACGTTTGGGTTAACCGCTTGGATTACTTCAATATAAGTTTGGTTATTTCAATCCACGGCGTTTCAACAGTGGTTCGATCGATGGTTCCTGTCCACGGAATTGTTTGTAAATAGTCATTCCTTCGTCTGACCCGGATTTAGCGAGCAATTCTCGGAATTTGCGCGCATATTCAGGATTGAAGATGTCGCCGCTTTCTTTGAAGGCATTGAAGGCATCAGCATCGAGCACGGCGGCCCAGATGTATACATAGTATCCGGCCGAGTAACCACCATCAAAAATGTGGGTGAAGTAAGTGCTGCGGTAGCGTGGGATAATTTCATCAATTAGGTTGATGTTGCTCATCGAGGCTTTTTCGAATGCATCCACATCGCCGCCGTCAAAGGCTTTCGAGTGCCAGTCCATATCGAGCAAGGCTGCGGCCAGATATTCGATGGTCTCAAAACCCTGGTTGAAATAAGCGCTGTTTTTAATTTTGGCGATCAACGTTTCGGGGATCGTTTCTCCGGTTTGATAATGCTTGGCATAGTGGCGTAAAACTTCAGGTTCGAGCGCCCAGTTTTCCATGATCTGCGACGGCAGTTCAACAAAGTCGCGTTGAACGTTCCCGGCAGTTTTTTTGTAAGGGCCATCGGTGAACAAGGCGTGCAAGGCATGGCCGCATTCGTGGAACAGGGTTGTTACTTCGTCGAGGTTCAGCAGGGCAGGGGTGTCGCCGGTTGGGCGGGTGAAGTTACAAACGATTGAAACCACCGGCGTAACTTTTTTACCGTCTTTGTACGATTGGCTGCGATATTCGGTTTGCCAGGCTCCCGATGTTTTTCCGTCGCGCGGGTGGAAGTCCATGTAGAAAACCCCGATGTGTGAGCCGTCGGCCTCCTGAACTTCGTAAGCTTCAACTTCGTCGCAGTAGGTAGGAATGTCGGTTTTGCGGACAAACTGAATTCCGTACAATTTGTTTGCAACCCAGAACAGCCCGTCGCGGACATTCTCGAGTTTGAAGTAGGGTTTCAGTTCGGCTTCATTCAGGTCGTATTTCTCTTTGCGCAGTTTTTCGGCATAATACCACCAGTCCCACGAGGCCAGTTTAAATTTGCCGCCTTCTTTGTCGATGATGGCCTGCATTTCTTTACGTTCCTGTTTGGCGCGTTCAAGGGCCGGTGCCCAAAGTTTCATCAGCAAATCGTAAACATTCTGTGGTGTTTGGGCCATGTTTTCGGCAATTACATACGCCGCATGGTTTTCGAATCCCAGCAATTTGGCTCGTTCGTCGCGCAGTCTGACAATCTTTTTAATGTTTTCTTTATTGTCGAATTTGTCGTTGTTGTCGCCGCGCATGAAATACCCGCGGTACAATTTTTCGCGCAGACTGCGGTTTTCAGCATACTGCAAAAACGGGATCATACTGGGTTTTTGCAGGGTGAATACCCATTTGCCGTCCATGCTGTCTTTTTTTGCCCGGTCGGCAGCAGCCGAAATAACATCGGACGGCAGGCCTTTCAGATCGGCTTCGTTGTCGATAACCAGCTTGAAGTTTTTATTGGTTTCAGCCAGCTGATTTTCTCCAAATTGAAGGGTCAGCATCGACAATTCTTCATTTATTTTTCGGAGTTTGGCCTGATCTTCTTCGTTCAGGTTTGCGCCGTTGCGGGCAAATTGCTTGTAGATTTTTTCGACCAGCCGCATTTGTTCGTGATCCAGGTTCAGGTCGTTGCGCTTGTCGTAAACCGTTTTTACCCGCTCAAAAAGAGCTTTATTCAGCATCACATCGTTCTGATGTTTGGTAATCATCGGAGTGATCTGACGGGCCAGCGCTTGCATCTCATCGTTGGTATTGGCCGAATTCAAGTTGAAAAACACGGTAGTGACTTTTTCCAGAAGTTCTCCGGAGTTGTCCATGGCCAGAATGGTATTGTCGAAACCGGGTTCTTCCTGATTGGACGTGATTGCAGCAATTTCGGCATCGTGCTGTTTGATGCCCTCCTCGATTGCCGGAAGGTAATCCGATAGTTTGATTTCGCTGAATGGCGGTACTTGGAACGGTGTCTTGTACTCGCTGAAAAATGGATTTTGCATGTTTGTTTTTTGATCTTTAGCCGAATTACACGAACTTAATGCTACTGCAGTTGCGGCTAAAAATACCCCGAATTTTTTCATAGACTAAGAATTTATTTTTTTGACGCCTTTAATATAACCATTTTGATCGTTTCAAAACAGATGAATCTATCAGTAACAAGCTTGAGTGGGCGATTAACCGGGATTTTGTCAAAATCGGTAGTTGGTTCCTGGTGGGTTAGTTTTTTTAGCAGGTGGCGAAAGTTTAAATCAGCCCGGAATGGGGCGGGCGTATAAAATGGAAGTTTACCCGTTTTTTCGATTGAGAATTTTCTGCTACCAGAACCGGCTATGCCCAATTTAACCAGATTTTTTTGATTGTACGGGCTATTTTTTAGTTACTTTTGTCGGTCGTTGAATTTCAGCAATAAAGAAGATGAATATATCGTATAACTGGTTAAAAGATTACATAAACCTGGACTATTCTCCGGAAGAAGTTGCAGCCATGCTTACCCAGATTGGGCTTGAAGTTGGCAGCATGGAAGAAGTAGAAACAGTAAAAGGCGGTTTGCGCGGCCTGGTAGTTGCCGAAGTGTTAACCTGCGAAAAGCACCCCAATTCGGATCACCTGAGTAAAACAACGGTTGATGCCGGGAATGGCCAGATATTGCCGGTGGTGTGTGGTGCGCCCAATGTCGCAGCCGGGCAGAAAGTTATTTTGGCAACCGTTGGCACCACGCTGTACGACGGAGATAAAGAATTTCAAATCAAAAAATCAAAAATTCGCGGCGAAGTTTCCGAAGGGATGATTTGTGCGGAAGACGAAATTGGGTTGGGGCACAACCACGATGGAATCATGGTGCTCGATCCTTCGGCTGTTGTTGGGACCCCCGCTGCTGAATATTTTAAAATAGAGTCGGATTATGTGTTTGAAGTCGACCTGACTCCAAATCGGATCGACAGCGCGTCGCACATTGGCATTGCGCGCGATTTGGCTGCCTACCTGAAGCAGAAACAGGAAATTTCTTACACCAAGCCGTCGGTCGATGCGTTTAAAGTCGATAATCATTCGCTCGAAATTCCGGTTGAAATAAAAACTCCGGAAGCTTGTCATCGTTACTCCGGAGTTACTATTTCAGGGGTAACCATCAAAGAATCTCCGGAATGGTTGAAAAACCGCCTGAAACTGATAGGTCTGAACCCAATCAATAATGTGGTTGACGTGACCAACTTTGTGTTGTTCGAGACCGGCCAACCATTACATGCGTTCGATGCAGCTGAAATAACGGGCGGAAAAGTGATCGTAAAAACAGTTGCGCCCGGAACGAATTTTATTACACTCGATGGCTTTGGCCGTGAATTGCATGCCGACGACCTGATGATTTGCAATGCCGAAGAACCCATGTGCATCGCCGGCGTTTTTGGCGGGTTTAAGTCGGGCGTGAAAGATTCAACGACCAGCATTTTCCTCGAAAGCGCTTATTTCGATTCAGTTTACATTCGGAAAACAGCCCGTCGCCACGGGTTGAGCACCGATGCTTCATTCCGTTTCGAACGGGGAACCGACCCGAACGGAACAATCTACGCCCTGAAACGTGCCGCTTTATTGATTAAAGAAGTAGCGGGTGGCGAAATTTCGTCGGAGATTGTCGATATTTATCCACAGCCGGTCGAAGATTTTAAGGTGGATGTTTCGTATGGCAACATCAAACGGCTGATTGGTGTTGATCTGGGGAAAGACCTGATTAAACAACTGCTGGCTGCGCTGGAGATTCGAATTGCCTCTGAAAGCGAAACCGGCCTTTCCTTGCGGGTCCCGCCTTATCGGGTCGATGTAAAACGCGAAGCCGACGTTATAGAAGAGCTTTTGCGAATTTACGGGTACAATAAAATTGAAATCCCGCTTCAGGTAAATGCTTCGCTGCAGTACAGTGTGAAACCGAACCTGCACAAAGTTCGCAACCTGATTGCCGATATGTTGACAGCCCAAGGCTTTAATGAAATATGGTCGAATTCGCTGACCAAAGCTTCGTATTACGAGCAGAACGAAACCTTTAAATCCGAGCATTCGGTAAAACTTTTTAACCCGCTGAGCCAGGATCTGGGGGTCATGCGCCAAACGTTGCTGTATGGCGGCTTGGAAGCTTTGGCCTACAATGCCAACCGCCGGAATCCGGATTTGCGCCTGTATGAATTTGGCAACTGTTATTTTTCGAATGGCACAAGTCTGAAAGAGAACCCATTGCGCAATTATCGCGAAGAAGAACACCTGATGTTGTTTGTTACCGGGAACAAAGAGTATCCAAACTGGGTTTCTCCGGAAAGCAAAACTTCGTTCTTTCTGCTGAAAACCTATGTTGAGAATGTACTGAAACGTGTGGGATTCGATCTTCAGAAAATGGATGTGGAAGATTCAAAATCCGGAGTTTATTCGGAAGGGCTCGAGTATTGGTTGAATGGCAAGAAGATGGTTGAATTTGGTATGGTTGCCAAAAAAACACTGAAAGAATTTGGATTGGAAAACCCGGTTTATGTGGCCGATTTTGATATGGACAGCCTGTTTATTGCCATGAAAAACCATCAGGTAATATTTACCGGATTGCCGAAATATCCGGAGGTGCGGCGTGATTTGGCTTTGCTGGTCGATAAGTCGGTGAAATTTGGGCAACTGAAAGATTTGGCTATCCGAACTGAACGGAAATTACTGCGTTCGGTCGATCTGTTCGACGTGTATGAAGGGAAAGGAATCCCGGACGACAAAAAATCGTATGCAATCAGTTACATTTTGCGCGATGATGAAAAAACGCTCGAAGACAAGCAGATCGATAAAATTATGCAGCGTTTTATTTCGGCTTATGAACGCGAATTGGGAGCAAAACTGAGATAACTTGCCGCTTGTAGGCCTGATAAAAAATAACTGTTGTCCCGAAAATTGTACAAACCTGGTTTGAAAATCTATACGCATGAGAAAGTTATTTTTCGTATTGTTTCTTTTATTTTCCGTATCGGCAATGGCACAAAACGGAGTGGTTAAAGAAAGCCTAGCCATTGAAAGTAAATTGCTTGGTTATCCGGTAAAGTATTCAGTCTATTTGCCCGCCGGGTATGAATCGTCTCAGCGTAGTTATCCGGTTTTATATTTGTTGCATGGGTATTCAGATGATGAAACCGGCTGGACCCAGTTTGGAGAAGTGGCTCATATTGCCGATCAACAAATTGCCTCGGGCAATGCAACGCCGATGATCATTGTTATGCCCGACGGAAAAGTTACCTGGTATTGCAACGATTATAAAATGGCAAACCCATGGGAAGATATGTTTGTCAAAGAGTTTATTCCGGCAATCGAGAAGACCTATCGCATTCGGGGTAAAAAAGAGTTTCGGGCAATCAGTGGGTTGTCGATGGGTGGATATGGTTCATTGATGCTTTCTATGCGTTATCCTGAGTTGTTTTCCAGCTGCGTGGCATTTAGTTCAGGAACCATGACTGACGAAGAAGTGATATCTATGGATGATAGCCGTTATAACATGTTCTTCTCTGAAATTTTCGGGAAGAATCTTTCCGGAGAAGCTCGTATCTCCGAAAACTGGAAAACACATAGTCCGCTGCACCTGATTCATGATATTCCGACCGAAAAACTGAAAACCGTTCGGTTTTATATTGATTGTGGCGACGACGATTTTTTGTATAAAGGGAATAGCCAGTTGCACATCCAGATGCGCGATTTGGGTATTCCACATGAATATCGGGTTCGGCAGGGAGGTCACGAATGGCCGTATTGGCGATCAGGTCTGGAAGAAGGACTCAGGTTCATAACTCAGACGTTCCATAGATAAATAAAAAGAGGCTCCGGAAGGGGCTTTTTTTGTGAGTAATTGTTATAGAAAAGATTGATCGGCATAATATGTTTTGCTAATTTTAGTCGCATTCAAAAAAAAAAATCGTAAATGCGATATGTTATAGGTTGCCTGTTTATTCTTGTGACTTATTCCTGCCAGCAAAAACCTTCTGGTGAGCAGAGCTCTTTTCATCAATTAAAGTCTTATCTGGAAGAGTATTCAAATGAACGCGACGAGAAATTATCCGGGGCGATTTCGGATGATCTCCGGATTTACGCTGTTTATTCCGAATCCAGAACAAACCGAAACTTTCAGGGGCAAAAGAATTCGCTGATCATCGACAGTGAGAACAAGGAAGACCTTTTGGTCGCCAACCTCGAATTTGTCACCAAAGAGTTTGAAGGACGAAGCTGCCTGAAATTTGTCTCCGACCCGGTATTTACCGGTTCGCGCTTTTGTTTGCGTCTGACCCCGGATAATGGGGAAGCAATTGATTTGTCGGCTTTCCGAAAAGGTTCGCTGCGTTTTCGGGCCAAAGCAAACAGACCACTCGTCCTTGACCTGAATTTGCAGGATGAATCGGGGAACAGCTCGGCATGTCAGTTCTTTGTCGGCAAAGAGCAGACCGAGATCGTAATCCCGGTTGCAGATATGTTGCGGTGCTTCTCGTTAGTTGGGGCGCCGGTTCGCTGTTTGGATCTGTCGCATCTTCAGAGTGCATTTTCTGTTTCTGCCTTCCTGACAACAAAAACAGAGTTACAGTTTGATGATATTTACTGGACGACCGAATCGCCGGATGTTTCTAACCGTAGAAATGTATCAGCTGTGGTTGACTTTTCCCAAACAGCACAAGCGATTGACGGGTTTGGGCTCGATTTGTCAATGATCAATTTCAAAATTTCGGATAAAATTGTTGCGGAATGTGCCCGGTTTCTTTCCGGAGATAAAAATATGACATTCAAGATAGCTGCAGGGATAAATGATGATCGGCTATTGTTGGCAAACTGGGATAAGGATATGATTACCTCCGGCTATTGCAGAAATGGTTTGTCGCGCTTTAGCTACTGCGAATCGGGTGGTGCACGTAAATCCCAGGTGTCGGCGCGGGTCGATTCAATTTCATTGAACCTGAAGCGAAAAACCTCGTTATTGATTGTCAACCGTCCATTTAATATCTCCAAGTTTTGCTTCCAACAGAGCCATTTTTTGTCGGGCAATGCCTCGGTATGGTCTTCCCGGATCCGGAATTTAGATCCGGAAAAGGCAGGCATAGCGACGTATGAATTAATCCGGAAAGAGCTTGAAGGGTATGCCGTCAATGGCATTTTATTTCCTGTATTTGCTGGTGATTCCGGCTCCGGGATGATGGACAGTACGAGTCTGCCTCTGAAAATTACCCCTTTGTGCCGGCAGGTTTATAACCTGAGCTGCATGGTTAGTCCGGGTATGCGATTGGTAAGGCCCGGGTTTTCAGACCCCGATGTAAAAGTTCTTGCTTTTACATCGGACAATTCAAAATCGCCAGATGTTGCTTTTTTTTATAATCTAAGCCCATCGGCCAAAAACATCTGGCTCGAAATGAAAAATGTGGTTTGCAAAAGGTTTGCCGTTACCGGATTTGATAAATATGGGCATGTGAACGGGACGGGAGATATGGTGTTGGATAATGGGAAAACATCTTTTTCAATCGACGGGTTTTCGGTTGTTTGCTTAAGGTGCAAAAAATCACGATAATAAGAGCGACTGTTGTTGGGCAAGATCATTTGAATTGTTCCGGGCTCATTGGGCAGTTCTGAACAATATTCGTTAAAAATTAGGCGGCAATATTGCCGAAATATAGTTCTTTGGATGCCTCTTTGTTTTTTGTTTGTCCGGGTCAATGTCGAACACGTTAAAAAATCGCGATAACAACAACCGGTTGTGGTTCAATCGTTCGATATCTGACATGGAAAATGCTTTGCGGTCTTGTGCCGGGATGCTCAACCAGTTTTGTACCGTGGCAACATTGATTGCGGTAAGGGAGATGTTGAAGTGGAACCCTGGCTTGTTTTCGCTTCTGGCCTGTACATCGCAATGCCTGGCAAACTGTTTCCCGTCTTTGTACAGAAACTCGATCTGGAGACGACTTTGTTAATAGAACAAAATGTTTAGTTCCACCTTGGTGCTGTAATAAAGCTTGAAGGTTTGTTTGCCGTTGTACCCGTGCGATAAATAACGTATGCAAGCCAGATATTGCATTTGAGATTCTTTGGATACACGATGCCCGAGTAGAGGGTATGCTCATCGGTTTGCTCAATAAGCGTAAAGTATTCTTTATCGATATTGCCAATGTACACTTTCCCCGAGTACTTCTTCGGCAGGGGCACCGGTATACAGGTAAATAAGGTCATCATCGTCACGCAAACACAAAGTACAGCCCCATTGCGGTTTATGGCATCAATGAATGGCTTTTCGATAATTAGGCGTCGGTAACAAGATTATGCAGAGATGGCGGCAATGCATCCGATCTCAAGCCCTCATTTGGTCTTTTCAGCACACGTACGGCTATTGGAAAGCACAAGTTTTTGTTAAAATCAAAAAAGTTGAATGTTTTTTCAAGCTGTTGTCTGTACCTTTGCTTGCCGGATAAACCGTAACGGCCAAGCTGCAGGAAATTGATCTGGTCTTTTATGCACAGAAAGAGTATCTTGCATCATAAAAGAAGTCCTTTCTGAGTTTGTTGTTAGATGACATTTTAGATAAAACATTGATAATTAACTTTGTAAGATTTGTGTTCCTTGGTAATCATACTTGTATAGAACCTGCTAAATTCCATTAAGATGTTAATTTTTCTGTGATTTAGTCAAAATACAAATCGTATATCTTGCTGATTATAAGTTGTCTAATGTTGTTTCTGGCGAATTATTGTAAACAAAAAGAGAAAGCGTATAAAAACTTACTTGTAAAATCATGTTTTAGCGACAACTATGAGCAATATTGAAATAAGAAAAGTAACAATTAACGACCTTGACCAAATACAAAAAATCGGCAGACAGACTTTTTATGAAACATTCGCTTCGGGCAACACCGAAGAAAATATGAACAAATATCTTGACGAAGCATTTTCAGTCACTAAACTGACAACGGAACTTAGCGACAAAAACGCAGAGTTTTATTTCGCAATGCTTAATAACAATGTAATTCTACTTTAACACATTTAAATTTTTAGATATGAGCTGTTTATGTCTCGTTGTCTGATAAGGTGTCGATTGTACATTTGGTCAAAGAATTGTTCTTCGGTCATTTCTTTATAAAGTTTAAAAACGAACCACTTCTTGA
>JAJUGZ010000066.1 GCA_029265715.1 Bacteroidota bacterium
CAATGTTTATAAAGATTTAAAATACAGATGGCGCTCCGAAACTAATCCGGGAAACGGAAGATATGGAAAAACTACTTCAGGAACGGCTAACGAGCGTGACTGGCCAAGTTCCAGATTTGTTAGCGATGGCAGTTACCTGACGATTAAGAACGTTACGTTAGGCTATACTTTCCCATCGAGGAAGCTAAGCAACCTGCGTGTCTTTATGAGCGTTCAACAGTTGTATACATTTACAAAATACAGAGGTGCTAACCCTGAATCAAGCAACTCTTTTTACTCAGGCAATTCAACCAGTGCTTTGACTCTTGGCAGCGATTTTGCAAGCTTCCCGATTCCAAGAACAATTGCTTTTGGTGTAAACATTGGTCTGTGAGAACTTAACGAATCATTTTTTTAACAAATCGAAAAAAATAGTTGTATGAGAAATAAAATCATTTTATTAGGAATACTTGGTACACTCTTGATGTCATGCGGGGAAGACTTTTTGACGATATCTTCAAAAACAGCCCTTACCGACGATGTGTACTATAAAACTGAGGCTGATCTTAAAGCTGCAGTTAATGCCGTATATGCACCATTACGGGTTTTGTTCACGGGTACTTCAGCAACCAGCGAAGGGGCAAATGCAGCCTATATAATGGGCGAAATGCATTCAGATAATGCACGCTATATTATTAACCCGCTGTTTCGTGCAACAGTTAATCAGGAACAGGTTGCCGACTTTATTCATTTGGCCTCCAATAGTGTATCAACTTTTAAGTATCAGAGGACCTATAGTGTTATTGCCGCTGCTAATAAAGTTCTTTCAACTGTTGATGCTGCTGAGTTTAAAGATGAATCAGCCCGGAATAATGTAAAAGGACAGGCATTATGCCTGAGGGCTTTTTCTTATTTTGACTTGGTTCAATACTTTGGATCTGTCCCGATGCACTTGGAGCCGGTTACTACGTTCGAGGGTACCGCAGCGCCATTGGCTTCAGTCGATCAACTATATGCTCAAATTATTGCCGACTTAACCAAGGCAATTGATCTGCTTCCAACCAGAAGCAACCAAGCCGATCTGGGCAGGGTTACAAAAGGAACAGCCCAGATGATTCTGGCAAATGTTTACATGGTCCAGAGGAATTATGCATTAGCAGAAACCCTGCTTAAAGCAATTGTGTCATCCGGCGAGTATTCTTTGATGCCTGATTATGCTGCCGTATTTAATCCGGCTAATAAAAACAATTCCGAGTCGATATTCGAAATCCAGTACTGTCAGGGTACCGACGGGTACAGTAGTACGTTTTGCTATGGTATGCTGCCTTATCCGATGGATATAAGTACTGTTGCTGAGTTGACCGGTGTGTCTGATCCTCAGCCATTAAATGGAGGAGAAGCATTTAACGTACCTTCTCCGGATATTATTGAGGCTTATGAAGCCGGAGATTTGCGGTTTAATGCTACTGTTGGATATGCCAAAGATATTCATGGCACCCAGTTCCCTTTCTGTAAAAAGTATTTGCATCCTCATTTGCAATTTGGGTTGAGTAATGACAATTGGCCGGTATATCGTTATGCCGAAGTGTTGTTGTTCCTGGCTGAAGCGATTAATGAACAGGGTAAACCTGTAAGCGAAGCTTTGTCGTACCTTAATACTCCTGTCGGGAAGAGCCCTGTAAGCCTTCGTGGAAGGGCAGGGTTGAATCCAATTGTTGCTGGTTCTCAGGAGGAGGCCAGGCAAGCTATTGCCAAAGAACGACGAATTGAGCTGGCTTTTGAGAATAAACGTTGGCTCGATCTTGTTCGGACTGGTAAAGCTGTCGAGGTTATGACCGCTTTTGGTGCCAGAGTTAAAGCAAATCCTGCCAGATATTATTTTCCAACAGGATATAGGCCTTCAGATCAGGCCTTCAGTAAGATTGAACTGGTATGGCCATTGCCATCGGCAGAGGCAATGTATACGCCATATTTTTAAGTAGCTGGTACGCATCTGATATTTTTTTCTAGATTATTGTAAAAAATAAGGCTTTTACTATAATTTTTATGATATTAAATTTATAGATAGCCTTATTTTTTTTAATGATCTATGTATTAGTATATCAGGAATTCATGTTGTATGTAGGAAGGCAGCAGCAAACTCTTGCTGTTAGACTTGATTTATCTTAATTAAAGCTCAAAACATGAACTCAATAAACAGAAGACAATTTTTTACCAGAGTATCGGCAGCAACAGTGGGTGCAGTCGCTTTATCCAAATTTGGATATTCAGCCAGTGGTTATTGGGGGAATCAAATCAGAACAGAAGATTTTGTAGAAACAGAAATTACTCATGGTAAAATTCGCGGAATCAGAAGTGAAGGAGTGAATATTTTTAAAGGAATACCTTATGCCGGGCGGGTTTCAGGCGACAGAAGATTCCGTCGTCCTGCTCCACCTGAGCCCTGGACAGGAGTGCGCGATGCTTTACAATTAGGCTCTCCCGCGATCCAGGAAATCAGAGGGTCCGGAGGACAGACTCCTGCGGAAGACTGCCTTTTTCTGAATGTATGGACGCCTGCAAACGACAATAAAAAACGACCAGTGATGTTTTACAACCATGGTGGCGGTTTTGTTGTAGGATCCGGTGGTGCTCCAGGACAGGATGGGGCTAATCTGGCCCGTAACTTTGATGTGGTCGTTGTACAAACCAATCACCGCTTGGGGTTGCTCGGATTTCTTTATCTCGATGAAATCGCCGGATCGGATTATGCCGGATCGGGAAATATGGGTCTGTTAGATATTACCGCCGGATTGAAATGGGTCCACGAAAATATCGCGCAATTTGGAGGAGACCCCAACAATGTGATGATTTTTGGCGAATCGGGCGGCGGAGCTAAAACTTCTTGTTTATATGCCATGCCTGAAGCTGCTCCATATTTTAACAAAGCTTCAATAGAAAGTGGCCCAGGAGTGCGAATGACCGACCGTGAAATTGCTTCAGAAGCAACCGAAAAACTTTTGAAAGACCTCAACATCGACCGTAAAAATTGGCGCAAATTGCTTGAAATACCTGCGACAGATTTACTGGCAGCTCAGGCAAAATTCACTTTTGTGGCACCCAGTCTCTCAAAAAATAACCGAACACTTGGTTTTGGACCTGTTGTAGATGGTGTTGTGCTGCCGCATCACCCCTTTGATCCAACGGCTCCCGAGATATCTCGCAATAAACCGTTGTTGACTGGTTGGAATGAGGACGAATACACTTTTTTCGCCTGGGAACGGCGCGACACCGAATCGTTCAAGCTCGATTTTGCTGGTTTACAAACCAGGCTTGAACCGCAATATGGCGATGATGCCAAAAAGATAATTGAGGTCTACCGCAAATCGCGACCCAATGCTTCTGCTCCCGACATCTTTGTTGCTATATCATCAATTACAATGATGGGGCTGGGTTCAATCAATATTGCTGAAAAGAAAGTTAAGCAGAATGGCGCACCGGTTTATTTATACAATTTCGGGTACAAATCGGAAATGAAGATTCCTGGAACCGAATATGCAATGGGTACTCCACATGCTATGGATATTTCATTCAAGTTTAATAATGAAGTTCCGCCGAAAGAAGGAGAACAACCCCGGATGAGTTTTGGTGGTAACCGTCCAGAACGGTTTGAGGCTTCACTTCATTTTGCAGAATTGTGGACAACTTTTGCCCGTACAGGAAAACCGGCAGCTAAAGGAGTTCCGGAATGGCCAGCCTACAATTTAACTGATCGTCCAACCATGCGCATTGATTCGACCTGTGAGGTAATCAACAACCGCTTTAATGATGAAGTTGAAATGTGGCGCTCAATCGGAAGATTATAAAACATATTACTGACGGGAATCCCATCATAACAGGTTTGCCTAACCTAAATTATAAGTCATAATAAGTTGAATTTCAATTTAAACATTCATACTAAAAATGAAAACACAATCTATACTTGTCTTTATTCTATTGGCAATTTTCAGTATTCCGGCATTTGCTCAAGGCGGACCTGACGGATTATTAATGCCAAAATTCATTACACCAACCGACAACAGCACCAGTACTCTTTTAAAAGACCTTTCAAAAGAAAGGCGTTTTTTAGGGGAAATCCCTGCCGAAAGTGAAATAAATCTTTTAAAAGATATTGCGTTCCATAAGTCAAAAAGTATTGATGGAGAACCGATGTCTCTTTCACTGGATTTACTAACCTTTAAAGATGATAAGATCCGTCCATGTGTGGTTTATGTTGTGGGGGGAGGGTTTTCTTCCGCTGCAAAAGAGCGAAATCTCTATGATCGCTATGAAATTGCGAAAGCTGGTTATGTAGTTGCCAGCGTTCAGTACCATGTAATTAGCAATGGCATATACAGTGATGCGGTAAAAGATATTAAGGCTGCTATTCGTTTCCTGCGGGCAAATGCAAAAGAATAATATGGAATTAATCCCGAAAAAATTGCAGTTTGGGGCGAATCTGCTGGTGGTTACCTGGCTGCAATGGTTGGCACAACTAATGGAGTGAAAGAATTTGAGGAAGGCGAAAATAGTAATCAAAGCAGTGATGTTCAGGCTGCGATTGATGTTTATGGCTTATCCGACCTGACAAAAATTGGCGCTGATTATGATGAGGCAGCCGCCAATGCCCACTTTACCTTAATCTCTCCGGATGGAAAATTTATCCATGGGAAAAACAGCGGACTGACAAGTCTCGATAAATCCGAAGTGGTTGCCAAGGCAAATCCAGTTAATTATGTTGATAAAAACGATCCTCCATTTTTACTCCTTCATGGAACTCAGGACGTTTCAGTTTCGCCTAGCCACACCTTGTTAATGCATAATGCTTTGCGGGAGGCTGGAGTCAATTCAACACGGTATGTACTTGAAGGCGCCAGACATGCGAGTGCCGAATTCTCAGATCCTCAGGTTATTAAAATTATAGTTGATTTTTTGAATAAAAATCTAAAATAACAGGATACAAAAGTTATAAGCGTAACGGAAAGGTTTGGAATTTATTAGATGAATCGAAGTATAAATAAAACATTATATTGAAATGAAGAAAATAATTTTTTTAATGGGTATAGCACTTTTTGCTATTACCCAACTTCAGGCACAGAAATTAACTAAAGACAACATCGACGAGATAGTGAAAGCTTTATCGCTCGAAGAAAAAGCTAAAATCTTAGTCGGGTCAAGAAATGAAATGTTTGGCGGCGGCGCTGCTATTGGCGCAACTCAGGCATTGGTTCCCGGAGCAGCCGGTACCACTCAAGGAATTGAACGATTGGGAATAACCCGTACCGTACTTTCCGATGGACCTGCCGGGCTACGAATTAGTCCTACCCGTCCAAACGATACAAATACGTATTACGCTACAGGCTTTCCGGTAGGTACTTGTTTAGCTTCATCGTGGAATACCGAACTGGTGACCAATGTTGGGAAAGCTATAGGTAATGAAGTTTTGGAATATGGCGTAGATGTATTGTTGGCTCCGGGAATGAATATCCATCGCAATCCGCTTTGTGGCCGCAATTTTGAATATTATTCGGAAGACCCTGTTGTTGCCGGTAAAATTGCTGCTGCTTATGTAAATGGAATTCAAAGTAACGGAGTTGGAACTTCAATCAAACATTTTGCCGCTAATAGTCAGGAAACCAATCGTACCGGTAATGATGCCCGTGTTTCACAACGTGCCCTTCGCGAAATTTACCTGAAAGGATTTGAAATAGCTGTTAAAGAATCAAATCCATGGACGGTAATGTCATCCTATAATAAACTCAATGGCTCTTTTACCCAGGAAAGCTATGACTTGTTAACCACAATTTTAAGGGATGAATGGGGATTTAAGGGAATTGTGATGACCGACTGGATTGGTCAGCGTAACACGGCAGCACAAGTACACGCTGGTAACGATTTGATGCAACCGGGGCAACCTGTTCAGAGTGAAGAAATAGTATCCAAAGTGAAAAGCGGTGAATTAAAGGAAGCTGATGTTGACGCCTGCGTAAAACGTATGCTTGAATTCATTGTTAAAACGCCTCGTTTTAGTGGGTATAAATATTCTAATAAACCTGATTTGAAAGGGCATGCAGCAATAACACGTCAATCGGCGACAGAAGGAATGGTTTTGTTGAAAAATGAAAATGGAGCTTTACCTATTGCTTCCGGGATAAAGAATATTGCACTATTTGGAATTACTTCTTACGATTTTATTGCTGGCGGAACAGGTTCTGGTGATGTGAATAAAGCTTATGTGGTTGACCTTATGGAGGGACTGAGCAACGCTGGATATAGTGTTCAAAAGGATATTCAGGATTTGTATGAAAAGTACAAAGCGTACCAGAATGCAAAAATCAATAGTGAACAAACACGTAGCTGGTTTATGGGCAAACCTACTTTGCCGGAAATGCCTATTGCAAAAACGTTTATTGAAAAACAAGCGAAAGGTTCTGAAATTGCAATTATCACTATTGGACGCAATGCCGGAGAGGGAAGAGATCGCAAAATTCCGGATGATTTTAATATCAGCAACGATGAACGTAATTTGTTGAACGACATTTGTGATGCCTTCCATGCCGAGCACAAAAAGGTAATTGTAATCCTTAATATTGGTGGAGTAATTGAAACTGCTTCTTGGAAAAATCTACCTGATGCAATACTTTGTGCTTGGCAACCCGGACAGGAGGGTGGTAACTCTGTTGCAGATGTGCTGAAAGGTGTTGCAAATCCTTCGGGCAGATTGACAATGACATTTCCTGTTGCATGCATGGATCACCCTTCTTCGCGTAACTTCCCGATCAATTACATGGGCCCGGCTTTCGACGGGTTTGGCTATTCCCGTTCAACAAATCAGAAAGATGTTGATTACACAAATTATGATGAAGACATCTATGTTGGATATCGCTATTTCAAAAGTGCAAATAAAGTAGTTTCATATCCATTTGGTTTTGGGTTAAGCTACACAACATTTACATACAGTGGGGCAAAAATTGCACAGGCAGGCAACGATTATACGGCAATTGTTACGGTAAAAAATACAGGTAAAGTTGCTGGCAAACAAGTTGTCCAGCTATATGTTACAGCACCTTCAGGCAAATTGGAAAAACCAGCATGTGAATTAAAAGCATTTACAAAGACAAAAGAATTACAACCCGGGGAAAGCCAGGTTATTACGTTGAAATTCACCGGCTACGATCTGGCTTCGTATGATGAAGAAAGCCAATCATGGGTAACTGATGCTGGTGTGTATAACGCAAAATTTGGAACATCAGTTGATGATGTATTTGCAACTGTAAATTTCAATGCAAAGGCATTAGTTGTAAAAGCTCACGACGCTTTGAAACCAGCCGAAAAGATTAACAAACTATCATTGAAATAACGCATCAGGTCAATTTGGAATCAAATAAAAGAAAATCAATGAGTTTTAATATAAGATCGTTACATCGTGATATTGGTTTTTTCGTAATAGGTATCACCATTATTTATTGTATTAGCGGAGTTTTGCTTGTTTTTAGGGATTCAGATTTCCTGAAACATGAGGTAAATACTGAAAAACAAATAAGGCCAGATTTAAGTGAATCCGATCTTGGAATGGTTTTACACCAAATGAACTTTAAAGTTTTTAAAACCGAAGGTGACATCATTTATTTCCAGAATGGAACCTATAATAAAACAACCGGTATTGCAAAATACAAAGAGAAGGTACTTCCAGAGTTTTTAGGTAGCACAATTAAAATACACAAAGTGTCGAGTAAGAGTGCAATAATGTGGATTTCAGTTGCATATGGAGTGCTTCTGTTGTTTTTAGCCATTTCATCATTCTGGATGTTCAAACCAAAAACAAAGCCCTTTAGAAGAGGAATTTTTGTAGCAGTTATCGGCGCAGTAGCATCTTTAATTTTATTGATTATGTAATCTTCTGAACCTTAAAACCAGATGATTTCAGACGATATTCTTGGGTGATTTATAATTATACCTTAAACAATCCTATCAGGAAATGAGACAAAAAACAAAAAACTTACTATTGCTGGTTTTGATTTTTTCCGGACTAACAAGTCTATATTGCGTAAACACAAATCAAGACCTAAAAACAACAAATGGAGATTTAATTTCCGGATTTCAGACACCGCCTGATGCGGCCAAACCGCGAGTCTGGTGGCATTGGATGAACGGCAATGTGACCAAGCACGGGATTCGGGAAGACCTCAATTGGATGCACCGCGTCGGAATTGGTGGTTTCCAAAACTTTGATGCCGGGTTAAACACGCCACAGGTAGTCGAAAAGCGCTTAATCTATATGACCCCCGAATGGAAAGATGCATTCCGTTTTACAACAGAACTGGCTGATTCACTGGGTTTGGAAATGGCCATTGCCGGTTCGCCCGGCTGGAGCGAAAGTGGCGGCCCTTGGGTAAAGCCCAATGAAGCCATGAAAAAATTTGTATGGAGCGAGATTCAGGTTGAAGGTGGCAAGCTATTTAGCGGCACACTCCCAAAACCACCATCTACCACAGGTCCATTTCAGAATATTGAGATGGAAGCCGGATTTATGGGGGCTGAACCCAAAGTAGGAGCACCCGAATATTATGCCGATGCTGCTGTTGTAGCCTTTCGTCTTCCTGAAGATGAAAAATCGATGGCCGAATTGCAACCTAAGGTTACCTCGAGTGCAGGAAATTTCAAGCTTGCCGACCTGACCGATGGGGATGTAAAAAACAGTACTTTTTTACCGGGAATGGCCGGACAAAACTCATGGATTCAGTTTGAATTTGCAAAACCAGAGACAATGCAGGCACTCACCATTGTAGGTGGTGGCCAACAGGTTATGATGGGCTCCGATCGGGACTCCCGCTGGCTGGAAATCAGTGACGATGGAAAAGTCTTTCGGAAAGTTATAGATATTCCAAGCGGAAGTTTGGCACAAAAGACCCTTTCGTTTGCACCCACCACCGCTAAATTTTTCCGGTTTGTGTGGAACATTCCCGAATCACGGCCGATGCCTGTCATGCCGGGTATGCCAGAAATGCGTATGGGTAATTCAGCAAATGCTCCGGTTGGAACATCCGTTGCCGAACTGGTTCTTTATACCGGAAGCCGCGTAAATCGTTTTGAAGAGAAAGCTGCGTTTGTTGCTGCATCTGATTTATATACCACTCCAACTCCTGAAACTAAAGTTGATGATGCAATAAAACCAGCCGATGTGATTGACCTTACTGCAATGATGAAGCCTGACGGATCGCTGAATTGGACGCCACCTGCCGGGAAATGGACAATTATCCGATTGGGTTACTCCCTTACCGGCCACAAAAATGGTCCGGCATCACCCGAAGCTACAGGGCTTGAAGTGGATAAGTTAAGTGCCAAACATGTATCCGCTTATTTCACGAATTATCTCGATCAGTATAAAGATGCCACCGGCGGTTTGATGGGAAAACACGGGCTCCAGTATATAATAACCGACAGTTGGGAGGCCGGTACCCAAAACTGGACTGATGATATGTTAAACGAATTTAAAGCCCGCCGTGGTTACGATATGCTATCGTGGATTCCGGTATTAACCGGTCATGTGGTTGAAAGCGCCGATGCCAGCGAGCGTTTCTTATGGGATTTTCGGAAAACATTGGGCGATTTAGTCACTGAGAATCACTATGATCTGCTTACCAAAATGCTGAAGGAACGTCAGATGGGGCGTTATTCCGAGTCGCATGAGGCGCGTCGTGCTTTTATTGGCGATGGTATGGAAGCTAAGCGCACGGCCGATGTTCCAATGGGAGCCGGTTGGACTCCCGGTGGTTTCGGAGGTAACGAAGGGGGCGTGGCTTCTTTTTATCAGGCCGACATTCGAGAATCAGCTTCTGTTGCTCACCTCTATGGTCAAAATTTGGTTGCTGCCGAATCGTTAACGGCCATGGGAACCGATTGGGCCTGGTCTCCTGAACTTCTGAAACCGGTTGCCGACCATTTGATGGCCTGCGGATTGAACCGCTTTGTGATTCACACATCCGTACATCAGCCGGTTGATGATAAAATACCCGGGATGAGCCTTGGCCCGTTTGGCCAGTGGTTTACCCGTCACGAAACCTGGGCTGAACAAGCAAAGGCCTGGATCGATTACTTGTCTCGTAGTTGTTACATGCTCCAGCAGGGAAAATATGTTGCCGATGTAGCCTGGTACTATGGAGAAGACAATAATATTACAGTTCTGTTTAGCAAATTGCGAGGTGGCGATCTTCCTCCAATTCCTGAGGGCTATAGCTACGATTTTGTCAATGCCGATGCGCTGGTTAATCTGCTTTCGGTTAAAGATGGCCAATTGGTAACCCCATCGGGCATGTCGTACAAGATTCTGGCCCTCGATCCGAATAGCCAATACATGACACTTTCAGTTCTCCGGAAGATTAAAAAAATGGTATCGGAAGGCGCCATTGTAACCGGACCAAAGCCAATTAAAACACCAAGTTTGGTAGATAATACTGCTGAATTTGATGCTTTGGTAAAAGAATTGTGGGGCAACGAAAGCGGCGTAAATCCAGTTGGAAAAGGGAAAGTATATGCCAATACTCCGCTGTTACAGGTATTGGCAAATCAAAATATTGCAGCTGATTTTACATACACCAAACCGCGGAGCGACTCCCAACTGTTTTTTGTTCATCGCCGGGTTGACAATACTGATATCTATTGGGTAAACAACCGTACCGACAGGGTAGAGGATTTAACCGGAACATTCAGAACCAGTGGTAAGATAGCCGAGGTATGGCATCCTGAAACTGGAAAAATCGATCAGGCTTCCTTTACAATTGAAAAGGAAACGACTAAAGTTCCTTTGCATCTGGAAGCCAACGATGCAGTGTTTGTGGTTTTTAGGAATAAAACAAACGAGACTTCGCGCGTGGTGAATAAACCCACTGAAACCAAGCTTGCAGAGGTTTCCGGTCCCTGGAATGTGAGTTTCCAGGCCAAACGCGGCGCCCCCGCTCAGGCTACTTTTGAATCACTGACTCCATGGAATGAAAATCAGGACAAGGGAATCAAATATTTCTCAGGAACAGGAACCTATACCAAAACCATACAGGCAAGTGTCGATTGGTTAAAAGCAGGAACAGAAGTTTGGATCGACCTGGGCAGAGTACAAAACCTGGCCGAAGTGGTGGTGAATGGCAAATCGATGGGTATCGTGTGGAAACCTCCTTTCCGTGTAGATATTACGGAAGCGCTTCATTCGGGGGAGAATAAGCTGGAGATAAAAGTGACTAACCTTTGGGTCAACCGCCTTACTGGAGATCGTCAACCAGATGCCAAAGAGAAAATTACCTATACAATAACATCGCCTTATCGGGCCGACACTCCACTAAAACCATCAGGATTAATGGGGCCGGTACAACTTTTAAGTCTGACAAAATAAAACATGTAAAATGACAAAAAAGATGTTTTTTCTTGCGATAGTGCTGGTAAATAGCATAGTCGTGTTTTCTCAGGAGAAAGCTGCTCCTGTATTCAAAGTTGGAGCTGCAAAGATCGACATTACACCTAAACCAGCGGATTTTCCTCCGCATATAACCGGAGTGAATGATAACCTCTATGTGCGGGCAGTAGTTATTGACGATGGAGCCACCCAGTCCGCATTGATATCAACCGATCCTGGAGTTTCAGAGGAAAGCTGGCAAAAATATACCCGGCAAATAGAAAAAGAACTGGGTATTCCGGTGGTGAATATTTTTATTTCGTCATCGCATTCGCACAGCGCTTTGATGATGATGCCCGGAAACGATCCGAAGATGGCATTATTCCAGTCCAATTTGGATAAAGCAGTTATCGATGTGGTAAAACAGGCTAAATCAAAACTACAGTCCGCCCGGATCGCTTTTGGTGAAGGTAAAGCCTATTTAAATGTAAACCGCGACGCGATAAATCCGAAAACCCGTTTATGGTATCAGGGCTCCAATCCTGATGGACCTTCAGACAAAACCGTTGGGGTGATCAAATTCGAATCTCTGAATGGTGAACTTATTGCCGTTTATTATAATTACGCCATGCATCCCAACACCATGTTCATGAGCGGAGTGTTAAGCGGCGACTTTCCTGGAATGGCATCGAAATACATCGAGGAGTATTACGACGATAAACCAGTGGCCTTATGGTCGATGGGAGCAGCTGGTGATCAAAACCCCATATCCACCCGTCCCATGATGGATGTTGGCCGGTTTAAAACTAATGCAGCCCTGGCGAGTGGAAAAGCGAAAGATGAAGCAGAAGCCATCATGATGGGGTCGAGCATGGATGTGCAGGTCGACCCTAAAATACTTGCCCGTCAGTCTCAAATGATTTCGTCGTTGGGGCAACTTCTGGCCGAAGAAATATTGAATGTACTGGATAATACTGAGAAGTATGAATCAAACATACATATTTCAGGCGATCAGAAAGTGATCACCTGCCCGGGTCGGAAGCGGACGAATACCGGCCGTGAAGGAGCTGCCGGAACCTATGTGGACGGAGATCCGGTAAATATCAGGTTAAGCCTGTTGAAAATCGGAGACATTGCTCTGACAGGCGTTGATGCTGAAATCTATAATGTTATTGGTCAGCAGATAAAAAATCAGTCGACCTCTGCTAAAACCATTGTGGCCACGACTACTAACGGCATGGCAAATTCGGGATACATTCCTAACGACGAGGCATTCGGTCGATACACTTTTCAGGTATTGAGTTCGCGGTTAAAACCCGGATGTGCCGAAACTTCAATCGTAAATGGGGTGCTCGACCTGATGGAAAAGGTAAAATAAATGACCCTTTGTTGCTCAAACACTTCAAAATGAACAAGACATTTAAAATAATTCGCGTGGATTGGTTCGCGATGTTTTTTCTTCTGTTTAGTTTTTCCATTGCTCAGGCCCAACAGGGGGCCACTGTTGGTGCGCCTGAGCAAAGCCTTGTTGTTCCAGGCCCGATAACCAAACCCGTAGTTATAGAGATTGCTGCCAATACCTACTTTATCAACGAATTTGGAATGAATTCGATGTATGTGGTTGTTGGGAACAACCGTGCTTTGGTGATCGATGCCGGTACCGGATTTTGCGATTTTAAAGGGATTATTGAAGGTATCACAAAACTCCCGTACGATGTAGCTTTAACACATGGTCATCCCGATCATGCCGGGGGTATTGGCCAAATTGAAGAGGTTTATATGCATCCGGCCGATACGGCTATGGCAATGCATATTTCTTACGAGCAAAGAGTACAATACGGCGATATCATGCGCAATATGAATATTGGCTATAAGAATGTATGGGGCTATACCAACGCTGATGTTACGAAGTACACTAAAAAACCAAAGATTAAATTATTGTCAGACGGTCAGGTTTTTGATTTGGGAGGCCGAAAGTTAACTGTTTATCGGGCTCCGGGTCATTCGCCCGGCTCCGTGGTGTTTTTGGATGATCAGAGTCGTATCCTTTTTTCGGGCGATGCCGCTAATGGGAATGTGGGTACCAGTCTGCCGGTAAGCACAACGGTTAAATACCTGATCCGGCTTCAGAAAATGCGACCACAATTCGATCGTATGTATACAGGCCATATTGCTTATGCTGGCACAATCAATTCGGTGTCTAAGAATCTAAAAGTTTTGGATGATGTGATAGAAGCTTTTCGCTCGATATTGCGCGGTGATGCCAAAACCGAAGAGATTCGTAATCATCTATTCCCTGAACGTACTCAAACTGTAGCGGTTTACGGATTGGCTAAAGTTGGTTTTAATCCTAATAAATTATGGGAAGATGGGGAAGAACATTTAGTCCCATAAAAAATTGAGCGTTTTTATTCAGTGAGTTGATTGTTCGCTAATTATAAAAAAGCTGTGATTAAAAAATGATAACTTGAACAATCATGAAGTACTTAAAACAAACACGACTTTTCATCTTAGCAATAATGATTTTTGCTCTCAGTGCCTGTCTGCCTTCTACAGAAAAAACAGCTGCCTTGGTTGATACCCCTGGCTCACACCCTATGATCGCAAATAGTGAAACAGCGCATACATCAACCCAATCGGGCGATGTTATTGGGTACGTGCATAAAGGGGTTTACAATTTTAAAGGTATCCCTTATGCCAAAGCAGAACGTTTTATGCCACCTCAAAAACCCGACAAATGGGAAGGGGTGAGAAGTTGCCGGTCGTACGGTCCGGTTTGCCCGATTGATGTGGCTTCCATGATTTTGTTCGACGAAATGGAATTTGCCCAGCAGCACAATTTTTGGTTCATGAAAGAGGAAGATTGCCTGAACCTGAATGTTTGGACACCGGAACTCACCCGTGACAAAAAACGCCCGGTAATGGTATGGTTGCACGGAGGCGGTTATTCAGCCGGCTCATCGTGCGAGTTGCCAAGTTACGATGGCGAAAACCTGAGCCGGACAGGCGATGTTGTGGTGGTATCCATCAATCACCGGTTGAATGTATTTGGTTTTCTCGACCTCTCGGCGGTCGATGATAAATACGCACATTCGGCAAACGTAGGGATGATGGATGTGGTAGCGGCATTGGAATGGGTACACAATAACATCTCCAATTTTGGCGGCGACCCGGGCAATGTAACCATTTTTGGCCAGTCGGGGGGCGGTGGGAAAGTCGCAACCCTGCTTTATGCCCCATCAGCAAAAGGCCTTTTCCACAAAGCTATTATGCAAAGCGGCGTTGCCGGAAGTTTTACGTTAAAAGAGGACACACAAAAAATTGGGCTGGCTATTCCTGACGAACTTGGGCTGAAAAAAAGTGAAGCAGATAAACTGAAAGATATTCCTTATGATGAATTATTGGAGGCAGGAAACCGTGCTGTGGAAAAAACTCAACGTTCGGGGTTTGGCCGGTTAGGTTGGGCGCCCTCATGCGATGGCTATTTCATACCCTTACAACCTGGTGCGATGGGAGCCGAAGAATTATCCAAAGATGTTCCTTTAATAATCGGTTCTAACCAGGTTGAGTTCGGTTCATTTGGAAATCAGGATTTGCTCAAAGCCGATGAAGAGGACATTATCAAATATCTGAAAGCGCGTTATGGTGAAAATACCGAAGCTTATGTTGCTGCTTTTAAGAAAGCCTATCCCAATACAAAAATGCCTTCCGACATGAAAGATGTGGATGTGATGTTCAGACCCATGTTGCTTCAATTTGCCAAATTGAAATCCTCGGTTCCAGCCGGTGCCCCGGTTTACAACTATGTGTTTAAATGGAATGCACCCCATTGGGACGGCATGCTAAAATCGAGCCACTGTATGGAAATTGCTTTTGTATTCAACAACATTGAGCGCACCGAAGAGTACAACGGCGGAACACCCGAGGCCTATGAATTGGCCCAAAAGCTGAGCAAAACCTGGACAACTTTTGCTTGGACAGGAAATCCGAACAATGATTTAATGCCAGTATGGGAACCGTTTACGCCCGATGGCGGAGCTACCATGTTGTTCGACAATCAATCCATTTTAGTACATAACCACGATAAGGAGTTGATTGAAATTGCAACATCGCTCAAACAATAAAATTTATGGATAACTATACTGAATACACCATTAAAAACGGGCTGTCGCGCCGGGGTTTTTTGTCGAGTTCAATCCTTGCATCTTGTGCTGCTATGGTCGGGTTAAACGGATGCAAACCCAACCCTCCGGCGCAAGAGGTTTTCGACAAAAATGTGACCTACGGATACAGTTCCGATAAGGCAGCTCAACTTTCTTTTCTGGCAAAACCTGAAGAAATTAAAGATTTGGATATAACCCGGACAGAAACTTTTGATGTTGTTGTGGTTGGTTCAGGCGCTTCCGGAGTTCCGGCGGCACTGTCGGCATTCGAAAATAGGGCCAGTGTAGTGGTTCTTCAAAAGGAGAATATCGCCATTTCACAGGGTAATTCAGGGGCCGGTATCGACTTGCCCAATAGCGACAAAGCCGGTGTAGAGGCGCTTGTAGATAGGCTGATGAGAGACAATGCCCATCGAAGCAATCCCAAACTGCTCAGGGAATGGGCGTATAATTCGGGCGAGGCGGTTACCTGGGTTATCGACCGTGCGATTAAAGCGGGTGCGAAAGTCATTAACCAAGGCAACCTCCAACAAGTAAATATTCTTGAAATGAATGGCTATAAGCTGAGCTACCATACAGCCTACTTTGGCCCCAAACCATTTAATAATGGCGATGGTATGCAGGCGTTGGCCAAATATGCCGAAAAGGCCGGGGTTAAATTTTATTACAGCACCCCGGCAGTTCAATTGGTTCAAGCCGTTTCGGGAGAAGTTACCGGGGTTATTGGAAAAAGCGAAGAAGGAAACTATATCAGGTTTTTAGCCAGGAAAGGGGTCATCCTTGCCACAGGCGACTACCAGAACGATAAAGCCATGTGCGATTATTTCATTCCCGATGCCAAATATTACGGTCGCAAGCAATCGAATAAAACCGGCGACGGGTTCAAAATGGGTTATTGGGCTGGTTGTGTGATCGAGCCCATTGGTCACACCAAGATGATTCACGATATGGATGGGGGGCCGGTCACTATGTGCGATATGCCTTTTCTGGCTGTTGACAGTAAAGGCAAACGATTTGTAAATGAAAATGTGGAAATGTCGGTATTAAATAATTACCTGCGGCAACCCGAGAAAGCCGGGCAGTATTCACAAATATTTGATTCAAACTACATGACCCAGGCTGCTAAATGGCCTGGAGTATTAGTGTCTCCCGAAGGACTGAAAAATTACATGCCCGATGAGCAGGAGCCACATGATCATGTTTCAACCCCGTTTATCAATACCCATAAGGCTGATACACTCGAAGAACTTGCAGTGAAAATAGAAGTTGATCCCGTCACCTTTGTGGCTACTGTTAAAAGGTATAACGAGCTTGCTGCACTGGGCAAGGATATTGATTTTGGGAAACCGGCACATCAGCTTTTCCCAATAGACAAACCACCATACTATGGCATTCACCGCACGCTTCGCCTTTCGGCTGTCTGCTCAGGACTCCTTGTAGATGAAAACCATCAGTGCCTCGATGCCGATGGCAAACCAATCAAAGGATTATATGCTGTAGGTAACCTTGGCGGAGGATTTTATGGTGGGGTTGATTACCCCCTTGTCGTTTACGGCTTGTCGTTAGGCCGTTGCTATACCTTCGGATATCTTGTCGGCAGGCATGTCGCAAAATTAGGTTCACAGATTTAGGGCAAAAATCTTTAGGTTCATAGTTATTTAGCCAATTAGTCAGGAAATACCTATAGAGAAGTGGAAGTGCTAATGAGCAAATAAAATGGAAATACAGCAGATCAAAGATACAAGCAATAAGCCGGGAAGAAAAATTCGGGCCATGTTGCTAGTTCCGTTTGCCGTTATTATCGCGCTATTCGGAATGGTTACCGGGGGTGTTATCTGGCATCAGCAACCCCGTTTTTGTGCCTCGTGCCATACCCCGATGAACTCCTATGTTCGGAATTATTATGGTGGAGATACCACGCGGTTGATCGTAAAACATGCCATGGCCGATACGGTCAAACTTCGATGTATTGATTGTCATGAGTCAAAATTAAGCGAACAAGCCAGGGAAGGTATGCATTGGGTTACAGGAAACTATACCCATCCGTTGGAAAAACGAAAATTCGGGACACGCAGCTTTTGTTTGAGGGCAGGATGCCATGTCGAATCGGAAATTATTGAAGCAACAAAAGATCATACGAATACCTTGTTTTCCTATAGCCAGCACGACCCACGTCATGGAAAGCTGGAATGTTATAATTGCCATTCCATGCATGGTCAATCGGTATTCTCGTGTAACCAATGCCATAAATTTGAATTGCCGAAAAATTGGATATCGCCCCAGCCTAATGGAGTGATAACCGCCAGTAAATAATTAAATATAATCATAAACTCAAAAGCAATGAAAACATTTATGTTACTTATCAACCTGTTTATTCTTGTCCAGGTTCCTGTTTATGCACAAGTGCCCGTTTCTCAAATTGAAGGGAAAGAAGTTTACAAAGGCGACGATGTTGTTTTTCATCAAATCGATCAACATACCTGGGTTGGATCTGGGCATGTTATGGCCAGCGAAAGTTTGTATCTGGTTGAAGGGAGCGACAAAGCCGTTCTAATTGATGCCGGAACTAAAATTACGGATTTGGATAAGATTGTGGCCTTGATTACGAAGAAGCCGGTTATGCTGGTTGCAACCCATGTACACCCCGACCACACCGGTTCTGCAATCGACTACTTTCCCGAGCTTTACATTAACCCGGCCGATACGATTGGGATTCCGCAGTTTATGCCAAATTACAAAGGGAAAATTAAATTCTTGACTGATGGAGAAATAATCGATTTAGGCGGGCGGCAACTTGAAGTGGTTTTCACCCCAGGGCACACGCCGGGTTCAACCACTTTTATCGATAAATCTGCCCATTACGGTTTCAGCGGCGATTCATTTGGCTCGGGGAACTTGCTTTTAACCACTACTTTTTCGACACTTCTGGAAACCTGCAAAAAGATGAGTGCAATAATGGAAGGTTACAATATAGACAAGCTCTACCCCGGGCATTATTTTGGCATAAACGAAGAAACCAGAAAACGGGTCGATGGCATGATAACAATAAGCACCGATGTTCTGGCTGGCAAAGTAAAAGGAGATGAAAACCCCAATGGCATGTTAGGGCTGAATCGTATTGTTAGCCAATATGGAGTTAGGATCAACTTTAACGAGAAGGCTGTGAAATAAATACGATTTAATAGAAATATCATCATGAAGAATCTAATAATCATTTTTCTTATAATCTCTGCAATAGCTACCAATGCACAATTTGGGAGAATGAATGAGGATAACCAGTGGGACGCAAGTTGGATATGCGTTCCCGAAACCAATCCAACTGCCCCGGGTTTGTTCCTGTTTCGTAAAACATTGAATTTGGAGGCAGTTCCCCAGAGGTTCGAGGTGCGTGTTTCTGCTGACAATCGGTATAAGCTGTACATCAATGGTGTATTGGCTTCATTGGGCCCTGCTTTGGGCGATATTAAGCACTGGAATTACGAAACGGTCGACCTTGCACCTTTTTTGAAAAAGGGGGACAATATCATTTCGGCCGAAGTCTGGAACGAGGGAAATCTGAAACCGGTTTCGCAATTCTCGTATCGCACCGGCTTCATTTTGCAAGGTACAAATGCCGAAACAAAGGCGTTGAATACCAACGAATCGTGGAGATGTACCGAAGATAAAAGTTACACGCCAATCGTGCAAAACATTCAGGGGTACTATGCCGCCGGAGCCGGAGATAAAATCGACATGAAACTTGCGGTTAAAGGGTGGAAATTGGAAGGATTTGACGACAGCAACTGGAAAGTGGCCAAACCGGTATTTGAAAATGCAGCCCGTGGGTTTGGCTTTAACACGCGTGGAGGTTGGACTTTAACGCCATCGACTATCCCGCCTATGGAAATGACCATGCAAAGATTGATGTTGACACGGAAAACCGCTGGTGTTGCTGTACCTGCAAAATTCCCCGCAGAAAAGGTTCCCGTAAATATCCCTGCCAATACAAAAGCGTCCATCCTTCTCGACCAATCGTTCTTAACCAATGCTTATCTAACGTTAGTCTTTAGCAAAGGGAATAACAGCACAATCGTAATTACTTATTCCGAAGGCTTGTATGATGAAAAAGGGGCAAAAAACAACAGGGACGAGATTGAAGGAAAAACAATATTGGGTCGTCGTGATACAATAATCTCAGATGGTTCAACAAACCAAAGCTTCACAACCCTTAGTTGGCGGACATACCGTTACATTGAAATCAAAGTGGAAACTCGAGATATGTCTTTGGTAATTGAAGACATCTATGGAACTTTTACCGGTTATCCATTTAAAATGAATGCAAAATTGGAATCTGATATTCCTGAAATGAACAAAATGATGGAGATTGGTTGGCGGACTGCCCGCCTGTGTGCCGTTGATACATACATGGACTGTCCCTACTACGAACGCTTGCAATACATTGGCGATGCTCGGATTCAAATGATGGTTTCGTACTACAATAGTGGAGACGACCGTCAGGCAAAAAATGCACTCACCCTTTGGAACAATTCGCGGCAACCCGATGGATATACCCTTAGCCGATATCCCGACACACAAAACCAGGTAATCCCTACCTATTCGCTTTGGTATATAAGTGCTTTGCACGATTACCTGTTATATGGGAGTGACAAAAAATTCCTGAAAACAAAGCTTTTGGGGTCGAGGCAAATAATGAACTACTTTATTAGTTTTTTGAGTGACGATGGCTCGTTGAAAAATGTGCCGGGTTGGAATTTTACCGACTGGGTACCTGATTGGTGGATGGGGATTGCCCCTGCAGGCGAAGATGGTAGCTCGGCAGCTTTAGACCTTCAGTTAATGCTTGCTTTGCAGTCGGGCATTGCTTTAGAAAAAGTTGTAGGAAGCCAGGAATATGCTGCTTTATACGACAAAGTTGCTCAAAAACTTAAAGAAACCATTCAGTCGAAATATTGGGATAATAACCGAAAAATGTATGCCGATACTCCGCAAAGAGATAAGTTCTCGCAACATACAAACAGCATGGCTATTTTGGCCGGATTGGTTGATCACAACACAGCTTCAGGCATTGCCCAAACGATGTTGAGCGATCGTTCTTTATCGCAAGCTTCAATTTATTTCAAGTATTATTTGCATTTGGCATTGGTAAAAGCTGGCTTTGGCGATGATTATCTCAGTTGGTTGGATATTTGGCGCAAAAACATGGTGCTTGGGTTAACCACGTGGGGAGAAACATCTGAAGTAGAAACAACACGGTCCGATTGTCATGCCTGGGGAGCCAGTCCAAATATCGAATTTTTTCGGACTGTTTTAGGTGTCGAGAGTGCTGCACCTTACTTTTCAAGAGTGAAGATTGAACCACACCTTGGGTCAATTATAAAGATTGCTGGGGAAATGCCACATCCTTCTGGAAAAATCTTGGTTAGTTATAAACGAAAAGGGAAAAGTCTGAATGTTCAGATTTCTTTGCCTGAGAACCTTTCTGGAGAGTTTGTCTGGGAGGGGAAAAGTTACAATTTGAAGGGTGGTGAGAATCACCTTTTGTGTGTGCCCTGCATAAGCAGCAGCGCACACTTGATGTAAGCTGTTGAAAAAGTTAAAAAATACAAATAAATTTCACATAACAGCAAACACCAGGTGTGTAATTTTTCCAGGGGGTGAAAGTCCCTTATGCGCGGGGTCGTGCCCGAAGCATTAGCAAGCCACAAGCTGGTTTCCCGTGAGGGATGCAGTGAAGGAAGTGGGACTGCAAAATCCGGTACTGACGAACAGGAACGGCATATGAGGCTATGAAACGAGGATAAGCAAGCACATCATTGTAACGTCCGAAGAATAAAACCATCGTATTGTAGTAGATGCCGCAGGAATTGGAGGAAGGGAAAAGCTTTTACCAGGGGATACCTTGACAATCACGGGTTTGGTTAAGTCAAGGAGTCAGCAGAGGCCATAGTAGCTGTTGGAAACGAGCCACGAATAGAAACCGTGGA
>JAJUGZ010000108.1 GCA_029265715.1 Bacteroidota bacterium
CGGGGCTTTGTTTTTTTGTTCGTTTAAACCTGACAGGTTTTCGAAACCTGTCAGGTTTAAACTGACCCGGGGCGTTTTCCGACAAAAAATGTGAGGGAACGGATTTGTTGACAGCCAGCAGCTGCTCCGGGTGAAAAAAGGCGGCTGGCCCGCCAGGAGGTTATCCTGGTAAACAATATCCACGTGTTAATTCCCCGAAGTGTTCCGAAGTACCCCCCCCATTATATGTCAAATAACATAGCAATCGACACTTGACTTTTTGCTTATTCCGACAGAGATCTGGGTCAGGCCATAAAACGGGCCATTCGAACAAAAAAACAGGTTGTTTGACTAATGTAGCAGGGCGCTTATTGGGAATGATCCCGGACAATGAAACGAAAGTTATCAACAGGTAGTGAGCAGAGTGAGTTGACAACAATGATAGTACGAGATTTTCTGACTCAACTGGTCAGTCGTTTGCCGAAAAAGCAATGCCCGAACAGATTGTAAAATAGGTGTTTGCTTTGTGTGGATTTGTGCTGATAGCCGCTTTAATGGGGACAATCCATTTTTCTGACAACCGCAGCTCCCGGCCGAATGATATTCCGGCTAAAATGATTGCCGGATGGTTGACGTAGTAGCCTTTGAATGGCGTAAACCCGGCGACAGGCTCGATCTCGATTTTGTGAAATTCAATCGGATAGCAGAATTCGACATACGTTGAGTAATACGATTGTCCGGTTTCCGGGTTTTTGTCGCCGCGCAGAAATGTCCCGGCCATCCATTTCAGGTGTTGTTGGCTGCTGTAATTATCAAAAGCTACTTCGAGCGAATGACGGCTTTGGCCTTCCCTGAAATTCAGGAACTGGTTTTTTTCGCCGGGAACCGGGTTGTAATAATCGAACAAGGTGGCGGTTATGTTGCCAAGTTGTACTGCCGGGATGAGGTCGATTTCGGAATAACTGTTGTTGGGAGTAACGGCTGCCCAAAAATTCAGGCTGAAAATTCCGGTTGAAACCGTTACCGAAGGTTCGAAGGCCGGGGCATTGCCCATTTTGCTCCCGCGCCAGATGTGGCGGCTCTGGATGGAGAGTTCGCCATCAAAACCTACAGCCTGAGCGAAGCTGGAAGCTGTGAGCACAAAAAAAATGAGTATAAGGATCAATTGCTTCATGCACTCAAACATAATACAAATCCGGAGCCGGAAACAGGAAAAATGTCAGGAGAATAGCCGGATGCCGGAAATCTTAGAGACAGATCAATGGATAATTCTGTGATTTGCCCCAATCTTCCAGGATTGATTTCTGTCGGGAAAAAACCAGCAGGAAACCACCGCCACCGGAACCCAACAGTTTGATATAGATTTGTTTTTTCAAAGCATCCCGGATTAGTTCCCGAAGTGGCCCCGGGATCATGCGCTGCATGTAGCGAAGCTGAAAATGGACCAGTTTTTCCAGGTGGCTGAAAAATAAACCGGGCTGGTTTGCCAGCATGGCATCGATGCAGCCGTCGTTTGCCGGCAAAAATTCCTGTCCGAAAGCTGCCCTGAATTCCGGAGTTTCATACATCTGCCGGAAATGTTGCACCAGCGGACCGGTTGCACCGGTGGTTTGGGTGTCGAGCAGGGCCATGTACCACCCGGCCTCTAATGGATTGGTCTCCGGAAGGTGAATTTGCCTGTGCGAGTCGAGCAGTACCGGTTGGTTAAGGTACGCAATCAGCGGGTCAAGGCCGGAACTTTTCCCGTGGAAATAACTTTCGAGCAAGGCAAAATCCGCCTGAAGGAATTCCGGCGACTTTTGCTGATTGTCGGTTTGTGCATATTCATCAACCAGGGCGGCAACCAGGGCGCCGGAACTTCCGACGCCGTACTGTAGCGGAATATCGGACCGGAAAAACAGGCCGTCGTTGAGGTCGCTGACAAAATGTGCCAGATCGATCGGGAAATGCAGTTGGCTGTTTAGATCGTTCTTTCGCAGATAGGTATAGAATTTCAGCAATTCGCGATGGCTTCCCTGACCTTCATTTTGTTTGCCAACTTCCAGTTTTCCGGAAAACCGCGGAAATGGAACGGAAAGGGCCTGAGCGCCAAACATCAGCCCGTATTCGCCGAACAAGAGTAACTTGGAATGAAACGATCGCGATGGGTTCCTCATGTCTGGCTTATTTTTTCAGGGCCACGGCCAATCCGATCGTCGAGCCAGCGCCGGTTTTCGCAGAATTGGAGCAATTCGGTCTCGATGAACTCCCTGACTTCTGCGCGGTTTTTTTCGAAGGACAGCAGGTGGATATTCGGGCCGGCATCGATGGTGAAACAAACCGGGATACCGGTGCGTTGCCTGAAGTCGCGGATCCGGGCAATCAGTTCGAGGCTGTCGGGTTTGATCAGCACAACCGATGGGCGGGAGGTCATCATCATGGCGTGCAGGCTCAACGCCTCGTTTTCGGTTATTTCAATAAATTTTTCAACATCTCCTGAAATCAGGGCCAAGTAAAGTTCATTCAGGTTTTCGTGGGCCTGGGCAATGCGCGAACGCTGAAACAAGTGATGGTTCATCAACTCGTGTCCGGCAGAGCTGGAAACCGGTTTGGGCGACGAATCGACCAGCAAAACAGCGTCGCAAAGTGTCAGGAATTCGGGATGAATGCCTTGCTCAAGCGGGAAGGCATGTTCGTCGCTGCCGGCTTCGAAGAGCTGGGTCCGGCCCCAGATGCTGAATCCCGGGAAAACCGAACGGCTGGCGCTGCCGCTTCCGAGCCGCGCCCATTCCGAAGCTCTCCGGAAAAACGACGGATCAGTTGGGTCGCAGTCGCGAAAGGTGCAGTCGATCTCGGCCAAACACAACGCTAACGCGCCAAACGATGAAGCCGATGACGCAATTCCGGCCGAATGCGGAAAGCTGTTCCGGCTGCTGATGCGGAAATGATATTTGTTGATCCATCCGGCTTCCTGCGCCAGCCGGGCGAGGTATTTCTCAATGCGCGCGGCAAACGGGCTTTCCCTGCCTTCGAAGCTGAACTCAACTTTGCGGCTGCTTTCCCTGACCAATGAAACCGATGTTTCGGTGTACGAATCCCGGAGCACGAAACTGAGCGAAGGGTTCAGCGGCAATTGCTCATCGCGCTTTCCCCAATATTTCACCAAGGCGATGTTCGAGGGGCAGCGCCATTGGCTATGATGCAAATATCTGTGAATTAATCCTGACATGAGTGTTTATTTACTCTTTGGAATAAGGGGACGATGGATTGTTGTAAAAAATGTGATAGAACGAGTGGCTAAAATTCCAATATCCCATTTTCCCAATTTTTGAGAGACTATTTAAAAATCGTTCATCGAAAAATTTTAAACTCAATTTTATCATTTTTCACTTACCCCAAAACCGGCTTGCCGGACGACGGGGGTGAGTATGGGGGACAAATAAAATTTTAACAGTTTCTTCATTTTTTGGACTTTGCCTTGTTCATTGGTCTTAACTCAATGGCTTTTGTCGGTGTCCGGATTTTCAAGCGCCAACTCGTTCCATCGGAAAACAACCTGCAGGCCCTTTCTCCGGAAATAATCCTGAACGTCAGGAAAAGACAGGCGGGTCGAAACCATGTAAAAGTCGCCGCCCCAGGCGCCCAGCGATTTTATCTCTCCGGCAAAGTCGCTGAAAAAAACTTGTTTCACAGGCGTTTCGCCAATCAGCCCGGCCACTAATTGTTCGTGCTCCCGAACCAACTGATCAAATGAATCCTGATCCCGGCATGCTGCAATTTGTTCCGAAAGCTTGGTCATTTGGGCAATTAGTTTCTCCGGGATAACGTGTTCTGATGAGAATTCCCGGACCGCATTGCGCGTGTTTTTTTTTCTTCCGGAGTAAACGAAATACAGGTTTTCGCGAAACGGGAAATTCAGGTTAACCGGGGTGACCGAACGATTGCGCTGGTAAAAAATCGGTGAACGGGCCGAAGCGCAGGCAATGTCGAATCCGGAACCCCGAAAAATCTGTTCGTTCAGCAAATAGGGGTCAATTTTTGCCCATTGGGCCAGCGTATCAATCAGGGTCGAGCTGCTGCCGAGCCCCCACTGTGGGTCTGATTCCAGCCGTGTTTCAATCGTGGTTCCGCCAGCCGGGGCAAAATGGGGGTCCATTTTCCGGATTACCTTGAAAATGTCGGCCAGCGTCCGGGCTTTCTCCGGGTCGTTGCTTTCGAGCGGTAGCAATGTTTCCGGATCGAATTCGCACGAGAACCACAGAAAATCGCGGCACCAGGCTTTCCACACCAGCTTGTCGTCCGGGGCCCCATTTTTTACGGTCAGGTGTTGGCCGAATCTGATCGGCAGCGCAATGGCTTTGGCCCCCTGCAATACAAAATATTCGCCGCTTAACAGCAGTTTGCCGTTGGCATAATATGTTTTTACCTGATCAGGCATTCAAAATCGTTTTTACAAAATCTTCGACGTCAGAGTATGAAACCGTTTTATCCCGGAAATAGTTTATAACCAACGGGCGGATTTTTTCAGGAACGGTCAGCTGTTTCAGAATGTTGCTCAGGTGCATTTTCATGTGTCCGCGCTGTATCCCTCCGGAAACCAGCGCTTTGACGGACGAAAAGTTCGATGCCAGTCCGGCAACGGCCAGGTACATCATTAATTCGTGTGCCGATGGGTTTCCCAAAATTTGCATGGCCAGTTTAGCCAGCGGATGAATGGCCGTTACGCCGCCGACCACGCCCACGGCCAGCGCCAGGTCGATCTCCATGCGGAACACACCGTTGTCAATCCGGGCATCGGTCAGGCTTGCATACTGCCCGTTTCGCGCAGCCCAGGCATGTCCGCAGGCTTCGATAGCGCGAAAGTCGTTTCCGGTTGCGATGGCCAGTGCGTCAATGCCATTGAAAATGCCTTTGTTGTGGGTGACAGCCCGCGAGACATCGTTTTTCGCAATATGGATGGCCTGCACCATCTTTTCGGCAACCTGTTTTTCGCCGGAAGGACTGTCGAGCGCATCATCCGGGCATTCAACCCGGGCGCGGGCCCGGCTTTTGGGCGTGTAGTTCGATAAGATGGCCATCAGGATTTGGCATTCACGTTCCGTTCCGGAGAAAACCGGCGAGACCATGAACTGGTTTTGCAGGCTTTGCGCAAATTGCTCCAGGCAGGTGTTGATGAAGTTGGCGCCCATCGCATTGCAGGTTTCAAAACTACAGTCGAGTTGATAATATCCCGGCAAGATGTCAGGCAAATATTTCAGTTCGATGCTCCGGGCCCCGCCGCCCCGTTGTTCCATTTTTGCCGTGATAGCGCGGCTTTCGGCAAGTAATGTTTTTCTAATCTCCGGAAATGCGGCCTGCAGTTTTTCGGGTTGGCCCGGCCAGGTAAAATGAACCTGGCCTTTTTTTTCGGTACCTAAAACCTCGGCATGGAAGCCGCCGTGTTTGGCCCAGAACCCGGCTGCTTTCGACAGGGCTGCTACCACCGAACTTTCTTCGGTCGCCATCGGAAAGGTTTTGACCTGCCCGTTAACCACCACATTGGGCGCTACCGAAAACGGCAGGTGGTAGTTCGAAACGGTGTTTTCGCTCAGTTCTTCGATTATTTTCTGAATGTCGGGAGAAGCCGCTTGCATCGATATGAGAAGATCGCGTGTTTCTCCGGAAAATCCGTACCGGGATGAAAGAAACCCGATGCGTTCGTCTTTGCTGAATTTTGAAAAGCCTTGAATGATTTGGTTATCCGGCATAATCGGGATTAATTTTTAAATAGGTCCGGGCCAGTTTCAGCGCCTGAATTTCCTGTTCCAGAAATTCGTGCAGCGATTCGTAACTTTCGGCCGCATGTTTCAAAACCGGTGAGGCCATGCCGTAAACCGACGGCAGTTGGCTCAGCGAGGTCAGAAAATGCCCGTCGATAAACGAATGTACGCCTCCTGAAATAATTAGTTGCCGGCACTTGAGCTCCGTTTGCTTCTGAACCAGATGGTTGGCAAAGTTCACCATTTCACGGGCCGTGTGGCCGACGCCAATAAATGGGGCGAAGGTTTGCATCAGGTTGGGCTGGTGGCGCAACAGTTCGAGTTTTGAAAAGTTGGTCCCGCCAAATGCGCCAAACTCAACCGCTTCGATGGGTAGTTGCAGCAACTGCTTCAGGCTCTCGGGCCCAAAACCCTGGCCAACTTCCTTCACGATAATTTTCAGGTTGCTTTGTTCCAGCAGCCTGCCGATTGTTTCAACCGGCTGGCGTTTGATGCGGTTGCCTTCGGGCTGAAACCACTCCTGGAGCGGGTTCACATGCACGATCAACCCGTCGGCGCGCAGGCGTTCGACTAAGGTGACAATCGCGTCCGCTTTTCCGGCATTGAGTAATTCTTCAACCTGGGCAATACCCAGATTGGCATAAAAAGGCAAGTCGTGGCCAATCAGGTCGCGCAAATCAAAATCGGCCCAATGGCTGTCGTCCGACAGTAATTTGCGGCACGAACCCAGTCCCATCCCCAGTCCGAATTCGCGACAGGCACGGGCGATGTTGGCATTAATGTCCCGGGCGGCGCCGGTCCCACCGGTCATGCTCGAAACCCAGATCGGTGCACGCATCGTTTTCCCCAGGAAGTTGACCGAGAGGTCAACCTCGGCGGGATGAGCAGCCAGCATTGGTTCGTAGAAAAAACGGCGGTCGGGTTCGGCGGCCTGAGCCTGGGCTTCGAAAGCCAGCCGGATATGTTCTGATTTGCGGTCGTTGTGCATGTCGTGATTTTAAGTCGCTCAGCTTTTCGTAATTTTGTTTACCACGAAGATAACTGAATTTAAAGTCTGTTTAAATTTAATTTAAATTCCACGACTTGCCCCGTCCGATTTATCGGGCCGGGGTAAGCCAAGATGCAGAGCCCGGAGGGGTTCTAAGGTTAAAACAAATAAATTTTAAACGGTTATTCGGCTAAAATACTTCGCGAGATAACCATCCGCAGAATTTCGGAGGTCCCTTCGCCAATCTGCAACAATCGCTGGTCGCGGTAAAAACGCTCGATTGGCCACTCCGGATTGCGGAAAAGTCCGGCGCCACCCAGAATCTGCACGGCTTCGTCGGCCACTTCGCGGGCAATTTCAGAACAGTACAATTTGGCCATGGCCGACTGGGTAGTAAACGGTAACCCGTTGTCCTTTTGCCAGCACGCCTGATAAAGCATGTTCCGGGCGGTCTCGATTTTCACGGCCATATCGGCCAGTTTGAAGGCAATAACCTGGAATTTAGCCAAAGGCTGGCCGAACTGTTTGCGCTGTTTGGCATAGGCTGTGGCCATTTCGAAAGCGCCCTGTGCCAGTCCGAGCCCGATGGCTGCAATGGAAAGGCGTCCGGAGTCGAGTGTTTTCAGCATGATCTTAAATCCGTTGCCGCGTTCGCCCAGCTGGTTTTCAACCGGCACTCTGCAGTTGTTGAAATAGAGCATGGCGTTGTCGGCAGCTTTCCAAACCAGCTTGCCTTTCATGGGTTCGCGGACAAACCCTTCGCGTTCTTTTTCAATCAGGATGGCGGTCAACTCAGGTTTCCCGTCTTTCTCGCCGGTGATGGCCAGCGTGGTCATCCCGGCCGAAATGTCAGAGCCGCCGTTGGTGATATACTTTTTCGAGCCGTTTACTACGAATTCATTTCCGACAAGGCGGGCGGTTGTTTCAACGCCTTTGGCGTCCGACCCGGCGTTTTCTTCGGTCAGCCCGAAAGCCCAGAGTTTTTCGCCGGTACAAAATGCCGGCAGGAATCTGGCTTTTTGCTCGGGGGTGGCGAAATCTAAAAACGGCCCAACGCCCAGCGAGTTGTGGGCGGCCAGTGTGGCGGCCATCGAACTGTCGACCCGCGCCATTTCTTCGATGGCAATAAGGTACGAGAGGTAGTCGCTGCCCTGCCCGCCGTATTCTTCAGGAACGTGCATGCCAAGCACGCCCAGTTTGCCCATTTCGCGGACCAGCGCGACCGGAAATTCCTCGCGCTCGTCGTATTCTCCAATAACCGGTTTAACAACTTTCTGGGCAAATTCGCGGACTTTTGCCCTGATCTGATGATGTTTTTCTGTTAAAAGTGCGTTCATTTTATCGTTTCAAGTTTCAAGTTCAACGTTTAGCTCCCGGGATCCTCCAATTCTATCAGTAATTGCTTTTCAGTCACCGGTTCGCCGACTTTTGCGTGTACCGTTTTTATTCTGGCATTGGCCGGGCAAAGCACATGTATCTCCGTTTTCATCGATTCGAGGACCAGCAGCGCCTGTCCTTTCGAAACCCGGTCGCCGGGTTTGATGTGTACGTTCAGAATTTTGCCAAACAACTCGGAGTGAAGCTGGTTCCGGAGCGATTTTTCTTGTTCCCGGCGTTCCTTTCTGATGACGGCCTGCCCGGGAACTTCGTTGCAGCGAACGTCAACCGAAACCCCGTCAGCATGTACCCGTGTCGAATTGTTGAGCGCTGCCAGGTAAAATGTTCCCGTCTGTTCGTTGCTCCGGAAAGTGACCTGCCGGTTCGCAACTTGCCAATCGGTCACAGTATAATTTTGCCCGTCGATTTGAAAAATCAGTTCCCCGGATGTTTTTTGAAGCCGGACGTCGAACTCCTGATCGTTTACAAAAACATGAAAATGCGGGGACAGTTGCCACCAGCCTATCTGTTGCCAGATGGTTTCTCCGGAGGTCTTTCCGTTCAGGAAATGAAAAATCAGGTAAGCCGCAATTATTTTTTCAGGCTTTACCAATTCCTGCCGGGCTAAAACCTGTTGATTGATTGTTCCCTGATGCTGATCGATCCAGCGGGTGTAAACCCTGTTCTCCTGAATTTCCGGAGAAGCAACGATAGCCTGGAGAAAGGACAAATTGGTTTGTATGCCGGCTACCACGGTTTGCTGCAAAGCGGATTGCAGCTGGATCAATGCCGATTGGCGGTCGGGCTGGTGGACAATTACTTTAGCCAGCAGAGAATCGTACCGGCTCGGGATTTCCAAACCCGGTTCGATAAATGTGTCGATCCGTGTGTTTTCCTGCTCCGGGAAGCGCACATGGCCGAGTTGCCCGGCTGATGGGCGGAATTGATGTGCGGCGTCTTCGGCGCACAACCGCACTTCGATGGCATGCCCGCTGATTTTCAGATTGCTTTGTTGTACAGGCAGCGTCTTTCCGGCGGCGATCTGAATCTGTAAAGCAACCAGATCTATGCCGGTTATTAGTTCGGTCACTGGATGTTCAACCTGGATACGGGTGTTCATTTCCAGGAAGTAAAACTGTCCGTTTTCGTCGAGCAGAAATTCGATGGTCCCGGCATTTCGGTAATTTATCGACCGGGCGATTTGTACGGCTGTTGAAGTCAGCTTTTCCCGTAATTCAGGCGAAACTGACGGCGACGGCGCTTCTTCCAGTATTTTCTGGAACCGGCGCTGCACCGAACATTCCCGTTCAAAGAGGTGGACCACATTCCCGAAGTGATCGGCCAACAACTGTACTTCGATGTGGCGGGCACGGGGCAGGTATTTTTCGACAAAAAGTTCGCCGTTGCCAAAGTAGGAGAGGGCCGCCCGTTCGGCGCGCTCCAGGTTTTCGTGTAATTCGTCCGGCGTGTTGCAGATAAACATGCCCTTTCCGCCGCCTCCGGCCGAGGCCTTTACGATGACCGGGCAATCCAGCGTTTCGGTAAGTCTTGCCAGTTCGTTCCGTGTTCCGCGAAACGATGGCAACACGGGCACGCCCAGCGATTGCACGTAAGCAAGCGCCTTGTTTTTTTCGCCCATCAGCCGGATGTTTTCCGGAGAGGGGCCGATAAAAATTAATCCGGCAGCGGCTACCGCCTGTGCAAATCCGGCGTTTTCCGATAAAAAACCGTACCCCGGGTGAATGGCTCCGGCGCCTGTTTGCCGGGCAATCCGGATGATTTTATGCCCATTCAGATAGGTTTCGGCCAGCGATTCGCCAGAAAGCAAAACCGCCTTGTCTGCCAGTTTTACATGCAGCGAATGGGCGTCGTCGGCAGCATAAACAGCAACGGTTTGGATGCCCAGGCGCCGGGCCGTACGAATAATCCGGACGGCAATTTCGCCACGGTTGGCAATCAATATTTTTGATGCCTTCTCTGCCCCCTCCAAAGGAGGGGGAAAAAGACCTGGGTTAATATGATTGTTTTTTGTTTTTATGACTGTATTTTTTACGGTTACGCTTTTAAGCTTCTCGCTGTCGGGAAATTCTGTTTTTCAAAAATGAGTTGATCCGTTCGCGGGCTTCACCGGTTTGCAGCAAACCGGCCAGAACACCCGCCGTGTGGCTGCCGTCGCGAACAGTTATTTCTCCGGAGTAGATTTTATTAATCAGGGCTTTGCCGCTTCTCAATGCTCCGGAAGGTTTATCGGCAAGTTCTTTCAGAACCCCGGAAATCCCTTGTTCCAGATCAGGGGTTATCCGGTCAATCAGTCCGGCCTGCAAGGCTTCGCCGGCAGAAAAATGCTTTCCGGAGAAAATCCACTCTTTGGCTTTCTGCATCGGGATGCGTTGGGCTACAAAGGGCAAAATCGTAGCCGGAATAATGCCCAGGTTGATTTCGCTGAACGAGAACACCGACGATTCGTCGGCCAGGACCAGGTCGCAGGCGGCCATTAGTCCGTTGCCCCCGCCCAGAATGTTTCCCGAAACGGCTGCAATCGTGATTTGTGGCAATTCGTAAAGTTTTTGCAATGCGTTGGCCAAGAGCTTGTATTCCGTTTCGTTTTGTTCGTGGCTTTTTTCAATCGACGAGGCGAACCAGTTGAGGTCGGCCCCGGCACAAAACGACGGGCCGTTTCCGGAGAGAACGACGGTTTTAATTTCCGGAGTGGAGGCAATTTGGTCCAGAATTTCATCCAATTCCTGAAGCAATTCCGGGGTAATGGAATTGTGCTTCGTGGGGCGGTTCAGCCGGATGTGAGCCTCCCCCGACCCTTCCAAAGGAGGGGAGAAAAGCACAAATAGGAAATCGTTTTTTTTATCTGTTTGTTCGTTTCGTTCCATTAAAGTATAAATTCAACAGGAGTTGGCAATAACATGTTTTACATTCTGAAAACTCCGTATTTGGGTTCGGCAAACGGGCGGTTCAGCGATACCGACAGGGTGATGGCCAGCACCTTTCGGGTATCGGCCGGATCGATGATGCCATCGTCCCACAGGCGCGACGAGCTGTACCAGGCCGAGCTTTGTTCGGCAAATTCATCGACCAGCCGCTGGGTGCTGCCGTTGCTGCCAATGGCCTCCAGCACGCCGGCTGCCTGTTCGCCGCCCATGACCGAGATTTTGGCATGCGGCCACATAAACAGGAACCGCGGATCGAAGGCCCGCCCGGCCATGGCGTAGTTTCCGGCGCCAAACGAGCCGCCGATGACGATGGTAATTTTGGGCACAGCGGCATTGGCCACCGCATTGATCAGCTTGGCGCCGTCGCGGGCAATACCCTGGTGTTCGTATTTCTTCCCGACGATGAAGCCGGTGATGTTTTGCAGAAATAATAGCGGAATTTTGCGTTGGTCGCACAACTGGATGAAGTGAGCCCCTTTTTGGGCGCTCTCCGAAGTCAGGAAACTGCTGTTCCCGATAATGCCAACCGGAATACCCCAGATGTGGGCAAAACCGGTTACCAGTGTTTTCCCGTAGTTGGCTTTAAATTCCTGAAACTCGCTTCGGTCAACGATCCGCGCGATTACCGCTTTCACATCAATCGGTTTTTTCAAATCGAGAGGAAGCAGTCCGTATAGTTCGCCAACCGGGAAAAGCGGGTCGGCCGGTTTGCGCAATTCCAACGGCTGTTTTTCCGGTTTTGGAATCCCGGCGACAACGTTTCGGCAAATCCGGAGGGCATCGGCGTCGTCTTCAGCCAGATGGTCGGCCACGCCCGAAATGCCTGTATGGACTTCGGCGCCGCCCAGTTCTTCAGGCGTAACCTCTTCGCCGGTAGCTGCTTTGATCAACGGGGGGCCGCCAATGAAAATGGTTCCCTGGTTGCGTACCATGATCGTTTCGTCGCACATGGCCGGCACGTAGGCCCCGCCTGCCGTGCAGGAGCCCATCACTACCGAAATTTGCGCAATGCCTTCGGCCGACATGCGGGCCTGGTTGAAAAAGACCCGGCCAAAATCGAACCGGTCGGGAAATACGCGTGATTGTTCTGGCAGATAGATTCCTCCGGAATCGACCAGATAGATGCAAGTGAGTTTGTTTTCCAGGGCGATTTCCAGGGCGCGGACATGTTTGCGGATGGTTTCGCGCACGTAGGTCCCGCCTTTCACGGTGGCATCGTTGGCCACAATCATGCATTCGCGGCCTTCCACAATTCCGATGCCGGTAACAATTCCGGCTGAAGGAAATGCGTTGTCGTATTGGTTGAAGGCAGCAAACGGCGACAGTTCCAGGAACGGTGTCCCCGGATCGGTCAACTGGCTGATGCGTTCGCGTGCCAGCAGTTTTCCGCGCGAGCGGTGCTGTGCCACGGCTTTTCCCGGTCCGTGCGACGTAACCCGTTTCAGGTTGTCGCGGTATTCACTCAATACCGATTGGTATTCCTGGGTTCTTTCCTGAAATTCGCTGGTCTTTTTTGTTTCCTGAACCTGCCTGAAATCCGACATGGTAAAAATAAAAGATAAAATTGTCTTTTATAATACAATGAGGGAGAGGATTGGTTCATTCCGGGATGTAAATTTTTAAGTATTCTTTATTGTGGGCCTCAATGATTCATGATGTACGAAAAACTGAGGCCGGATCTAAATCCGGACCAATCAATTTTGGGACTTAGCTGGTACAGACCGTTCTCTTTGGATGTGATTTTGCTCTTCAGATTGTATTCATATGCAACAAAAGCAGAGATGGCAAAGTTTTTAGAAATTTCTTTTTCTATTCTAAATTGTGGCTCAATCCACCAGCCCTCACTGCGGAAATCATCGGAAGAGCTATTCTGATAGTCAAAAACTTTTAGTTCATTCTGGAATTTGATATTCGAGAACTTGATGCCAGAGGCAAGTTGAAAATTGCAGAACATTTCCTGATTAAGTGCTCCTTTGTATGAAAAGAGCACTCCCAGGTTCAGTGAATTTACCAAGATGTCGTCCCGATAAAAGCCCGAATAGTCGGCATAATGATTTCGTCCTCCGGTAGAGTAGAACCCGCTCGAAATTCCGAAGTTGATTTTTGAGTTTAACGGTTGGATTGCATCTAATCCGTAGAATATATACGCAGGAAATTTATCCGTCGTTTTTACATCGATCTCAGATAGTGATGCCGCTGTTTTTAAGGTGCCTTTTAAATCGGACATCGAGTAAGTTCCGATGCCAATTTCAGGACGAATTTCTAGTTGTTGTCCTTTCGCATTGTAGTAGAGAAGGGCGCAAAGGGCTGTGATGAAAACTATTTTATTCCACATACGAAGAGATGTCAAAGTGATAACCGGCGTTTACAAAAATGATGTTGTTTAGTA
>JAJUGZ010000069.1 GCA_029265715.1 Bacteroidota bacterium
AATCGGCTGTCCGACAAATTTTATTTCCGTATTTTTACCCATGTTGTGGTTTTTTCGCAAAACAAACTTACAACATGGGGCCAAACCTTCGGGGAGTAACCCCTATTTTTTAATTTTTTACTCGTTCAGTAGTGATTTTTTAATCAATATGTTTTGTATACCGATTCATTATTATTTTTGATCGTGTTGGGTTGTCGCTAACCGAAAAGGCAGGTTTGGTATTTCTTTTTAGCCTTTTGCTCAGGGTGGGTGGTTTAACAAAAAATCAGGAACTATTTTAGGCGGTTAATTGGGAGGGGGGTACGGTTCAGAAATTTGAAATTCTAAATTTCTGCTTTTCCCAACAAAAATAATCAGAAACCGATCGTCTGGTGGGATGATTGTAAGTATTAATGCTCAACGGGGTTTATAATGAGTGGGTTGTTATGTAATAAATTTTTAAGGATATGTGTTTGCGCTATCCTGTTCCTGCTTTTAGGGACAGGCTTTTCTGCTTGGGGGCAAACTACTTATACATGGGTTGGTCCGTCCGGTGGAGCATGGACTGAACCAACGAACTGGGACCCTAAAAGAACAACTCCTGCAAATAATGATATTCTGCAATTTACGAATGGTTCGACATTAACAGTAATTAATGTACCTACCCAGACAATTGGTAAGTTGCAGGTACGCGGAACGAATACAAATATTACTCTTAAGCCTGATAATGGTGGAAATAGAACTTTAACCATAAATACAGCATCAGCAGATGCACTAACAGTAGAAAGCGGATCGATACTCACGATTATTGGTTGTGATGCGGCGACGGATAGAACTCTTACTTTGACAACTGCAAATACTGTTGGATTACAAGCCAATATTTCAGGAAAACTGGTGGTCGGGATTGATAATAATCAACCTAATGCTGCGGGGATATTTACAAAAGGAGCTAATGCAACTATCAACTTCCTTTCAGGTTCAACGTATGAACATGCCCGAGATGGTGGTACAATCCCCACAGCCACATGGAATGCTACTTCAAATTGCAATGTTACCGGAATTACAAGCACCGCTCCTAGTGGATTAAATCAAACATTTGGAAACTTTACCTGGAATTGTACGGGGCAGGGAACCCGTAATTTAGATATATATTCGAATGGACTTCCTACAATTAAAGGGAATTTTAATGTTACCAGTACTGGAACAACTGGATCAATCCGACTCGCTAGAAATAGTGACCTCTCATTCGATATAAGTGGTAATTATACACAATCCGGGGGAATTGTCAATTTGACACGAGGAAGTGGGAACTTAACAATGAATATTTCCGGAGATTTTTCCATGACGGGGGGTACTCTTTTAGAGTCAAGTTCTGGAAGTGGCAATATTACCTTTAATGGTTCAGGCACCCAAACCTACTCCAAAACAGGAGGAACCATTTCGAACACCATTAATTTTGCAGTTAACAGTGGATCAACCCTGGATGTTGGCACTAATGTAATTGACGGAAGTAGCGGCACTTTTACGTTGAACTCGGGTGCAGGGATTATTACGGCCAATACTGATTCAAACGGAGCTTTAAATACGAGTGGTGCAAATGGCTCCATACAAGTTGCCGGAACAAGAACTTTTAGCACTGGCGCGAATTATACTTATAATGGCGCTTCTGCACAATATACCGGCAACGCCTTAACCGGTGCGAACAACTTGACCATTAATAATGGTGCAAGGGTAACGCTTTCAAATGCGGCAACTGTTGCAGGCACGTTAACACTTACCAATGGAATATTAATAACTACAGCTACAAATCTTTTGTCGGTAACTAATACATCAACTTCGGCTATTTCCGGAGGGTCAACGACTGCGTTTATTAGCGGGCCGGTAAAGTGGAGTCTGGCTTTGGGGTCTTCCTATACATTTCCGGTAGGGAAAGAATCAACTTACCTTCCATTTGGATTAAGTGTTACTTCGGGGGCGTCACCTCAAATCACTGTTGAGTCATTTGCCGACAATACAGGAGGGTCTGCAACCAGTCCATTAGGTTCATTAAGTACTACCGAGTATTGGTTGGCATCGATATCTTCAGGAACTTATGCCAATGGAGCAGTTTCTTTAACGCGTCAATCCGCACTGGATGGGTTAGATGCCATTGGAAGAAGTGCTACATTGACTGGAGCTTACTCAAATTTGAACGGAACAGTAAGTGGCACATCAATAAACAGTTCAGATGCTACGGGGAATTCATTGGGATATTTTGTAATGGCTTCGAAAAGGAGCATTGCTACCGGAACAATTTCCGGTTCTCCTTTTTGTGCAGGCTCAAACGTGTCGGTCCCCTATACAATTTCAGGAACGTTTAACAGCGGCAATGTATTTACTGCCCAATTGTCGGATGCCTCTGGGAGTTTTTCTTCACCAGTATCTATCGGGACTCTAACTTCAACTTCTTCAGGAACCATTACAGGAACCATACCGCCCGGCACTTCTACTGGTTCAGGTTATCGGATTCGAGTCGTAAGCAATTCGCCTGCTGTTACCGGTTCTGATAATGGAAGTAACTTAACGGTCAATGCCTTGCCCTCGGCTGCCGGTACTATCACAGGTTCCTCGACAGTAATGCAAGGACAAACCGGGGTTGCATACAGCGTTCCGGCCATTGCCAATGCAACCAGTTATGTCTGGACTTATTCCGGAACAGGGGCAACCATTAATGGAACAGGAAACTCGATAACAATTGATTTCTCAGTGACAGCAACATCAGGCAACCTGACTGTTTCCGGGACCAACTTGTGCGGAAATGGTACAGTTTCGGCTAATTATCCTGTTTCGGTAACTCAAACCGGGTTCTGGTACAAAGCCGATGCAGGGACCAGTACCACCATGAATGGAGCAGGGGTCGGTTCGTGGTTCGATCAGTCGGGGCAGTCAAATCATGCAACGGCACAAAATACGGCGCCAACATATCAGTCTAACGAGTGGAATTTTAATCCCAGCCTGAATTTTTCCTCCGGATATTATTTAACAACCTCGAACGGGATTACCGGCGATATGACATTTTTTGCCGTTTATGGCTCTGCCCAAACATCCGGGTCGGATAATTTTTGGGAGACCCCTGCGATTATCGGGGGTGAAACTGGTAGCAAAACGAGCGATTATACATTAAGCACAAATTATGGGAAACTGTATTTTAAAGGTACAGCCGGGAATAATTTTGGGGCGCAAACCACGGATACGTACAATAACGGGAAAATAAAAATAGTGTCTGTTACGCGCCAAAAGTCTTCATCAGGGAACATCTATCTTTATGTTGATGGAGTTCAGGCAGCAACAGCCGCTTCAGACAATACCGCGTTGAGTGATCCGCTTCGATTGGGGATTGGGAATCATTACAGTTACGTATCTTCCGCTCAGTTTATTGGAAACATTGCCGAAGTCCGAGGAGATGCTTCTGTTTATACAACCGAATCCCGACAGCGTTTTGAATCTTACCTGGCTTTAAAATACGGAGTTTCACTTTCAGGAAATTATTATGCTTCAGATGGCACGACTGTTTGGTCATCGAATAGTACTTATCAGAATGATATTCATGGTATTGGACGTGACGATACTTATGGGTTAAAACAGCTTTCGTCGAAAAGCGAAAGCCCTGGAACAGATATTCTTACCATTCAAAGCGGGGATTCGTTTACTACACCAACAAATGCTCAAACCGGGACATTGGTCTCCGATAAACAATTTTTCATTGTTGGGCACAACAACGGATCGACAACCGCGTCGTTTACCAATTTGGGTACAGGATACCAGGTTTTTCCCCGCAAGTGGCATGCCCGGGTGACAAACTCGTTACCGACCGAAAGTTTCCAGTTCGATCTATCAGCCGCTGCGATACCCGAGCCGTATTGCAAGGTGGGGGTATTGATAGCCAGCGATGAAGCGATGTCAATCAACCGGCGTTTTGTTGCAGGAACTTTGTTGAATAATAAATTAACCGTAAACGATGTAGCCATTGCAGATGGCAGTTATTTTACCGTTGCAGTGGCATTGTTCCCTTCGGCGGCAAGTGTCGAAACAAGCCAACAAGCTTTTTGTCCGGCCGTAACCGTGGCCGATCTGGTTGCAACGCCTGGCAATGGTGGTAATTCGGTGGTTTGGTATACCCAGGCCAGCGGGGGCATTGCGCTAAATAGTACGGATGCCCTGCAATCGGGGACCTATTACGCCGAAACGCGATCGGCCGACGGTTGCGCAAGCCTTTCGCGCACCGAGGTGACTGTAACCATAAATACCGTGTCAACAGACCCGGGTTTTATTTCAGGAACAACAACCGTTTGCAGCGGCAACCCGACGACCCTGACCGTTTCAGGCGGTTCGCTTGGGACAGGCGCCGTGTGGAAATGGTACTCTGGCAGTTGTGGCGGGACACCGGTTGCGACGGGAGCTTCAATTACCGTCAGCCCGACCACTACCACAACCTATTACGTACGGGGCGAAGGCGATTGCAATACAACCGAATGCGTTTCGGTTGAGGTGAGTGTTTTACCCTTGGTCCACACCAACAAAATTACCAAACAATGAGCCGGAGGAGTATAAGATATAGCCGAATTTTTATCGTCCTGCTTTTATGGGGAATGGTCCCTTTGTCTGTTCATGCTGATTGGTTTAACAGTGTCCAAAGCGGAAGTTGGACCGATCCGGCCACCTGGGGGCGTACCTCGGGGTATCCGGTTAATGGGGACGGGGTTTCTATTCAGTCCGGTCATGCGATATCCTATTCCGGGGATCTGTCGTGGACTTCAAATCAAATAGGCATTTACGGCAGTTTAAGTGTTGCGGGGTCGTTGACAATTGGAAGCGGGGCGAACCTTTATGTATATACCGGGAGCCAATTGCATGTCGACGGGAATTTTTATTGCCAGAATTCATTGTTAACAGTTGGGAATAGTTCCACATTAACGGTTTCCGGGGAGATGACAACTTCAGGGCAGTTTAACCTGGAACCAAACGCTGGGGCGACGGTCGGGCGTTTTCTTGTCGTTGGCGGGCAGTTCAATTCGGCAGGATCATTAACCGTAGGGCAGTATTTAAGCGTAACGGGCGAAATAAATAATAATTCCGGTGCCTCGCTGAATGTTTCCGGGAATGTAACAGCATCTAAGTTAAATAATTCAGCAACATTACAAGTCGGGCAATCGTTGTCGCTTACTTACGAAATAAATAATAACTCCGGGAGCTTTTTGCGGGTTGTCGGGAATGTTACTTCTTCTGCGCTAAACAATAGCGGGACCATTGATATTGACGGGAACCTGACTTTAACCAGTGGCGACCTGAATGTAAATTCGGGGATTGTTGCGGTAGATGGGAACTTGACAAAATCAGGCAACATTGCCGGGACTGCAACTCTAATTGTCGGGGGAGATTTTTATTCAAATGGAGGATCGACCTGGTTGCCGGGCAATGGCGGGCGTTTTTACGTTTTTGGCGCTCTTTCTGAATCTTCTTCCCAGGCTAATTGTACCAGCCGGACTTCAACCGAATGTTTCCCGAACGATGCCTGCGCAACCTGCCTGATCCGAAGTGGAAACCAATGGATTTCGGATGGCAGTCCGGGAAGTTCATATATATCGTATTCGCCCCGCCCTTCGTGGTGGGAAGACCACTTGGCCAACGTGGGCGAGTCGGATGGCCCGTCGACGGTATGCCCCGGGGCTGCTTCTACGTTTACCTTAGCCGCTGTGACGACCGGAGTGGGCAGTTTGTCGGGCAACCGCTTCGAATGGGCCGTGTATGGCGGGGCCATTACGGCTTTTAACGGCACTTCGGTTGAATCGCATAGCGGAACCTACAGCGGGCACACGGCTTCGTACCAATCGGTAACCGGGATGGACGGGACAAGCAATTATACCCTGACGGTTGCATGGGAACCTGCTGCATTTGACGGGGCTTATGTGGCCGTCCGCCAAACCAGCGAGGCTGGTTGTTCGGATGGCAAATGGTCTGTTTTTTATATTCATATCCAGGATATTGCCGCGCCAACGGCTTCTTCTCCGCAGTCTTTCTGCGGCAGTGCAACCGTGGCCGATCTGGTTGCAACGCCTGGCAATGGCGGTAATTCGGTGGTTTGGTACACCCAGGCCAGCGGGGGCATTGCGCTAAATAGTACGGATGCCCTGCAATCGGGGGCCTATTACGCCGAAACGCGATCGGCCGACGGCTGTGCAAGCCCGCTACGTACGGCGGTAACGGTTTCGGTGGCGGTTTTGCCAACGGCGGCAGCCACACCGGCCAGCAGTTCGGTTTGTCCCGGGAACGACGCCATTTTTAACCTGAGCGGCACGGCCAATGCAACGGTAACTTACCGTGTTAACAGCGGAAGCGACCAGACCGTGGCGTTGAATGGCAGCGGTTCGGCAACGGTGACCATTGCCGGGGTTACATCTACCCAGACGCTGACCCTGGTTTCTGCAGCGTTGTCGGGCTGTTCGCAGAACCTATCCGCAACGGCGACGGTGACCGTTGGAGGTTCGTCGTTTACAATTACCTGTCCTCCGGGCACAACGGCCGATTGTGTCAAAAATCTGCCGGTTGTGACCACGATTGCAGAGTTTAAGGCCCAGGGGGGACAGATTACCCCGGGCAGTTGCACCTCGGAAACAGACCTTTCAATCAGTACGCAAGACGTTATTGATCCGAATGCAGGAAATTGTCAGGTCGTCCGGACGTTTACCGTTAACGATGGGAACGGGAACACGTCCACCTGCACGCAAACCTTTACCATTACCGATACGCAAGCCCCGGTAATGACATGCCCTGCCGACCTGGTTGTTGCTCCGGACAACGACGCTTGCGGGGCAACCCTGACCATAACACAGCCTTCGTCTATTTCTGAAAATTGCAGTTTGGTTAGTGAAGGCGCCCATTATGCTTATCGGTTGGGAGATGACCCGGCGGGAAACCTGGTTGAAGGTGATGGCAATATTGCAAATGCGCCATTCCCGCTCGGGACCACCACCATTACCTGGACCATTGCCGACGAGTGCGGACATGTTTCGAATGCTTGCACCCAAACAATCCGGGTGGCCTTTAACCTGACGCCAATTGGTTACGACGATGGCTCAGGTGCGACTGGCGTTGGTTCGGGCGTGCAGCCTCTGCAAACCTCCACGCACAGCTATTTTGTGGACAATAAAACGCCGGAACCCGGCTACAGTTATACCTGGGGCTTGTACGAAAACAACGGCGGGACGCCCGCCACACCGGTTAATTCGTCGCTGTATGCCATCAACTACACGAACGCAGCAACCATCAACCTGACATATAGCAACCTTGGAACGGGAAATTATATTTTAAAAGTTATAAAAACCAAAAATTCGACAACATGCCAAAAAGAAGAAACGATCCAGGTAAACGTAAGCTCAAACGAATTGTTTGACGTGGCATTGCACTCGCCAGGCGACCAATGCCAGGCGCCGGGAACCGGCGCTACAACCACCATCCGGTGGCAGGTTACATTTCCCGCGATTTCAACCTCGCCCTTCATGTTTAGTTACAACATTACGATGGATGGGACAACCGTTTCGAGTGGAAACGTGAACGGTATAACCTATTCACCAGCTATCCCTTTGACTCCGGCTTCGCCCGGATTGCCACCCTATTCGCAATATGCCAAAGGTGCGAACTCTTATACTGTTGAGGTACAGTACACCTTTTACAGTGCAACCGGAAGCGCAGGTACCAAAGCGTTGGGCATTTCCATACAGGCAACCGATGCCTACCAGGTTTCGGAGCCGGTGGCCAACCAAAGCAACAATACCGATGCGCTGGACGCCTTTGGCGTTCCGGTTATAACATTTGAATGATAAATTTAAAAGTATGTCGTATTTCAAATGCAAATTTTTTCGATTCACCTTGCGCTCGCAAGGCGAGTATTGTTCTCTCTCTACCCGTAGGGAGGGGAAATGCCACCATCGGGGCTTGGGGTGAGTCATGCATTGAAAACGACAATCGTTTGTAGTATGCAATAAATTAATGTTTTATAAAAATTTAAAAATCACTTTAAACAACAAAAAAATGAAAACGAGAATTTTATCTTTTTTATTCGTCCTCATCGGGGGACTGTTCATGGCTACGAGCGCGTTTGCACAGCCAACTGTGGTTAAATCTCAGAAAGATGTAACAGCGAAAGATGGATCTACGGTAACTTATAGTGTTACGGGTACAGGAACATCATTCTATTGGACGTTATCTGGAGGATCAAATACCAATACGGTATCTTCGAGTAGTACCAATTCTGTAAGTGTAACATGGGATAATGCGGATCCAGGCCAGACTTATAATCTGGATGTTTATCTTGTTGATGCGAATGGGTGTTATTCTGAATTATATAGGTTTGCGATTAAAATTGAATCAATTGTTCTTTCAATTACAGATGCGGATACAGAAACGTGTTCATGGCTGGAAACAAGTAATAAAAGTGGTAACCCAACTGCATTAAGTGCTAATGATGTTATTGAATTTACATTGACACTTGACCAAGCAAATGGTGCTGCAAGCCCAATCGCCGTTAATTATACAGTATCAAATGGTTCATTAACGGAGTCGAGAAGTGAAAACATAACTTTCACTGGAACATCAGGAACCATTCATGTACAAGTAGATGATTTCTTTTCAAATACATCAACTTCTAATAAAACTTACACTATAACAATAGATAGTGCAAAGGACAATAATAATAACGATTTATCAATCTCAACTACTGCAAAAACTGCAACAATTACAGTTCATCCAGTTCCAACTATTACATTAGATTAATTATAAAAAAAGAAAGGCCGGTTTCGGCCGGCCTTTCTTTTGATTAATTCTACAAATACAAAGCTGTCCTCCTTTTTTGAATGCGATTCGGACTAGTATTCATATTGTTCACAATACTTCAGGCGATCGTTTTTAGCCAAACGTTAATGGGCGCCAATACGGAGTATGCCTTTGTGGGAGACACAAAAGCATTTTCGGTAAATGGAGCCGCGGGCTATACCTATACCTATCGGCTAACCCAGCCCGACGGAAGCATTCAAACACTGGCTTCAAAGACAGCACAATCCGGAAATATTACCTTTACCCAATCCGGCACCTATATTTTGCGGGTGCAGGCAACCGATGAAAGAGGCTGCTTAAGCGAACCGGTCGAACAAATCATCATTGTGACCGATGCCGGCAGGGTGTCGGTTAAAGAATCTTCTTCCAATCAATGTTATTCGGCGTCGTTAAATGCCATTTCAATGAGCTTAACGTTTAAAGATGCGGGCGGAAGTTTATTCGAAAGTTCCCGTTTCCCCGTTCAGCTTACCTATCAAATCAATGGCGTAACACAGCCGGCCCAAACCATTACGTATGCCAGCCAGCAGCTGGTTGTTCCCGGGAGTTCGTTTACAGCCAGTCCCAATCAGGATACGCAGGTAGTGGTTACCCTTACCGGCGGCACCGATGCCCAAAACAAGGCCATTCAACCGGAAACGGCTTCCGGACAACATATCCACACCCACACCATTTATGCACTGCCCCAAATCCGGTTTGCCGAGCCGGGGGTTACCACCCTGGTCCAGGGCGAACAACGCTCGTTTACCGTTTCCGGAGAGGCCGGCAACATCTATTCGTACACGCTGGTTTATCCCGACGGGGCCTCACGGCTCCTGGCGTCCACCTCGGCACAAACCGAAACGGTTACCTTTTCGAAAATTGGGACATACACCCTGCGGGCCGAAGCCGTGAGCCGGCACGATTGTTTGTCCGACCCGATTGAAAAAACCATCGTAGTAAACCCGGCCACCACCGACCGCCTGGCCTTTAACGATATCAATATCACGTATAAAAACATGGCGGTTTCGGGCGATGTGGCCGTGAACGATGCCGGTTATGCGGGCGTTGGCGCCTCGTATTCGATTTACCTGAAGACGATTAACGGGACGCTGACGTTTGGGGCCGACGGGAAATATACATATACCCCCAAAACCGGGTTTACCGGGAAAGATAACTTTTACTATGTGGTTTCGACCAGCAAAAGCCCGGCCGACCGCGATACGGTGAACGCGACCATCCTGGTTTTGCCCGACGATCCGTTGCAGACAGGGGCCGTTGCCAACGACGACGAGGCGCTGGTCCGGGCAGGGCAGTCGGTATCCGGGAACGTGCTGGCCAACGATTTTTCGCCTTCCGGAGAGGGGCTGGTCCTGAACACAACTCCTGAAAGTAGTCCGGCCCACGGTACGCTGGTCCTGAACGCGAACGGGCAGTTTACCTACACGCCTTTCGCCGGATACTTGGGCGAAGACTCGTTTGTTTACACCGTTTGTGAGGCTGGTTCCGGTTTGTGCTCAACCGCCCGCGTGACGCTGACAGTGGTTGAACGCGCGCAGTATCCCGGTATCTTTGCAGCCGACGATGCGGTCTTGGCAACCGGCTCGCCCTGTAGCGGGAACCTGCTGGATAACGACATTTTCCAAAGCTTGAACAGCCTGAGTGTGAATACAACACCGATTTTGATGCCCGGGCACGGGACGGTGACAATCCAGGGCGACGGACGTTTTAGCTATACGCCGCTGGCAACCTATAAAGGGCCCGACCGGTTTGTGTACGAAATTTGTGACCCGACGAGCGGCGACTGCGTGAAAGCGACCGTTTATATCGATAACCAGATGGTCCCGGCCAAATATGTTGACCTGGCTCTGACGAAAACTGCGACTGCGAATGTTCAGTCTGGCAGTAACATCACCTATGATCTGGTTGTTTCGAACCGGGGCAAGCTGGGCGCTTCGAACGTGTCGCTGACCGATGTGCTTCCGGCGTATATTTTAAACCCGGTTTACACGCTGAACAATTCGGCAGCCAAATCGTGGACCGGTACCCTTTCGTTGGGCAATCTGGCCGCGGGGGCAAGCGAAACCATTCAGATAACAGCGAAAGTGGGCGAGGGGGCGCCGGCTGCCATTGTTAACCAGGCCTCGGTATCCGGAAATGAATGGGAACCCGACTACGCCAACAACAAAGCCGAAGCGACGACTGTGCTGGGGGCCAACAATGTGCTGGCGGTTATTTCAGGGGGCAGCTATAAAGCCGTGGGCTCGTGTGCCGATGGGGTGGCGCTGGATGCCAGCAAATCGATCGGTACCGGCCTGAAATTTAGCTGGAGCCCGAAAACCTACTTAGACGATGCAACCAGCGCCACTCCGCACTTCAGGCCTGGTAAATCGACTCAATATACCTTGACGGTTACCGATGTGAACGGTAAAACAAGCACGGCAACTATTTTGGTTGATGTGATGCCTGCCCCGGATGCGGTGACCGACCAGGATGTGTTTGTTCAGGCTGCATCGCAACCCGTTATCCTGAATGGCACCCGGAGTACCGGCGCCGGGATCAGTTATTTGTGGACGACTACCGACGGGAAAATATTGGACGGGGCCACAACCGCGGCCCCGACTGTCAGTGGCCTGGGCAAATATTACCTCCACGTAACCGACTCGCTCGGATGTGCCGATGTGGATTCGGTGATGATTGGCCTGTATGTGCAGGCCATCAACGATACGGCTTCGACCGATATTAATGTAACAGTCGATGTCAACGTGTTGGGCAACGATATCCCGAAAAGCAGGCTGAACCCCTCGAGCCTGGCCATTGTAATGCCGCCGCAAAACGGGGTGGCAATGGTAGTGGCCGATTCGCTGATTGCGTACACCCCGAATGCCTACTATGTGGGTTCGGATGCCTTTGTTTACCGCATTTGCGATTATTCGCTGAATTGCGACCAGGCAACGGTGCTGGTGTTTGTAAACGACAGGCCGTTCTTTATCCCGAACGCCTTCTCGCCCAATGGCGACGGGATCAACGATACGTTCGAAATTTTGGGGATCGCAAAATACAAGCAGGTTTCGATCCAGATATTCAACCGCTGGGGCAGCGTGGTTTACTCGTCGAACAACTATGGCGGGGGCGCCGGAAGGGATGGCTTCTGGGACGGACGGGCCAATTCGGGAGTCAGGTTGGGAAACGATATTGTACCATCAGGAACTTATTTCTACATCCTGACGCTGGATGGGAAAGAAAAGTTAAGCGGGTCGATATATTTGGATCGATAAATATAGATAGGTGTGATCGGGGGATTAACACTCCCCATGCGAAGTTTTTCCCCTCTCTGCACGCAGAGAGGCGCAGAGTATCGAAGATGCGAGGGGTGAGTGAAAGAATGGGGAGATAAACGATATGATTTTAAGATATTTGATGAAATGGCTGTAAGTGTTTGAATTATAATAGTTGAAAAGTTTGGAGAATGAAAAATAGAACAAGTTACTCACCCCAAGCCCGGTAAACCGGCCTTTGCCCCTCTCTATTAATAGAGAGGGGAGGAGTCCGGCAACTGCCGGACGAGGGGTGAGTGAAAACAAAATGCTCAGTACGAGAAGAAGAATTGAAAATGAGCGACAAGCCTACATACATAACAAGAAGCCGGGAGTTGAGGCAAAATATGACGGAGGCTGAAAAGCGGTTGTGGGCTGTTTTGCGTAACCGGAAGTTTCAAGGGTTGAAATTTTTGAGGCAGCATCCGGTTGTTTATCAGGTTCAGGGTGATGGTTCGTATTATTTTGTTGCTGATTTTTATTGTGCCGAGAAGAAGTTTGTGATTGAGGTTGATGGTAAAATTCACGATTTTCAAAAAGAGGATGATTCCTGGCGAGAGGATGTGCTTAAAAGTTTGGGATTGTATATTTTAAGAATCAGGAATGAGGAAACAGGTAATATGAGCGTTTTAATGGATAAAATAAAAAGTGAAATAGAGCGGTTGTAATGAGTAATTTATTTACCTCGCCCCCGTCGAGCCGGGCTTTTCCCCTCTTTGCACGCAGAGAGGCGCAGAGTATCGAAGATGCGAGGGGTGAGTGAAAGAATAAGTTGAATTGCGAAAGAGAATAAAAAGATAGTGAAGAATGAATTGAAGCATATAAACCTGTTACTGGCCATCCTTTTGATGTGGATAGGAACAAGCCGTGTTTTTGCCCAGCAGGATCCCATGTACACGCAGTATATGAATAACCTGCAGTTGGTTAACCCGGCCTATGTCGGGTCGGCCGATTTGCTGACAGTTATGGCTGTTTCGCGCAACCAGTGGGTCTCCATATCGGGGGCGCCGGCCACGCAGTCTGTGCTGGCCCACAGCCCGATAAAAACATACAACATGGGGCTGGGCTTTTCCCTGTTGCACGACAAAGTAGGGGTTATAAGCCAGACGGGGGCGTATGTCGATTATTCGTATTTTTTGGATGTAACCCCGACCCAGCGCCTGGCCCTTGGATTAAAGGGAGGGGTAAACTTTTACGACGGGGGCCTCACTGACTTGCAGACAGTTGATCCAGACGATCCGGTTTTTGCACGGGATATCAACCGGAATTTCTTGCCCAATTTTGGAATTGGTGCCTTGTTTTATACCGACCGATATTATGTTGGATTGTCGGTCCCGAAGCTGATCCAAAATACAATAAATAAGAACAGTACTTCTACAAACGCCGTCAGCAAAGAGGATTTGCACGTGTTTTTTATGGGTGGCTACGTGTTTAATATAAATAGATTCGTTAAATTTAAACCATATTTATTAACAAAATTTGTGAAAGATGCTCCGGTCTCGGTTGACATTTCAGTGGCGTTTTTACTGTATGACAGGCTTTGGCTGGGGGCCATGTTTCGTCCGGGGGATTCTTATGGCGCAATGCTTCAGGTACAGGCGACAAAGCAAATAAAAGTTGGTTATTCGTATGATCTGACAACCTCCGATCTGGGCGCTTTCAGCAAAGGAACCCACGAGGTGATGGTAACTTACGATTTTGACTTTGGACGCGGCCGCGTAAGGTCTCCCCGCTATTTTTAACAGAAACCAATTAACCTGATGGCGCAAACCGTGCGAAAATACTGTTTAATTGTAGTTGCTCTTTTTTCGGTTGTCTTCCAGTCGAATGCCCAGAAGATGACCATTATGCTTGCCGACAAAAGCTTCAAGGATTTTGCCTTTGTTGAGGCTATCGAGCTCTATGAGTTTGCCTATAAAAAAGATACAACGGATAATTACGTGGTCAGGCAGTTAGCTGAAGCCAACCGTAACATCGGGAATACCGAGCAGGTTGAATACTGGCTAAAGAAACTGATCGACCGTCGTGTAGAGCAACCCGAAGACCTGTTTAATTATTCGCAGGCATTGAAAAGCAACGGGAAATATCTTAAAGCCGAGCAATGGCTGAAAGAATATGCCGGGCTCAGGCCCGAAGACGGGCGGGTCAACATTCAGGTTTCGCTGCTTGAGTACATCAGTTTTTTAATGCGCGATTCATCCAAATATGAAATCCGCAACCTGAAGGTCAATACACCGGGTTCCGATATGGGCCCTTTCATCGATAACGGGCAGTTGGTTTTTTCTTCAACCTCGATGCATGGGAATTCCGGGCCCAGGTACCAGTGGAACAACCTGCCATACTTGGATATGTATGCCGGGAAGATACTTGCCGACGGAGAAATCGGCAAGCCCGAACCATTCGCGCCCAAACTGAAAACTTCTTTTCATGATGGCCCGGTTTCGATCGACTTCAGGAACAAACGGATGTTCTTTACCCGCAACAATTACCTGAAAGGGAAGACATTTAAAAGCAAGGATGGGACGGTGAACCTGAAGATATTCCTGGCCGGTTTTGAAGAGAATGATTGGAAATTGACAGGTAGCTTTGTTTATAACAGCGATCAGTATTCGGTCGGGCATCCTTCGGTCGATAAGACCGGAACGGTGCTTTATTTTGCATCCGACCGCCCGGGCGGGTACGGAAAATCCGATCTGTATTTTTCAGTCTTTACCAACGGCCATTGGAGCGACCCGGTAAACCTCGGCCCCAAAGTGAATACCGAAGGCAACGAATTTTTCCCTTTTATCAGTAACGATGGCGTGCTGTATTTTGCTTCCGACGGGCATGGGGGGCTGGGCGCCCTGGATATCTTCTTCTCGGTTCCCGACCGGGGCGTTTTTAACTCGGTCGAGAACATGGGCTATCCGGTCAACAGCTCGATGGACGACTTTGCCCTGGCGCTCGATTCAACCGGCATGAACGGGTATTTTACATCAAACAGGCCCGGCGGCAAAGGTGACGATGATTTGTATTACCTGAAAGTAAAATATGTTCCGGTTATTGTTCGGGGGGTCGTTAAAGACCGCGATACCAAAACCGTTTTGCCCGATGCCCGCATTGCAGTTGTTGATTCAAAAGGCGATACCATTTCCCGCAGCATTACGCGTTTGGACGGGCAGTTCGAGTTCGAAGTAAACAAAGGGCAGGAATATACCATTGATGTCAGGAAAGAGTTCTATTTTGGCAATGAAAAGAAAGTGGCCACAGCTTCGCTCCGCCCGAATGATGAGGTTTTTGCCGAAATCTTCCTGGAGCAGGACCTGGAACGTGCTGACAATTATCCGGAGCCGATCAATATAGAAGAGGAAGATGGCGAGGCGCTCCAGGTAATCGAACTCGAATACATCAATTATGATCTGGATAAGTGGGAAATCAGGCCGGATGCCGCTGAAATCCTGAACCGGTTGATTACGGTCATGAACGAATATCCCGGTTTGGAAATCAGGCTCGAATCGCATACCGATGCCCGTGGCAGCGACGAATACAATATGCTGCTGTCGAAGAAACGGGCCCGCTCGGCGTTCGATTACCTCGTATCAAAAGGCATCGACCCGAACCGGATGCGGTACGAAGGGTACGGCGAAACCCGCCTGCTGAACAGATGCGGAAATGGCGTTGAATGTTCAGAGCAGGAACATGAAGTAAACCGCCGGACTATTGTGAAAGTGGTGCGAAAAGGTGAATACCAAAATAAACGCGGGCAGCGCAATATTTTCTATTTCTAACCCCCGTTATGGGGTTCAGGAAACCTGCGATTGGTTTCGCTTGAATTCCAGCGGGCTCATCCCGGTTTTTTCCTTAAAAATGCGCGAGAAATAGAACGACGACTCGAAGCCCAGTTCGCTGGTAATTTCTTTGACGCTTTTGTTCGACGAAACCAGCAAGTCTTTGGCTTTTTGCAAACGGAGGCTCAGATGGTACTGGGCCGGAGAAATGCCGGTATATCGTTTAAACATTCTCCGGAAGTACGAATACCCCACATGCAGTTCGGCCGCCAGTTGCTCGATGTTGACGTTTTGCTGAAGGTTTTCGCGCAGGTATAAACAAGCCCTTCGGATGTTCCGTTCGATTGATTTTCCGGCGAATTCCTGGTTCCGGACGAACGACAGGATTTTGCTCAGCATTAAAACCGTGCTGGCCGCACAAACCTGCTGAAACCCGGTTTTTTCTTCCTGGACCAGTTGAATGACCTCGAAAAACAAACGGAGGACCGGTTCCTGGAAACCAATATAAACAACCGGTCGGGAGGCTTGGAAAAACGGCTCCTTGAACAAATATCCCGGATAATCGCCTTTAAAACCAATGTAATGTTCGTTCCACCCCGTTTCCGGTCCGGGGCGGTAGCGGTGCCACATACCGGGGCGGATAACCAGCAGCGAACCGGCCGAAACCGGGAATACGCCGTCAACTGTTTCGAGTGTCCCCGTTCCTTCGGTTATGTAATTTATCTGATATTCGTCGAGTATCCGGCCTTTTTCCCAGGTAAAGAAATAACCGCTTGGATGGATTCGAGGCGGATAATCGTGATGAGGCTCAATGTGGGCATAGCCGGCTACCGTCAGGTACATGCCCCATTCCTTGTCCTGCGCGCTGGCCGTGATGTATTTGGCATATTCCGTCATTCATCCACTCATTCAATCCTTCAGTCAAATTCCCTTGTAATTCAGGTTTGCGGGCAAAAACTGCTCAACCGTTTCTACGCTCACGCCTTTTCGCCGGGCATAGTCTTCTACCTGTTCTTTCGAGATTTTTTCGAGACTGAAATACCGCGATCCCGGATGGACGAAATACTGGCCGCTCACCGAGGCCGTCGGATACATGGCAAAATGTTCGGTCAGGCTCATGCCCAGTTCTTCGGCATGCAACATGCGGAAAAGGTTTTCCTTTTCGTGGTGTTCCGGACAGGCCGGGTAACCCAGCGCGGGCCGGATTCCCTGGTAATCGACGTGAAACAGTTCTTCCAGCGTCAGGTTTTCGTTGGCGGCATAACCCCAGTACTCCTTGCGGACTTTTTCGTGCAACAGCTCGGCAAATGCCTCCGAGAGCCGGTCGGCCAGCGCTTCGAGCATGATAGCCTTATAGTCGTTATGATCGGCGCGGTACGCAGCCAGCCATTTTTCAATGCCAATTCCGGCGGTTACGGCAAAAGCCCCGAAATAGTCCTTTCGGCCGCTTTCAACCGGGGCAACAAAGTCTGACAAGCAATAGTTCGGCGATCCTTCTTTTTTGACTTCCTGCTGGCGTAAATGGTAAAAACGGCCCAGTTCTTTTTGCCGCGATTCGTCTTCGTAAACCACAATGTCGTCGCCATCGGAATTGGCCGGCCAGATGGCAAACGCGCCGTTGGCCTGCAACATTTTCTTTTCGATGATCTCGTCGAGCATCAGGTTGGCGTCGGCGTATAGCTTCCGGGCTTCTTCGCCTTGTTTTTCGTCGTTCAGGATGTCGGGGAATTTGCCTTTCAGTTCCCAGACAAAAAAGAAGAATGTCCAGTCGATGTATTTCCGCAACTCTTCTATCGGGAAATCCACCAAGTGTTTCAAGCCGGTGAACTTGGGCTTGTACAGCGGTGTATCGTTCCAATCGGGCTTGAATTTATTGGCTCGCGCAGCTTCGAGCGACAAATATTGCTTCGGTTTTTTTTGTCCGTGAAATTCGCGGATTTGTGCATATTCTGCCTTCAGGTCATCAATAAATGCCTGATTCCCGGATACCAGGTTCGCTACCACGTTTACCGCGCGCGATGCGTCTTTTACATACACCACCGGGTGCCGGTATTGCGGGGCAATTTTCACGGCGGTGTGGATTTTCGAAGTGGTCGCGCCGCCAATCATTAGTGGTATGTGGAACTGTTGGCGCTCCATCTCGGCCGCCGCTTCGACCATGATTTCCAGCGAAGGCGTGATCAAACCGCTCAGCCCGATGATATCGACCTTTTCATTGCGGGCTGTTTCCAGGATTTTTTCGGTCGGGACCATCACGCCCAGGTCGATCACCTCGTAGTTGTTACAGCCAAGCACCACGCCCACAATGTTTTTCCCGATGTCGTGCACATCGCCTTTCACGGTGGCCATCAGCACTTTTTTGCGGCTTTCGGCCGGTTTCGAGTGGTCTTTTTCAGCTTCGATGTACGGGAGCAGGAAAGCCACTGCTTTTTTCATCACGCGGGCCGATTTGATGACCTGGGGCAGGAACATTTTCCCGGAGCCAAACAGATCGCCCACCACGTTCATGCCGTTCATCAGCGGGCCTTCGATGATAGTCAGCGCTGGTTTGTATTTCAGGACCGCTTCGGCCAGGTCTTCTTCCACGTGTTCCGGAATTCCCTTTACCAGGGCGTGTTCCAGCCGTTTTTCGAGCGGAAGGGCGCGCCATTCGTCTTTCCGTTCTTCTTTTTCTCCGGATGCTTTCAGCGTTTGGGCAAACTCGAGCAGCTCTTCGGTAGCGTCAGGCTTTTTATTCAGGACCAGCGCTTCCACTTTTTCGAGGAAATCAGTTGGAATTTCGTCGTAGATCTGCAACATACCGGGGTTCACGATGCCCATGTCCAGTCCGGCGCGGATGGCGTGGAACAGGAAAACCGAGTGAATGGCTTCGCGCACGGCATCGTTTCCGCGGAACGAGAACGACACGTTGCTGATGCCGCCGCTGGTTTTGGCAAAGGGCAGGTTTTGTTTGATCCAGCGCACCGATTCGATGAAATCGACGGCGTAGTTATTGTGTTCTTCGATGCCGGTCCCGATAGTCAGGACGTTGGTATCGAAAATGATATCTTCGGGCGGGAACTGCACTTCGTTTACCAGGATGTTGTAGGCGCGCTGGCAAATTTCGATGCGGCGCGGCAGCGAGTCGGCCTGTCCTTTTTCGTCGAAAGCCATGACAACCACGGCGGCCCCGTAGCGTTTAATCCGGGCGGCATGCTCGCGGAAAACCTCCTCGCCTTCCTTCAGGCTGATGGAATTTACAATGGCCTTCCCCTGCAGGCATTTCAGGCCGGCCTCAATCACGTCCCATTTCGATGAGTCGATCATAACCGGAAGCCGGGCAATGTCGGGTTCGGCCATCAGCAGGTTCAGGAACGTGACCATTTCTTTTTTGGCGTCCAGCATGGCGTCGTCCATGTTCACGTCGATCACCTGGGCGCCGTCTTCCACCTGGGCACGGGCAATGGCCAATGCTTCTTCGTATTTTCCTTCGCGGATCAAGCGGGCAAACTTGCGCGATCCGGCCACGTTGCAACGTTCGCCGATGTTCACAAAGTTGGTTTCCGGCGTGATGGTTACCGGTTCCAGCCCCGAAAGACGTGTCAGGTGGTCTTTCGCGTGCGGGTGGTGCGGCTTCGACGTTGCTGCAATGTGCGCAAACTCGCGGATATGATCGGGCGTTGTCCCGCAGCAGCCGCCAATGATGTTTACGTATTCGTGGTCGAGGAAATGGTGCACGTGCCGGCACATCTCCTGCGGTGTTTCGTCGTATTCGCCAAACTGGTTGGGCAAACCGGCATTGGGGTAGGCGCTGATGTAGAACGGCGCCTTTTTGGCCAGTTCCTCGATATACGGACGCATTTCGTTGGCGCCAAGCGAGCAGTTGAGCCCGATGCTCAACAAATCGGCATGCGACACCGAGTTCAGGAATGCTTCGACGGTTTGTCCGGAAAGCGTGCGGCCGCTGGCGTCGGTAATGGTTCCCGAAACCATGAGCGGCAGGCATAAGTTGCGGCTTCCCAGCTCTTCTTCGATGGCAAAAATGGCCGCTTTGGCGTTCAGCGTGTCGAAAATGGTTTCGACCAGCAACAGGTCGACCCCGCCATCAATCAGGGCACGGACCTGTTCGCGGTAAGCCTCTTTTACCTCGTCGAAAGTCACCGCCCGGTAACCGGGGTCGTTCACGTCCGGAGAAAGCGACAGTGTTTTGTTCATCGGCCCGATGGCCCCGGCCACAAAACGGGGTTTGCCCGGGTTTTGGGCCGTAAATTCGGCAGCAACCGAAACAGCGATTTCAGCCGACCTGAGGTTCATTTCGTACACCCAGCTTTCGGTGTGGTAATCGGCCTGCGAAATGCGTGTTGCGTTGAACGTGTTGGTTTCGATGATGTCGGCGCCGGCCTCCAGAAAGGCGGCATGAATAGCCCGGACCACTTCCGGTTTGGTGATCGAAAGCAAATCGTTGTTGCCTTTCAGTTCGTGCGGGAAATCAGTAAAAACCGTTCCGCGGAAATCCGCCTCTTCCAGCCTGTACCGCTGGATCATTGTCCCCATCGCCCCGTCGAGCACCAGAACCCGCGACCCGAGTTCTTTCCGTATATCTTTTTTTTGCGTCATATTCGATTAAATTCTTCAGTCTTTCTGTGCTAACAAAGCGCAAAGATAATACAATCAATCCGTTCATTTGGCAAGACAGACTGAGAGACCATTTGTAATCTAAGGAAAACAAGTTAGAACCTGTTTAAGTTTTATTTGTCCCCCCATACTCACCCCTGTCGCATCTTCGATGCGCCGCCCCTTCTAGTTCCCGGTGGGCATTAAACCCACAGAACCCAGCCTCATAAGCAGAATAGTAATTGGCCCCTGGAAAATTTTTCCTTAGGTAATTCCACAGGATTTCAGCGTTCGGATCTTGTGAAAACGTTTTATGTTCCCGATCTCCT
>JAJUGZ010000183.1 GCA_029265715.1 Bacteroidota bacterium
AATCGGCTGTCCGACAAATTTTATTTCCGTATTTTTACCCATGTTGTGGTTTTTTCGCAAAACAAACTTACAACATGGGGCCAAACCTTCGGGGAGTAACCCCTATTTTTTAATTTTTTACTCGTTCAGTAGTGATAAATTTTCAAAGTTGTTTCTGCAATTTTCGTATCAAATTCTGTTTTTCAAATATAGTTTCTCGACGCAATAGAACAGCAATTTACTCGCTTCGCAGATTTCTCTTTGGTCAATTCATTTTTCGGGAGAGGGGATTGGGGCGCACATGACTATTTCAGATGATTGTTCTTTCCGTAAAAAATTATCTGTTTTTACGGGTTAGCGCCAAAGCAAAAAGCCGACTGTTGTGTTTCATACAGTCGGCTTTGAATTGTTCAGAATAAAATATGTTTTGCAGGTTATTTCCAGAGGTGTTCCATTTCTTCCAGTGTTTTCCCTTTGGTTTCCGGAACAAATTTCAGCATGAACAGAGCTGCGAGGACTCCCATTCCCCCATAAATCCAGTATGCAAAGCCATGGTGGAAGATGTTGGTCAGGAATGTGCTCTTATCCATCATTGGGAAAGTCCATGAGACAAGGTAATTGGAGATCCACTGGGCAGCAACGGCTACGGCCATGGCCCGTCCGCGGATCCGGTTGGGGAAGATTTCGGCCAGTAAAACCCAGCAGACCGGTCCCCAACTGACGGCAAAACATGCGACATAGCCCAGCATGAAAATTAATGCTGCCAGTCCGACTCGTTCGAAGAAGAATGTAAACCCGAGGGCGAACATGAAGAATGCCATGCCGGCAGCCCCCAGGATCATTAGCGGTTTTCGTCCAAAACGGTCAACCGTGACAATGGCCAGTACGGTAAATGAAAGGTTGATCGCTCCGACAATAATGGTTTGAAGCAGGGCGGTGTCGGTACCTGATCCCATGTTTTTGAAGATTTCGGGGGCATAATATAATACGACATTGATACCTACAAATTGTTGGAATGCTGAAAGGAGGATCCCGATTACAATAACGGCAAATCCGTATGAGAACAGTTTGCCTGATTTGTGAACGATTGTCGCTTTAATTTCATCGAGTACCACCTGCGCTTTTAACGAGCCGTTCACCCGGGTAAGGACTTTCAATGCACTTTCCGGTTTATTTCTGATAACTAAGTATCTTGGGCTTTCAGGAACAAAAAACAGAAAGATGAGGAATAAGGTGGCCGGAACAACCTCTGAACCAAACATCCAGCGCCAGCCTGTCTGGTTTAACCATTGATCGTTTCCTTGCAGCGAGATGGCATAGTTAACAAAGTACACCACCAGCATACCAAAGATGATGGCAAATTGGTTCCATGAGACTAATTTTCCGCGTATTTCGGCCGGACTGACTTCGGCAATATACATGGGCGACAGCATGGATGCCAGGCCAACACCAACGCCGCCGATAATCCGATAGATCACAAACGCGTTTACAAATGTGTAATCGCCCTGTCCGATCGGGGCCAGGAACATTTCGGGCATGGCCGAACCGAGGGCTGAGATGAGGAAAAGGATGGCTGCAAGTATTAATCCGTTTTTTCGGCCCAGCTTCAGGCTGACCAGTCCGCCGACTAATCCGCCGATGATGCACCCAATCAGAGCACTGGAAACTACAAAACCAAGTTTTGAGTTGGCAAGAGTTTCTGTCAATCCCATTGGCTCGATGAAAAACTTTTCGAGCGACCCGACCGTTCCGGAGATTACAGCCGTGTCGTAACCAAACAGCAATCCGCCCAATGTGGCCACTAAGGTAAGCCCCATTACATAAGCAGAACTTCCGGTTTGTTCGTTCTTTGTCATTGATTTGTAATTAGTTTAGTGTTTATACGAGAAAACCTCCTGTCGAGGGACAGGAGGTTTATCATTTGAAAGATAGATGATTAGATATAGTTGTTAATCAACTGTTCGAGCATTTCCTGCTTGCCGCTGATCTGTTTAGGCTCGCCAACTTCTTTGGCAATGGCATACAGATCTTCAAGTTTCAGTTTAGCTGCTTCAAACTCAGCTCCTTTGCCCGAATCGAACGAGGCATAACGATTGGCTTTCAGTTTCAGGTAATCTGAATCGTTCAGAATTTTGTCGGCAACAACCAGCGAACGGGCGAATGTGTCCATACCGGAAACATGAGCGATGAAGATGTCTTCCAGGTCGGTTGAGTTACGACGGGTTTTTGCGTCGAAGTTGATGCCGCCATCGGTAAAACCACCAGCCTGCAAAATTTCAAGCATGGCTTCTGTAATTTCATAAATGTTGGTCGGGAATTCGTCGGTATCCCATCCGTTTTGGTAATCGCCTTTGTTGGCATCAATCGAGCCCAGTTTGCCGGCATCGGCAGCCATGCGCAATTCGTGTGCAAACGAGTGGCCAGCCAATGTGGCGTGGTTCACTTCCACATTGAGTTTGAAATCGTCGATCAAGCCCTGTGCATTCAGGAATCCGAGAACTGTTTGAACATCAACGTCGTATTGGTGTTTGCTCGGCTCCATCGGTTTTGGTTCGATGAAGAATGTGCCTTTAAATCCCTGGGCGCGGGCATAGTCGCGGGCCATGCGCAGGAATTGTCCCATGTGGTCGAGTTCTTTTTTTGTGTTGGTGTTGTGAAGGCTCATGTACCCTTCGCGTCCACCCCAGAATACATAGCCGGTACCGCCCAGTGCGATGGTCGCGTCGATTGCATTTTTCACTTGCACTGCAGCATTGGCTACAACAGCGAAGTCCGGGTTGGTCGATGCGCCATTCATGTAACGTGGGTTACTGAAAACATTGGCTGTTCCCCATAGCAGCTTTACGCCAGTTGCGGCCTGTAATTCTTTGGCGTAGTCAACCATTTTTGCCAAACGGCTTTCGATTTCGAAAACAGAACCGTCGCCGGCCACATCGGTGTCGTGGAAACAATAGAACGGGGCGCCAATTTTAGTAATGAATTCGAACGCAGCTTCCATACGGGCTTTGTTGGCATCCATTACATCGGAGGGTGCATCCCATGGAAATTTTTTTGTTCCCGGGCCGAATGGGTCTCCACCTGTTCCGCAGAGGGTGTGCCAGTATGCAACGGCAAAACGGAGATGATCTTTCATAGTTTTACCGGCGACTACTTTATTTTCGTCATACCATTTAAATGCCAGCGGATTTTTTGATTGCGGGCCTTCGTACGTGATCTTTCCTATTCCGGGGAAATACTCTTTGTTTCCTTTAAATACTGTCATGATATTTTGATTTTTAGTCTCTCGAACCTCCCCTAAGGGAGGCCAAAGAGAATGTTAATATTGTTTTTCACTATTATCCGACTAATCTAAAATTCTGAAGATATTGTCTTCTAATTTTCTGGTAGTCAGTCATTATTGTTTTTATTTCAAAAGTCACCCCCCCTTCAAAATGCAAGTTTTGTTTGCAAGGATGATGCGGTGAAC
>JAJUGZ010000147.1 GCA_029265715.1 Bacteroidota bacterium
AAATCATAGCCCTTGAGAGTCATACTTGAAATGAATCTGGTAAATTCTCTTAAAATACTGATTCTCAGGGGTTTTACCAAACAAAAATCAAGTTATTTTGTTGATTATCAATTATTTAACACAACTCTTAACGGAGTATTGCTAAGTAAGTGAAACAATTTAATGTCGTATTTTATAGTTGACTCACCCCACGTCCGCTGGCGGACGTCCCCCCCTCTTTACGAGTAGAGAGAGGCAAAGCGAGCGGTGCGAGCTTGGGGTGAGTTAATAAAACAATGAACTTGAAATACGACATTTATTTATTCTTTTAACTTATGTGCTTGTGTAGTTTTAATCTTATTCTTCAGGTAAATTCCTGAAATGTTCTGTTACAAATGTCAGTTGTCCATCCTTAAAAATATTCAGGCAATTAAAATTGATCAGAATACCTTTGGGCTTTTTTAAAAGCTTCAAATAAGTTAGCAACTGTGCTTCATGAATGAGTAGTAATTTTTCGACAGTTTTCAGTTCAACAATGATCTGATCGTTGACAAGCAGATCGAAACGCAGCTCACAGTCCATGTCAAGACCTCTGAATTTCAGTGGAATGGTTTGCTGTCTGTCAACTTTATACCCATTCTGAAGTAGCAGATATGTTAAACACTTTTCATAAACACTTTCCAGCAAGCCCGGACCAAGTTCTTTGTGAACTTCAATGGCAAAGCCTATAATTGCTCTTGAAAGCTGATTTATTTCTTTTCGTGTCGTCATATCTTATATTTGAACCACACAGGCACATAGAACACATAGATTCAAATTATTCTTTCCCTATTGTGTTCTATGTGCCTGTGTGGTTTTCCTATTAGTATTTAAACCGGTCCTTAAATGCCCAAAGTCCCAGCGCCGGGTTCGAGATATAAAAGATTTCTTCGCCGTCGGGCAGGATATTGTAGCCGTCTTTCAGTTTCTCCGGATTGTATTTCGATGTTACTTCATCGATATCGCCATATTTGAAACCAACACGCTCTATTTCAGTTTTTGTTAAGTTCCAGTCATTTTTCCCCGGACAATAGGTGATGCTGAAACGCCCTTCCGAAGAACCGTGGATCAGGTGCGCTGCGGCGCTCAGGTTATTGCGCAGTTCCTCGTTTTCTTCACAGGCTTTCAGGGTTGCAGGTGTCCCAAAGTAACCGTATTTACGGATCAACCGGTCGATTTCCCTGTCCTCGCCGAATTCTTTCAGGGCGGGGGCCAGTACGATCAGTTCGCCGTTGTCGTCGATTGCCATTCTGGTACGATAGATAGACTTGTTACCCAGCCAGGTGCTTTTAAACTCGGTGGGGTCGAGGAAAACAACCACCTTTTTCAGCGGTTTGTCCAACATTTCGAAGTTGACCTGCAAGGCCAGTTTGGCCGCTTTGTCGAACACTTCAAAGTCGTCGCCGATATACAGGCCGCGGGTTTTGATTTTGCCATCGGTTTTATCGAGGCCGACAACTGTTTGAACATATACGATCGGCAGGTTTTTCGTGAAATGATCCGAAGCATAATTGAATATTCTCCGGACAGGTGTATCGGCATGTCCCATCATTTTTTCCATCCCGTAGGCGGCGCCCACGAAATGGCTCTTATTAATGCCTTCCACTCCGCCGGTCCCGACGAAGATATTCTTGTTGTAATTAGCCATTCCGACCACCTCGTGGGGAACAACCTGCCCGATTGACAGGATCAGGTCGAAGTTTCCTTCGAGAAGCAGCTTGTTTACCTGGGCCGGCCACGGAAATTCGACGGCCCCGCCTGATACCTCTTTGACAAATTCAGCAGGGACAGTTCCTACCGTTACCACATCGTTGCGCCAATCGTGTTCGCGGATTAGCGATGCTGGAAGGGAGCCAAACATGTGTGCGATCTGGTGCCCGGTCATCGGCGAGTGGGTTCCGAGCGCCGGAAGCACGTCGGTTAACGCATCGCCGTAGAACTGCCAGGTCATTTCGGTTAATTCGCCGGCGCGACTGGGAAGCCGGGTGTAGTCGGGCGGAATGGCCAGCACCTTTTTTCTCGGCCCCAGTTTCGTGAGCGCTTGATAGAGCCCCACCCGGAGATCTTCAGCGCTTAATTCATGGTTCACAGAACCTATTTCGTAATACAACATAAAGTCCCTCCTAACTTCCCCAATGGGGAGGAATTTTAAAACCCCTCTAAATCTCCCGTTTGGCTGAGTTGACGTCGAAGCCCAGAAGGTGAGATTTTAAAAGGAATTATTCATTACTTTTTAAACAACATCTTTAGAACTTAGTCGAGCCGCTACCAAGTCCCCCTTTGGGGGATTTAGGGGCTTCTTCTATCGTTTCACCCTTGCATTCCCGCTCCAGATGCTCCAAACCATGTCTTCGTCGGCGGGTTGGGCATAGTCGGTCAGGAAGGTGGTTGCCAGCGCGCCAGTAGCCCAGCCGAATTGCGGCCATTTTTCAGGTTCCCAGCCTTTCAGGATGGCATAAAGCAAGCCTCCCACAAAACCGTCGCCGCCACCAATGCGGTCGAGCACGGTGATTTTGCGTGGTTCAATAACCTGCCAATTGTCGCCTTCGAGCATGATGGCGCCCCACAGGTGTTCGTTGGCGCTGATTACCTGGCGCAACGTGGTGGCAAATACCGATGCATTGGGGAATGCTTTTTTTACGCGGCCGATCATGCCTTTGAAACCTTCAATTTCAGACTCAATTCCTTTTCCTCCGGCTTCAGGGCCTTCAATGCCGAGGCAGAGTTGGAAGTCTTCTTCGTTGCCAATCAGAATGTCGGCGACCGAAGCGATCTCGGTAAAATTGGCGCGCAATTCAGCTTCGCGGCCTTTCCAGAACGATGCGCGGTAGTTGAGGTCGAAAGCGATGCGGGTTCCGTATTTTTTTGCAGCGCGGGCAATTTCGAGGCAGAATGTGCTGGTTTCCGGCGAAAGGGCACCGATCAATCCGGACAGGTGAACAATCTGAATGCCTTCCTGCCCAAAGATCCGGTCAAGGTCGAAGTCTTTGACATTCAAGGTACGGCCCACTTCGCCGGCGCGGTCGTTTTGCACACGGGGGCCGCGGGTCCCGAAACCGCTGTCGGCAATGTTGAACTGGTGACGGTAGCCCCAGGGTCCGCCCTGTGGTACTTCAGGCCCTTCGTAGTCCATGTGGCGGCTTTTCAGGTTACTTTTAATGAATTGGGCGATCGGGCTGTCCTTCACGAAGGTGGTCAGTACTTTTACCGGAAGGCCCAAATAGGAGGCAATGCTTGCCACGTTGGTTTCGGCGCTGGTGGCCTGCATTTCGAACAGCGTACTGCTGTGAACGGGTTGCCCGTTGACCGGAGTAATGCGAACTCCCATACTGGTTGGGACCAGCAATGCATATTTACAGTCTTGTTTTAATTTCATCTGTATAAATTTTCAATGTAGGTTCGTACAATTTTCGTAACAGTGTTCGCTTTTCAATCTGAATTCCAACGGATGGAATAGCCATCTATACATTTTCGGTTTGTATGAGCGATGGCTCTTATGGCTATTTCATCTGTATAAATTTTCAAAGTTGTTTCTTGCAATTTTCGTATCAATTTCTACTCTTTAAACTAGTTTCTCAACGAGATGGAATAGCCATTTGTTCATTCTCGGTTGGTATGAACTTGGGCACTTATGGCTATTTCATGGTTTAAATAGTTAGAAGCCCCCTAAATCCCCCGAAGGGGGGACTTGAGGATTTGTTAAATAATGATATTCAAATAAATTCAGAACTTTTTTCAACAAAGGTTGAAGAGACTTTTTTAAGCTCTCCCTTTCGGGAAGGGGAGGCTCCTATACGCCTCCGAATGCGCTGTACCCGCCGTCGACCGGGATTACGATGCCAGTAATGAAACTGGAAATATCAGAGAGCAGGAACAGCGTTGCGCCTTGTAAATCCTCGGGTTCGCCAAATTTTCCCATGGGTGTATTGTTTACAATCTTTTGTCCTCGGGGGGAGAAGCCACCTGTTTTTTCGTCGAGAACCAGGAACCGGTTTTGGTTGGTAATAAAGAAGCCCGGGGCAATGGCATTGACCCGGATGCCCACTTTAGCCAGGTGCACAGCCAGCCACTCGGTGAAATTATTGACTGCCGCTTTGGCTGCCGAGTATGCCGGTATTTTGGTCAGTGGCTTGTAGGAATTCATGGAGGAGATATTCAATACAACTCCTTTCCGGTTTTTGAGCATATCCTGGGTAAAGACCATGGTGGGGAGCAGTGTCCCTTTAAAATTCAGGGCAAAGACTTTGTCGAACCCATCCATTTCCAGTCCGTAAAACGTTTCTTCGAGGTGATCGATGCTGGCTTCGTCCATTTGTTCGACTTTGGTGGTGGCAGTCGGATGGTTTCCACCTGCGCCGTTAATCAGGATGTCGATTTCTCCCAGTTTTTCGTTAATTATTTGCCTGGCTTTTTCGAGCGAAGCTTTGTCTAATACGTTGGCTTCAACGCCAATGACTGTTGCATTTGATTCGGCGGCAATCTCGTTGGCCATTTTTTGTGCTGTTTCCGGATTGATGTCGGCAATTGCAATTTTCATCCCTACCGAAGCCATTGCTTTGACCATTGCCGTGCCGATAACGCCGGCGCCGCCGGTAATTACACACACTTTCCCGTTAAGGTCGTTAAAACTGATTGGAGTCATAGTTCGTTCGTTTTAGTTAAATTCTTTGTAATAATCGACATTTTCTTTGGTAACGATGTCGATGGAAGTATAGTTTTCGGTTTTTACCGGTTTTTTCATGATGACGTGCTCGAAAAGTGTGATGACGGCATTATATCCTTGCTCTTCAGGTCGCTGGCAGAGAAGGAAATCGACAACTTCTTTTTTCAGGAAATCAAGGTTTTCAGCAATCAGGTCGTGCCCAATCAGCCGGATATCCCGCAGCCCGTATTTTTCAAGGAAACGTGCAATCCAGTAAACCTGAGAATTGGTAACAAAAATTCCACGGATGTTTGGATTTGCTTCAAAAAACAGTAGCATTTTTCGGTCGAACGACAGGTCTGACGGGTTTTCTATTTCCAGGGTGATTAGTTTCTTGTGCTTTTCCGGGTCGGTTTGTTCGAAATATTCATAAAACCCTTTTTCACGTTGTATCAGATGGTTTTGGTTGTCCATCGCCCGGGCAAAATGCAAAACCAAAATGGTGGAATCAACCGGGATTGAAAAGTTCATCAGCTTGGCCGCCAGTTTCCCGCTTTGGAATGAATCCTGGCCAATGTAGCTGAGCTTTTCGCATTCTTTAATGTTTGAGTCAATAAATACATACGGAATGTTGCGGTCTTTCAGGTTTTGGATGAATTCTTTCGATTCGCGCGAGAAGAAGGGGGCCAGCACCACGCCATCCGGGTTTCCCTGCAAAATAACCCTGGTTTGTTGTTTGAATGATTCGGGGTCTGATTGCTGGAACTGGTGGGTTGAAATAGAAATACCATATTGCCTGATTTCCTGGAATGCTTTGCGTACCCCGGTCATTGGTTTGTTCCAGTATCCTTCTTCTGATTGCGACGCCGGGAAGATGATGTCAAATGTGATTGTTTTTTTGGTAGCCAGGGCGCTGGCTAATATGTTGGGTTGATAATCAAGTTCCTCGATTATTTTTAAAATTTTTTCGCGGGTAGCTTTGGAAACCTCGCCCCGGTTGTGGATCACACGGTCGACGGTTCCGATAGAAACATTTGCTTTTTTTGCAATGTCTTTAATCCGGGTTCTGTTATTTGCTTCGATGGCTTGAATTTTTAAGTTCGACATGGGTTGTTAAAAACGCTCTCCAACAAAGCTAATTAAAATTCCAAATGATTTCGTGTGCGAACACGGTAAAAATATTCTAAAACATTTTCTTCTGAAAATTAATTGGGTTTGATTGGAAAATGATTTAATATGCCTACTTTCGTGTGCGGACACGGAGAGCGTTTTTCCTTGTCTTTTAATCTTTTAATTTTCGATCAAATCAAATCTGACAACCATGGAATTAAGCAAGTACAGTTTTGGTATCGGTGACCGGTTTTCGCACCAGGGACAAGCACAGCTTCGTGCCATTATGAAGGCCAACAAGGCCGGTTTGGATATTAGTCCGGTCTGGAATAAATCGAACCGCGAACATACCTATGTGCACACACATCCGTCGGATGTTCGTAAAGAAGCCGATGCAGCCGTCGCTGCGTTGGGTTTTGCCGGAAAATATTTTGTTGATGCAGATCATATTAATTTAAATACCGTTGCGCCGTTTGTCGAAACTGCCGATTTTTTTACCCTCGATGTGGCTTCCTTCATTGGAAAAGAAAGCCCTGTCGATGCTGTTCAGTCATTTATTTCTTCGTGCGCGAAATATAAAGGGCAGTTGGTAATCCCGGGAATCTCTCACCCGTTTGAGGTGACTGATGGTCTGCTTGAAAAAATCGCCGGAAAATTTCTGGCAGCCGCCCGACAAGCCAGTGATATTTATAACTATCTGAAATCAGCCAAAGGCGAAGGTAATTTTATTACCGAAGTGTCGATGGACGAAGTAGAAAGTCCGCAAACCCCGGTCGAACTGTTTTTTATCCTGAAGATGCTGGCCGACTATGGAGTGCCGGCACAAACAATCGCCCCGAAATTTACCGGGCGTTTCAATAAAGGTGTAGACTATGCCGGCGATGTCGCTCAGTTTGCCAAAGAGTTTGAAGAAGATGTTTTGGTTATCGACTTTGCGGTGAACGAATTTGGGCTTCCGGCCGAATTGAAATTGAGCGTTCACTCCGGAAGTGATAAGTTCTCAATTTATCCGGTTATGGCCGATGTTATCAAGAAATACAACAAAGGCCTGCATGTTAAAACAGCCGGAACAACCTGGCTCGAAGAGGTGATCGGCCTGGCCCTGGCTGGCGGAGATGCACTCGAAGCAGCCAAAGAAATCTATATCCGGGCACTTTCACGGAAAGATGAGCTTTGCGCCCCTTATGCCGATGTGATCGATATCGACGCTTCGCAGTTGCCCACACCCGAAGTGGTAAACGCATGGGATGGAGAAACTTTTGCCCAGACCTTGCGCCATATTCCGGGCCATGCATTGTACAATCCGAATTTCCGCCAGTTAATTCATGTCGGGTATAAAATTGCAGCCGAGATGGGAGACAAATACTACCAGTTGCTTGAACAGAATGCCGAAGTGATAGGAGGATGTGTGGAAGAAAATATCTACGACCGGCATTTGAAAAGACTATTTAATTTATCACTACTGAACGAGTAAAAAATTAAAAAATAGGGGTTACTCCCCGAAGGTTTGGCCCCATGTTGTAAGTTTGTTTTGCGAAAAAACCACAACATGGGTAAAAATACGGAAATAAAATTTGTCGGACAGCCGATT
>JAJUGZ010000168.1 GCA_029265715.1 Bacteroidota bacterium
AAGAGACCGGATATCTTTTTCATTTTTAAAGAACAAACTGGCAACATAGCCAACCACAAAAAGCAGGATGTGACTGTAAACGCCGATCATGTATTCATGATGCGGAAAGTTGAACCTGCCCAGGTCAACCAAAATCCGTTCTTTGCCAGCCCAGAAAACCGGAGTAGAGGTCAACAACGCATAGGCCGTGAATAATACACTGGCACCAATCCCGAAATAAAGACCTTTCATGTTTGCCCTCCGGCTGAAAATACCCAGCAAAAACATACCCGCGATACCTCCTGAGAATATGGCATAAAGAGCAAAAATAGTCCCCAGCACCCCTTCGCTGCCAAGCCGTACATAGATCAATGCAATGGCTATGGCTCCCAAACCGGCAAGAACAATAAAAATTTTACTCATCAGCATTCGTTCCTTTTCGGTAATACCAGGCTTTAACCTGGAATAATAATCTTCAACACAAATTGCCGACAAGCAATTCAGGTCGGTATCCAAGGTTGAAATAGCAGCGGCAATTAAAGCCGATATGACCAATCCGACCACACCAACCGGCAACCTGGTCATTATAAAATGTGGGAAAACTGCATCCGGGTTAATGTTGACAGAGAGCGGATCTCCGGAAATTTGATAATATGCGAAAAGAGCTGTCCCGATAAACATAAACAAAGCCCAGACCGGCACACTCAGCAAAACGCCAATCAGCGATGCCTTCACGGCATCTTTATCCGACTTGGCCGTCAAATACCGCTGAACGATTGTTTGATCTGTCCCATACTTTTGTATGGCATAAAATATTCCGTTCAGGACCATCACGATAAACGTACGGTTCACAAAATCCAGGTCGAACGGGCCAAAACCTATGTGCCCATTTTCGGCAGCTACCTGCCAGACAGCAACAGGCCCCCCTTCTGTTGAAAATAAGATGATCAGTAATGAAATAATTCCACCGGCAATCAGCATAAAACCCTGAATAACGTCCAACCAAACAATCGCTTCCATCCCGCCTAAAATCGTAATCAGAACTACCACGGCCCCAACCACCCAGATCATTGTCACCGTGTCGAAACCGGTCATTTGTGACAAGGTTAAGGACAACAAGAAGAAAACAGTTCCCATCTTTGAAAAATGAGCGAAGGCAAAACCGATCGAGCTGTACATCCGCGCAAAAACGCCAAACCGGCGTTCGAAATACTCGTAAGCGCTCAGCCGGATCACCTGTCGGAACAACGGCACAATAAACCGGACTATCAATACCAGCACGACCGGTACCATCAGTCCTTGCACCAATAATATCCAGTTCGATTTGAACCCGGCCCCCGGATAGGCCAAAAAGGTAATGCTGCTGATTAAGGTTGCCAGTATTGAAATACCGATTGCCCAAGATGGCAGCCGTCCGCTGGCAATAAAATAATTACTTGTATTTTTCTGCCGGCGTGCAAATCCCAACCCGACTGCCAGCGACACCACGAAAGATAGGATTATTATCGCATAATCGACAATGTGTAATGAAGGTGCATGTTCCATTTGTATTAGTTAGGTTTATTGTTTTGTTAGTTGATCGGTTCGCTTTTCTTAAATTTTAGGTTCTCTGGCCAAAGATAACTGCCCGGTTTGGTTGTTATGCACAAATTCGGGTAATTGGGCGCACGCATTTGTATAACCCCAAACTCGACTTCGCAAAACGGAATTAATTTACTTATTCCTAAATACTTAAAAACAACCGAAGCCGTTGCGCCCCCTTCAATGAACAGTTCGTTCAGCGCCACATTTTTCGCTACTTTCTCGACCATTTTACCAATATTCTCCCGAATGCGCAAAGATAAATCCGGACTCTGAATTGGCTGATGTTCGATTGTAACCATTACACTCAGACCAGCCTGTAATTGATTAATGATCTGCCGGGCCCATTGTTCCATTGAAGCATCATCATAATCCTGACCTCTAAATACATTCTCCGGCATATTCGACCGGACCACGTCATTCCCTTGAAACTTCTCCGGCAATCCCATGCATTTGGGGAATTTGCTTCCCAGAATAAACAAAGAACTGTTCCCAAAAGAAAGTTCCGTATCGCACATCCCTGTCTCGATATAGTTTAGAGACTGCAAATAAGCTGAAAAAAATCCGGAACCACCGGCGATTACCATATCCGAAGTAATGCGCCCGGCCCATTGACGCAGGTCGTCGGGAGTTGCCACATTCGCAATAACCAAACCCGATAGTGGTATTTCCCGGCTCCATTCAATTGAAACAACCGGGAAATGGTCAGAGGTAACAATATCTGTAACAACCGAAGTGTGTACCGGGAAATCCGGATCGTCGGAAAACGAAGTTTCAGCAAGAGGAACTCCTCCTACAAAGTATTGTCCGTTAACAATGGTGCGCCCTAGTGACGGATTGGCCGCAACAATCAAAGCCCGAGCCCTTCCCATCGCCTTCATTTGCGCCTCAAGCTCCGCCGCCACATGCCCTCTCAGAACCGAATCGATTTTTTTAAATATGACCACTGGTTTGAGTTCCATCAACTGGCATGTAATTTTCGTTATTTCTACTGCGGCGCGTTCCGTGTCCAACGAACGTATATCGGTCGCAATTACTAACAGGTCAACATCTGTCGCATGGTTTACTTCTGTTTCAATTAAAACTTTCAGTCCGTACCGCAGCCCTACCCCTCCTATTTCGGCAGCACCTGTAAAATCATCTGCAATAACAGCTATCATAATTTCGTTTTTTCTATTTACTCCGGAAAAGTTTCAAGGCGTATTCAATGGCGAATACCAATGCATCCGGACTTGCAATTCCTTTTCCGGCTATTTCAAAGGCAGTTCCATGGTCAACCGATGTCCGGATAATCGGTAACCCGAGCGTAATATTAACTCCCTTAACACTTTTCATCGAGCCGCTTTGCTCGTCCCAAACAAATCCTGCCAGCTTAAAGGGAATGTGGCCCTGATCGTGGTACATTGCGACGCACCCGTCAAACCGGCCTCCACTGGCCAGCGCGAACAGGGTATCCGGAGGGAAAGGGCCTTCGACAGCGATGCCTTCCTGTCGGGCAGTTTCCAGCGCCGGGATTATTTCTTCAATTTCTTCATCGCCGAACAAACCACCGTCGCCTGCATGCGGGTTCAGCCCGGCAACACCAATGCGGGGCTCAGGGTATCCGATTTTCTTTAACCCGTCGTTTAGCAGGCAGATCGTTTCCAAAACCCGCTCTTTCTTCACCAAATCGCAGGCTTTCCTTAACGAAACATGTGTACTTACGTGAATGACCTTGATTTTCTCATCGGCCAGCAACATGGCGTATTTGGGCGTTTGGGTGTAGTGCGCATAAATTTCGGTATGTCCGGAAAAATGATGCCCGGCTGCATTTATTGCGCCTTTATGAATCGGGTTGGTCACAGTCCCGTCCACTTCGCCCGACATGGCCAGTTCAATCGCTTTCACGACCGAGCGAAAAGCAATATCGCCGGCTGCCACCGAAATTTTCCCGTATTCAATTGAGCCCGCGCCATCAACAGGCAAATCAATGATATCGATTGTCCCTGCACCAAATTGGGCATCCTGCACTTTTTCAATGGCATGAATATCCAGCCCGGTTCCGGTCAGAGCAATTGCTCTCTTCATCAATCCGGCATTCCCTATTAACAAAGGCCTGCACTGCTGATATAATCCGGGCATGGCAAACACCTTGGCAGCAATTTCAGGCCCGATTCCGGCCGGATCTCCCATCGTTATGGCCAGGATTGGTAAATATTCGTGGTTATTGTTCATTTCAGATTCAGGTTTTCCCATTCAGTTTTTATTTCAGCCAAATATTTTTCCTCTTCTTCGGTGTCCATGGTAATCATTGGCAGGAGCACCTCTCCGGAACACAATCCGTCCTGTTTCATCAACACTTTCAAGGCAGCTATCGACTGGCTCAGGTTTCGCCCTTTCTGGTAAAGGGCCGAAACCCGGTCGGTTAACTCCTGATATTGAAAAGCTGCACCAATATTCCCGGCGGCAATATGATCGACCAATTGCACATACAGTTCCGGGCAAAGATTTCCGGTGCTTGGCACAATTCCGTTTGCCCCGAGCTGCAAACCGTTGGCCGACATGGCCGCCCAGCCAATCAGGAAGTCAAAATCTTCGCGTCCGCCCCAGCGCAGAACCGACTCTCTCAGTCGATTCTCATCCCGTTCAGAATCTTTCAACCCGGCAATTTGGGGATGATAACTCAGGATATCGACGATATTCAGCGGAATCGAATGATGCGTTGTCCCCGGAATATTGTAAATGAACAGGGGCAAATCCACCGAATCGGCAAGCCTTTCAAAATATTGCAGCATCTGGTTTTCATCCATCGGATAATATGCCGGGAGCTTGGCCACCAGATAATCAGCGCCCAATGCTGCATATTTTTTTGCATCGCGGACTGATTCCGACAACGAATTTCCGGTAAGGCCCGCATAAACTTTTACTTTTCCACCCACTCCCCTGACGACAGCCTCTACCAAAACTTCCCGTTGTTCGCGCGACATGGAATCGCCTTCGCCTGTTGTACCAAGGGCAAAAACACTCACTCCCGCCCCGGCAAACATCGCGCACATACGGGAAACAGCATCCCGGTCAATTTCTTGTCTGGCTGTAAACGGGCTGACCATCGGGACGATTACCTGTTCAGCAGATAGTTTCTTTTTCATGTCAATAGGCTTTTTTGTAAATCTCGATCGCGTCATCTACCGAAATTTCACGAATGTTATTTTTCATCAGCCGCTGGATTTTTACAGCAGAGGCTGCCATCTCCGAAATCGCAGTTTCCGGAATGCCGATTGCCGATAATTTCGCCGGAAGATTACATTCCAGCATCAGTTTCCGGACCATCGAAACGCCCTCACGGGCAGTTTCAATTGCACTGGATTTTTGTCTGGCTCCCAATGCCAGGGCAACATTCTCAAACCGCTCGGGAGCCGCCACCAGGTTATATTCCATCACATCGGGCAGCAACAGGGCATTCGCCAATCCGTGAGCAATTTTAAACTCGCTTCCCAGCGGGTACGAGAGCGCATGAACG
>JAJUGZ010000092.1 GCA_029265715.1 Bacteroidota bacterium
TCATAGCCCTTGAGAGTCATACTTGAAATGAATCTGGTAAATTCTCTTAAGATACTGATTCTCAGGGGTTTTACCAAACAAAAATCAAGTTATTTTGTTGATTATCAATTATTTAACACAACTCTTAACGGAGTGTTGATTAAAGACATTGAAGACAAAATATATAATGGTCTAATCGACAATGAATTTTTCATCCCTGAACATTGGAATATTCCAAGAATTGGGTTTGTTGATTCTTCACAAGAATTGGATCATGAATTTCATGAATATTATTCATTAGAGGTAACCGATAATAATTCAACTGAATTAGATGATATTTCAGATCTCTTGAATATAATTTCCCGATAATTAGATGGGATAATAGAGACAAAATCTTAACTCTTAAGAGTTTTGTTAATCATGTCAAATCGTTACAAACTCAGTAACCGGGGTTAATACCTGGGGTTACAAATAATAGTGAGTGTTTTGATTTACAAATCATTAACCAATTTATTCTACCAACTTTTTCTCCGGCACAAAAAGTATCCGGACAGGGCCCATCAAGCCGGAAACGCGTAAATACTGATCGGCATCCGGGCCGTTAAACTTGACGATATTGGTGTGGGTCAACCGCTGATTTTCGGGCAGTTTACCATCGCCAATCAGGCGGTTCGGCCACATGTTGACCACCTCAACCTCCAGTTTATTTTCGCCTGCAACCACCCAATTGGTTACATCATATCGGAAAGGCGCGTTCCAACGGGTTGCCAGTTGTTGGCCATTTACATTTACCGAAGCCATTTCTTTCACATTCCCAAGATCAAGCAAAACCCGACAGTTTGCGATCTGTTCCGCTGTCAAAACAAACGAATTTTTATAGATGCCCGTTCCCGAATAGTATTTGATATTCGGATCGTCAAAATCAGTCCACGACTTCAGTTGACTGGTTTTTATTTTCTCCGGCGCTCTCCACGTTGGATCGAACTGAATTTCCCATTCTCCGTAAATCTCCTGAACCCTCGTTTTTTCTTTTATCCTGATTTCTTCTGATCTCCCGTCAGACCACTTCAGCCGATACAACCCGGGGGCATTCACTCCCGCAAAAACCGAAGTCCCTTCAGTTCGGAAACTAACCAGAGGCAACTCTGCTGTAGCCAGGCTGAAGCCGGGGAAAACAGACAGACTGTCTTTGGTAATTTCAACCAGGTGCCGCCGGGGCGAGGCCGATCTGAAAACGATAAACTTCGAGCCTTGCGGTTCGAAATGAAGCGGAATGATGGTTTGCCCGTTTTCTTCACGGTATGTTACAATTGGCTGCGTTTGGCCGGTCATCGGGTCCCACAGTTCGGGAACTTTCCCCGACACACGGAAACGGCATTCAACCTGCTCGTAGCGATTGGGCAAACCGGGAATATAGCGGTACTCAAAGTTATTGACCCCGTTCAACACGAAGCGGTTCGAGACAAAATAAATCTCCTGTTTGCCAGCTGTCCGGTGAATGTAATCCAGCGAGGCATCCGGATGAGTTCCGGTAAACTCAAAATCAGGAATAACCTGCATGCCAGCCAATAGTTCGTTTATGTTTTGCCCCCAAATAACACGTCCTTTCCCATAGCGATTTTCTGTAATTGTTTTCCCATCAACCGGCCCCCACAACCGGGCAGCAATTTCATTTACTTCGCGGTCGCATTCGGGGAAACCGGTCAGGCCGGTTGCTTCCAGCGGGCGTGGCCCAACCACAGTCATCCCCTGGCTGACCAGTTTTTCGATTTTTCGCAAAACATCCAAATCAACAGCTTTTTCGGGCGCCAGCATCAACAGCCGGTAGCTCATTCCATCGGGCAAAACAATTCGTTCTCCGTCAAACGAAACCCGGTTCAGAATCACGTCTTTCGAACATTTATCCCAATCATAGCCCTGTTTTAACTCCGGAAGTTCTTCTTTCAGGAAAACAAAATTCGGGACATCGTCGCCATAATAGTACAAGACATCGGCAACAAAAAGTCCCTGCTGGAGCATATAACTGCACCGGTTCAGGTAACCGATAAAATCACCAGACTGGTTCCACCAAGTTACATTCGGGTTTAGATGGGTTCCGGCAAAATACTCATTTCCGGGAAGGCCAAACTCTTTGGGCGACGAAGTAAACGTGTGCCAAACGATCCGGTTTACCCCGGAACAAAAAACCCGGTCGATATTGCTTTTCAAGTCCAGCGGCGAGCGCTCCCAGTGCGGACCGATACTGGTTGGCCCTTCGGCAGCAACCAACCGTTTTCCGTTGGTGTGCGCCACACAGGCGCTTTGCCTGACAGAAAGCCGTTCGTCATCTTTGATGCGGTGCGTATTGGCCATCACCCAAAACTCACCCTGTGGAAAATCACTGATCCCCATAACAGCCAATGCATCGACCGGGGCCGAATGAGGGCCGCCCGACTCCGGATGGATACCCATGCCATATTCGTGTGCCAGCCGGGAAAATAACCGATAATGATAGTCGACCACCATGTCACCGATGGTTTTTCTGAAATCGCGCAAAAACCGGTCTGATTCGGCCCGGGTATTTACAATCCGTCCGGCCAGCACAGGCATATAACTCCGGATATCGTAGCCTCGGTATTTAACGAATTCCTGCGGAAAATTATCTGTCCAGTTTACCAGATCCATTTCCCAACTGTCGGTTTGCAAGAAATGAACACTGTTTCCTACAGACTGGGCTGTTTTGATCAACGGCGTGATCACTGTCCGGGCAAACAAATCGAAAGCAGCCGGGCTCAGATGATCGACCGACAAACCTTCCCATCCATCGCTGTTTGTCGATGTGCGGGCCCCCGTGCATGTGTACCCGTAACGAATGATCGTCCACTCTCCTTCCGGAGCTTCCCAAGTTAGCACACCATCTTTAAAATGCGCTGTCAGATCAATAATCTCATCTTTCCGGATGGCATATTCAGCGCCGGTAGCCGGGTAATCTTCTCGCAATTCATAAAGCGGGTAAATACCCTTCCATCCTATTTTTTCGTTGAACGATTTTTTCTTCCAATTCCGGATAGCCTCATTTTGTACCGGCGCTCCCTCTTTACGGGGAATAGCCTGCACCATAATATCGCGGTATATCAGTTTTACTTCCGGTTGCGGCAATCCAATGTTGACTTTTTCCCCTCCGTGAACATTCACTTCGGACCATACAACCTTTTTCAGGGCAAATTCCGGAGTAATTGACGGGGCCCCCGGATTCCAGCCACTTTGCACATTTACGCTTAGCTCAATACCAATCCGTTCGGCCTCCCTCACGGCATGTTTGTACAATTCCATCCACTTCGGGCTCATAAAAACCGGACCGGCAGCTGTTTTTTGGGCAACCTGATAATTCGAACTTCCGGCATCGACCAGCGAAGCGCCACCGTAACCTTTGGCTTTCATCTCTTCCAAATCGCGCGTGATCGACTCCTTCGTGGCCATACTGTTGAGCCACCACCAATAACAACGAAGCCGCGACTCGTCCGGAGGGTTCTGAAAACCGTCGGCTAACTGGTTATAAGTAACCATCAGGTTGGTTTGGAGCGAATAATTGATCTGTGAATAAGCCAAAAAATTCAAGAATAAAAACAGTATGGAAAATAAATTCTTGTACATGGTTTCTATGGTTAGTTTCTGCTTTAAAACCGAGAATAAAAATCCTGACTGCCCTTGAAAAGACAGAATAACTTTTTGAACAACCCATTGAAAATAAATTATTCGGCCAGCACAGCAAAAGAGTTTGTCCCCGAGCCAACTTGCTCAATTACGGCATACGTTTCTTTCAGTACATATTTCACCGGCTGCCCGTTCATGGTTACTTTTTGCGACTTTCCCCGGAAAGGTAAATAAATGTCGGCGGTTGTATTGGCCGGGATTGTCACGTCGAGCTTAAATGATTTCTGCGGATCGTTCTGAAAAGCAACCTTCACCTCGCCCCGAATGGTCGGGCATTTTATCTCGGCATACTCCAAGGATGCCGGTTGTGGTTTAATCCGGATTTTGCCGGACCCCGGTTCTATCGGCTCGATGCCCATGAGCTTGCGCGGGATCAGGTTGGCCGGAGCAGCGCCCCAGGCATGGTTCCAATCCTGGTTGGGCTTGTATTTGTTGTCCCAGGCTTCCATGGTAATGGTTGAACCGGCCCGGATCATGTTGTACCAGCTGCGCTCGGCTGTTGATGCCAGCAATTCGAGCCCGTACGACGCGTTGTTTGCGCCGTAAACGGCTTCGAGCAAAAACTGCGAACCATACACGCTGCAAGCCATTCCGCGCGACTGGATGAACTGATTGATCCTCCCGACATATTTTTCCGGAGCAAGCCCGAAAACCATTGGGAACATATTGGCATGCAACGACGCGTGCCCGGTTCCGATGCCATCGGTATAAATCCCGCGACTTTTGTCGAGCAACCGGTCGTTAAACGACTTCTTCAGTTTGGCAGCCCGATCGGCAAACAGCCGGGCATCGTCGGGACGATTTAAACATTGAGCTATCTGGCTTACCAAAACCAACGCCCGATAATGATAAGCGTTCACGACCGTATTCACATCCTGAAACACGAACCCGTCGGTTTCGCCGGGCTCTTTTTTACCAAGGCCGAGGATACCGCTCTGGGGCCAGTCGACAATATCGCGCAGGGTCCCGTTGAAATGAACCGACGCCAAAACGTCCGGAGTTACTTTTCCGGTCCGGGTGCTGATAAAACCCAACTGATCGGCCAACGATATCAGCGTTTTGGCTTTCAGGTCGGTGTAAAATTGCGCCAGCGACCCGATATTCCCGGTGTACAAATAATCGTTCCAGGCCATGAGCACCGACTGCAAAATCCACTCAGTTGGCCAGGTCGGATGATGAATCAGATATTCGTGCGAATAGCGGCCCATGCTGTATTCTCGGGCAACTCCGTAATGTCCCAGCTGGTTGATCAGAGCGTCGGCCTCGTACGGAATGCGCTCGCGGTCGCCATCCACGTAAATACCTGCAAACGAAGTAGCTTTTATCGAATATTTGCACAAGTCCCAAACCCGGTTCAAGACGGTGTCGGAACTTGTGAAATACGAATCTTCTTCATCGAAGGGGTAAAATACCATTTCGCGGACAGCCTGATTAGCCTCAACCGGGGCTTTTGTCCCTTCGATCTCGCAATACCGGAATGGTGTAACATCGCCCACGTATTCGGGTAGTTTGATTGCCTGGGGCCCGGTATTCCGTTTATCCGGAGAAATGACGAGGATATAGGTATTCCAGCCCCGTTTCAGGGCTAATTTATAGTGCGAATACCGGATGGTTCCACCCGGATTTTGATCGACCCGACCCTCTTTCATCGCTTCGCCCAGGCGAATTAGAACCGTATCCGAATTGGAAGCTCCCTGCAACTGAAGCCGAAGCCGGCCAAAGGCATCTTTGCCAAAATCGATAAACGAGAGAGATTCGGATATTTTTTTCACCGAAACCGGATACTGGTCCTGCTTTTGCACCGGGTAACGGGCTGTTGCATAATCGACCAGCGTTGCGGCTGTTTTAAATTGCGACACGGCCGACCAGGAAGATTCAACCCCGTGGTTGTCCCAGGTTTTTACCTTCCAGAAATAGACCGAGTTCGGCTCCAGGGCTTTCCCGGCATAAACAACATTGATCGATTGATTGCTTTCGACTTTCCCGGAATCCCAGCAATCGCCCACATTTTTTGCAATATTTTCCAGACTGGAGGAAACCAAAACCTGATAAGCCGTTTGAACCGTATTGTTCTGAGTTGAGTTGACAATCCAGCCGAAGAAGGGCTGTTTCTGTGCAATCTCTGCAAACTGGAAATTCTCCCGTTGGGCAACAGCCTGATAAAGCGGCGTATTTACCGGATACCCATTCAGAAAAACTTGTCCGGCGTGATCCAACAGGTTGACCGTAAGGCCTGTTGGCGCGTTATTCGTTTCAGCCAAAGCATGAAGAGTGGCATGCGACGAAAAAACAAACAGACAAATAAAAATGGAACGAAAAATTGTTTGGCGTTTAAAATGAGTTTGGTTCATTGTTGTTGGGTTATCGTGTTGGTAAAGTTAGGTCCAGATATCAATTAATCAAACAGATACACAGGTACATCCTGAAAAACATGGGGAATTCCGGTTATCTGATTGAAAAACAGGGACAGCCGGTTAAGTTGTCCCTGTTTAACGTGTAGTTTATTAAGAACTGTTGTCGGGTATCGTCAAATTACCGGTTTGTCCATCCGGTATTTTGTTCCAGTACCACATCGGTATTCGAGTCGATTACTTTCTGCGGAATAGGCCACAGGTTGTAATTGAACGTTAATGTTGAAGCTGTTTCAGGCCAGTAAGCATACTTTTTGATGCGATCGACCGCAATGGTACCGCCCATGCGCAACAACGTATTCCAACGGCATTCTTCGTAAACCAGTTCACGGGCGCGTTCGTCCAGAATGGTTTTAAAGCTGGCATCCATATCGGCGGCTGTTACTTTATAGGCACACTGGGCACGTTCTCTGAGCAGATTCACATCGGCCGCAGCGCCCGATTTATCACCGCTGCGTTGTTTGGCTTCGGCCCGTAACAAGATGGTTTCAGAGAGACGAATAAAGTAATCATCGCGGAACAGGTTGCTCCGGTTCTCACCATCGGCAATCCCTGTGTAGGTATCAGTTGCAATTTTGCACGAAACCGGATAAACTTCGCTTCGGTTATTCAGGTTGGTAGTTGCATTTGAGCTTCCGTTATACATCAAATCCCAAGGGACTTCTTTCAGATAATAGGATGAAGAGCTTACATTCCCTTTGAAACGACGGCGGAAAACAACATCAGAATTACGCATATCGGTCGCCCATTTTCCGGCATAAATACTGTCGCGCGAATACATGGTCAGGTTTACCTGCGAGATTCCACGGCCTCCCACGTCTTCCATTGTTCCGGTAAACCATGTTTTGGCCACATCGCGGAAAACCGGTCCAAAAGTGCGGGAGTACGGTAATTTCGATTTGCCATCCTCTGCCTTGTAAGCTGCATAATCAATTTGAATAGCCCAGATACATTCGGTATTTCCATCCTGATAATTCACGTTCCCTTCCTGAAACAAGTCCCAATAATAGTTGGTTGTTTGCTTTACCGTGTCAACAGCGGTTGTACCACCGTCTTTGTAAACAGGGACCCCGATAGCGGTTAGTGATTTCCGCTTCCCGAACCGGTCTTTGATCAATGAATACGTGCCGCCATCAATCACTTTATTTGCATAACTGATTGATTGGGTATAAGCAGCCTGGGCCCCACTTGAATTGCCTTCTGATTCGAGCTGGATACCCAACGCCAGGTACAACTCGGCCAGGTTATGCTGGGCTGCACCGCGGACCAAGCGCCCTCCGGATGTGGTCGTAACCGGCAAATCGTTTTCAATTGCTTCGAGTTCGCTGATTGCAAACTGATAGATATCACTGCGGGTTTCACGCTTAAAATCGTAACGGGGCGCAGTAATCACCTCGGTAACCAAAGGCACACCGCCATATAACTCGGCTAGGTTCCGATAAGCAAAAGCGCGGAAAAAACGGGCTTGGGCCAGCGCATAAGCTTTTTCTGTAGCCGAAGCCCAGGAAACTTCAGGCAGTCCGGCTGCATAAATGGCCAGGTTTGCACGGCTGATCACATAATACCAAGCCTTATACACCTGATAAAATGTATCATGATCCGGGTTGATTGTACTGTAGTCGCTAAAGGTATTGCCCCGGCGGATAACCGGCACATCGTACATATCGGTCCCTTTACCCCGGAAGTTAAAAATCCAGTTATTTTCGCTCGGATTGGCCCACATATCGCGCATGTACGAATAAAGGTTTACCAGCACCTGATCGACCTGCTGTGAAGAGGTGAAAATATTCTCAACGGTATAAAATGTTTCAGGTGTCTCTTCCAGGAATTTATCGTCGTTGCAGCTTACCATGCTTAAAAAAAGCGTCAGGAAGGCAATGCCACTGATATATTTTATTTTCTTCATAATCCTTCGTTTTAATTTTGGTTAGAAACTGATGTTAGCCCCAATGGAGTAAGTTGCAACAACCGGGAGTGTGTTATCCAAGTATTTGGCACCGGTTTCCGGATCGCCTCCCTCCCAGTTGGTAAATGTTGCGATATTTTTTGCTGCCAGGAACACCTTCAGCGAACTGATGTTCATATCTTTCACCCAGGGTTGTTTGAATGTGTATGACAACGAAATATCCTGGACACGAACAAACCCACGTGATTGCAATGCCTGATAACGGCCATCGCCCGAGAAGGTTGCTGAAGGATAAACGTTGCTTGGGTTCGATGAAGTCCAATAGGGTTTATAAGTCATATTGTCGTTGAAACGCCCGGTCCCCGAAGTCATGTAAGCAATGGTGTTGCTCTTCAGGTAGTGGTTGTTTCCGCCAAAAATTCCACCCACCATCATGTAGAACTCAAAGTTTTTGTAGGTAACACTGTTTCCCATGTTCAACCGGAAGTTTTCTTTTGAATCGCCCAGAATAGTACGGTCGGCCGAAGTAATTGCCGGGTTCTCATCGAGGTTCACGTATTTGGGTGTTCCACTGGCTACACCATTCGTTGTTTTATAGTCGGTATCGCTATCCTGCACAATGCCATCTTGCTTGTAGCCATAGATTGTACCCAGCGATTTCCCGATAAACCAGTTATTCGAGATATCGTCATCTTCTTTCCCGTCGCCATCCAGGTCCTTCCCATCGATGGTGACCAGCTTGTTAATGTTCTTCCAGAATGTTAACGAAGTTGTCCAGTTCAGGTCTTTTTTCTGAATATTGACCGAACGTACCGCCACCTCAATCCCCGTGTTGTTAACCTGTCCCAACGAGGTCAGGATACTTTCAAAACCTGTCATTACCGGAATGGTACGGGTAATAATCTGGTCGGTTGTTTTTGAATGATACCCGTCTACATCGACAAACAACCGGTTTTTCAGCCAGGCCGATTCGAACCCGACATTCCACGATTCGGTACTTTCCCAACCCAGGCCGTGGTTACCTAAAGAAGTCTGGTTCAATCCATAATTAACTTTCCCAGAGGCATCTGAGAACTCATAACAGATTCCGCTCGATGAACCATTGGTTACCGTTGACAGGGTTGAATACGGACCAGCGCCCTGGTTCCCGTTTTGTCCCCAGGAAACTTTCAGTTTCAGACTATTTAAAGGCTCAACCGATTTCATGAATTCCTCTTCCGAGATTTTCCAGGCAAGCCCGAGAGCCCCGAAATTTCCCCATTTTTTATCGGACCCAAATACCGAAGCGCCATCGCGTCTCAACGAAGCAGTCAGGTAATACTTTCCGGCGTAGTTATAATTGATACGTCCCAGATAACCCACATTGGTTTTTTCCACCCCGCCGTACTGGTAATTGTTGGCGCTTGAATTGACAGTGAGGTCGATTTTTTGCGTTGTGGCTTTGTGAAGGCCCCACATCCCTAAGGTTGTATTTCCATTGGCTGCAAAGTCCGATCCGGTAATGTACGTAATGCGGTATTTTGAATAGTCGCGGGTAGCAACCAGGGTTCCTTCAATGTTATGTTTCCCAAAACTATTTTTGTAACTCAAGATGTTATCCCACACATAGCTGTAAGTGCTGTTTGTATTCAGATAACCATTGGCTTTGGCCAGCAACGACTGTACTGTAGCCGGGGCATAACGCTCAATCCCCTCACCTTCGGCAATGTAATAAGTTTCATGATAGAAACTTCCGGATTGGTTTTGATCAGAATTCAGCTGATAGTTCATCCGGAAATTCAACCCTTTGATCCAGGGAAGATCGATGGAAGCATACGAATTCAACCGGTAGTTGTGACGAATGTCCATATTGTCAGCAGTTCCGTCATCAACGCCCCAGAGCGGGTTCACGCCCGACTGTGTATATGGATATTTTTCGAGATTTCCGGCATCATCGCGGTACATGACCCCATAAGGCGACATGGTTTGTGCATTGTAAAGATTGGCAGAGAACCCGGAATAATTGCGACGGGAGAAACTTCCGTCAACGCCAACTTTCAGCCAACTGGTAATATCGGCGCTGATTTTTCCCAATACCGAAATACGATCGAAATCATCGCCCACCACAACGCCTTTGGTATTGTTATACGACGTTGACATGTAGTAATTTAAACCTTTTCCCGCACCAGAAACGGCTAACTGGTAATCTTGGATCACACCCAGTTGTGTTACCTCGTCCAACCAGTTAATTTCTTTGCCGGCATTGTAGTTTGCCAATTCTCCTGATTTCATCCAGTCGACTGAACCTTCTGCATATTGGTTCCGGGCGTTTACCACGGTAATCCATTGCTCGCCCTTCATCATTTCCGGACGATTGGGCCATGTTTCGATACCCGTCGAAACGTTCATGGTAATTACCGGTTTCTGTGAGGTACCCCGCTTGGTGTTGATGGCAATCACACCATTTGACGAACGGGTCCCATAAACAGCGGCAGTTACAGCATCTTTCAAAACATCAATACTGGCAATATCGTTCGGGTTAATATCGTTCAAACTTCCCAGATAAATAACCCCGTCGAGAATGATCAACGGATCGTTGTTCCCGCTGATTGAATTCTGGCCGCGGATCAACATCGAAGGCTCGCCTCCGGAACTGTTGGTAGCGCCGATATCCAGCCCGGTAACATTCCCTTTTAACGACTGAAGCGCATTGGTGTTTGGTAACAACGAGATGGGCGAATCTTCCATCTTAACCGTTGATGCCGATCCGGTAAAGTCCTTCCGTTTGGTTGTTCCATAACCAATTACAATGACCTCGTCCAGTCCTTTTGTTTCTTCCTGAAGAACCACATCAACAACTTGTTTCCCGATAACCGGCACTTCAACTGTTGTCATACCGACAAAAGAAAAAACCAGGGTTCCATCAGCCGGAACATTACCCAAGGTGTAATTCCCATTCACATCAGAAATCGTCCCGTTGGTTGTTCCTTTTACTAAAACCGTAACGCCCGGAAGCGACTCACCTTGCTCGTTCCTGACCTTTCCGGTCACAGTTTTGGCCGGCTGGTTAACCTGTTGCTTAGCCGGATCGGTTGATTTGATAATGATGTTCTTTCCTACAATTTCGTAGGTTATTGGCAGATCGGCCACCAACACGTTCATGATCTCGCCAATGGTCTGGCTCTTGAAATCAATGTTTATGCGCTGATTTTCATCGATCTGATTCTTGTTGTAAAAGAAATAAACATCGGCCTGACGTTCGATCGCATCAAAAATCTCGGAGATTGTTGCGCCCTTCATTTTTAAGTCAAGCTTCGTGTTTTGAGCTGATACACTTGCTATTGTCTGAAAGGTGGTAACAAACATTATGAAAACAAACAATTTCATAATTAATCTTAATTTTTTGAGTGCAGGCAAACCTCCTCCACTCCGGTGAGGAATTTTTTTCATAAATTTGGTCGTTTTGTTAAAAAAATGGTTAACGTTTTTTCGCATTCCGTGCGTTTTTCAGAGTCAGGAGCAGTAGCCGCTGTTCCTGATTCTTTTTTTGACGCAGGCAAATCGCAATTCATTTTTTGTTTTAATCAATCCATAAGCTCAAATTTTCATTAGATTTTGTCATCATATTTATATGTTTATTCTATCCAGATATCACGCCCGTTTATACGATATGTTAATGAGGTAGTCCGTTGTATCGTTTCAAGCGCGTCAAATATATTTTGCTCATATTCAAAAACTCCCCGGAAGCGAAGCCTGGCAATATTCTCATTTGCCAGATGAATGCGAACATCGTATAACTTTTCGAGCTGTGTTATTATCGTTTGCAGATCAGCATCTCTAAACATAAATTTCCCATCGCGCCAAGCCGTCAGCTGCTCGGTATCCGACCCTGATTCAATAACGACTTTTTTATCACTCAGCGAATAAATGGCATGGTCGCCTGGCTTTAGCTCAATGGGAGCCTGCATTTTAGCTGTTCGTTTCAACAGCAACTCGATCCGTCCTTCTTCGAGCGTAGCCTCAATTGAGCTTTCACCCGGATAAGCCTTTACATTGAAAGAGGTCCCCAACACTTTTATTTCGGTTTCCGAAGTACAAACAATAAACGGTTTGTGTTCATCTTTGGTAACCTTGAAATATGCTTCGCCGGAAAGAAATATTTCACGGTTCTTGCCCTGCAATGCCGGGGTGTATTTGATGGTCGTACCGGCATTCAGCCAGACCTGTGTCCCATCGGCGAGCACACATTGGGCAATGTGGCCCCGGGGAGCCGACACCTCGCACAGGGAGCCTGTAATGCTGTTGCCTGAATGATAACCCCAAAACCAGGTAAGTGCAAGGGCCAATGGAATAAAAATCGCTGCGGCAACCCGGTAAGTCAGCGTAATGAGTTTCCTTTTTTTGTCCCGCCGTACCGATAACTCGTATATTTTTCTATCGATGGCTTCACGGTCTGCCCGGATCATCTCCGAAGAAAGATAGGCATTCCCTTCTTCCCAGAGTTGTTTACTTTTTTCAAATATCTCTTTATTCTCAGCCGATGCGTTTATCCAGGCAACCAGTTCCTCTTTTTCCGAAACTGATATTTGTCCGCTAAAAAACGAAACGATAAGCTGATCGATATATTCCGGGTCTTTATGCATCCGCTTGTAATGTTAGAAAAAACATCCCTGAGACGACAAACCCAATTCAGACCCTGTAAGAAAAGTGCGATTTTTTTGAAAAAAGAAAAGACAACAAACTAATCATCTGTGAGACAGATAATTTATCGCGAAGTTTTTTTAATGCAATGCCTACCTGCATTTCAACGGTCTTAACCGAAATACCCAGACGGTCGGCAATTTCGGTATATTTGAGTTCCTCGAACCGGCACAAAACAAATATCTCGCGACACCTGCGAGGCAACTCCTGAATAGCCGCATTTATCCGGGCATTTAACTCGGCTTCTTCAATCAGGTCGTTCATAACTGCTTGCTCTTCCGGATGCGTTAACGAAGCCAGAAACCGCGCTTCAACCCGGCGATGTTTCAGCATATCCAAACACCCGTTCCGAACCGAGTGAAACAAATAAGATTTAAGAGAATACAAAACGTTCAGATTTTCACGTTTGATCCAGAAATCGACAAAAACCTGTTGAACCACCGATCGTGACAAGTCCAGATCATGCAGCATTTTGTCGGCAAAAAAACATAAACGCGGATAATACATTTCAAAGGCATAATTAAAAGCGCCCTTGTCTCCCTCTTTTATCCGCTGAAATATTTCTTTGTCCTGCATCTGCATTCGCCGGAATTTTACACGAAAATATGAACTGGCATTAAAAATGAAAAGTTTTAGCCGATATTTCGATGACAATCCGGAATGACCTAAAAAGCATATTCCTGTTTTACAGCCGATTACTAAAAACAGGAATATGACAAAAATAAAACGGCCTGTCTCATAAAAGAATAAGACAGGCCAGAGTATAAATTTATTTTAAAGAAAATAACCTTCGCGGTATGGCCGGTGCATGTGCTGTTCAGCCTCCGGATCATTCACGAACGATTCGGTTGCCGGGTCCCATTGGATTGGCCTCATCAGCTCGTAAGCAATGTTCCCCAAGTTGCAGACCGTGCAGGTTCGGTGGCCAATTTCAACCGGCACAACCGGGTCTTTCCGCATACGGACCGATTCGATGAAGTTGATCTGGTGCGGGATTTTGGTTTCGTAGGGCACATTTTCTTCGTTTTCGGCATTGGGCTGCGGCGCTGGTTTCAGGCTCTCGTCAGAAGCGGCATAGTGCCCGCGCGAAACTTCGATCCAACCGTCAGTTCCTATAAATTTAACGCCTTTGGTTTTTTGTTCGTTAAATGGCTCTTCGGTCATAATCACGCCATTGGCATATTTGTAGGTCAGGAATTGTGTATCCTGATAGCCTGCCGGAATGATTTCGACCGGCCCGCTTTCGTCCATGCCGAGCCCCCATTGGGCAATGTCGAACATGTGGGCGCCCCAGTCGGTTGTGAAGCCACCGCCCAATCCTTTGTACCAACGCCATGCTCCCCAAAGCTTTTCATTTTCAACCGGGTCGATGCTGATCGGCGGGTTTAATTCGTGGTTATACGGGAAATATGGGTTCGGGCCTAACCACAAATCCCAGTTCAGATCGGAAGGGACCGCCTCTTCGGGCAAGTCAAAATCGCGCGGTGGTTCGCCCACATAAGCATGAACTTTCTGGATTTGCCCTAATTTACCTTCCTGAACCATTTTTACGGCATGCTGGAAGTTCGGGTCAGAACGCTGCTGGCTCCCGACTGCCAAAATGCGGTTAGTTTCGCGCACCGTCTGGCGCAGTTTTTTGCCTTCCTCGATGGTAAAGGTCAGTGGTTTTTCCAGATAGACATCTTTCCCGGCTTTACAAGCGTCTATGGCAATCAGTGCATGCCAATGATCGGGAGTTGCAATTACCACGGCATCAATATCCGGGCGGGCTAATAAATCCTGATATTTTTCGTAGGTGTCAACTTTTAGATCCCGCTTTACTTTTTTATAGTAATTGCCGGTCACTTGTTCGAAACGCTGGCGTTTAATGCCATAAACATCGCAGCCAGCCACAACATCAACACCGGGCAATTGGATAAAACCTTTCAGCAAAAACATTGATTGCTGTCCCAGCCCGATAAAACCCAGCCGGAGTGCGGCTTCGCCTTTGGGTTTACAACTGTTTAAAACGGACGGGATGAAAGCCAGACCGGCCATCCCGATCGCAGAAGTTCCAAGAAACGACCTTCGCGATACTTTGTTTGAATTTCCCATGTACTTACGGTTTGTTGGTTTTGATTATTGCAAATAAGTCCGGAGGAATAATCCGGAGAATGGATTTACGACAAATGAGATTCATGGTTTTTGGTTTAGGTTGGCTAAAAATAAGAATAAATTATCACTACTGAACGAGTAAAAAATTAAAAGTTGGGGTTACTCCCCGAAGGTTTGGCCCCATGTTGTAGATTTGTTTTGCACACAAAAATCACAACATGGGTAAAAATACGGAAATAAAATTTGTTGGACAGCCGATTTTCAA
>JAJUGZ010000036.1 GCA_029265715.1 Bacteroidota bacterium
AAAAAATAACATAAAACACTGATTATGTGTGCTTTATAAAAAAACAACAAGAAGCATGGCCCAGCCTTAGGCAACAAAGACGTCAACTATAGACAGAGAAAAAGGGGTTTTTAGAGATGCCCTTAAGTTACCGCTGCAACAACATCATCCGGGGTATTCCCGAACAGCTAAATTAGTGTTCAATTTCCGAAAAAGATTACAGATACCTATTTGTTGCATGAGTTTTTAATGTTGCTGTTGGCGTTGTGGACCATCGACCGATGCTGGGGGCCGGCAACAGAGGTCAGCCGGTCGAAGTTTTCCTGGTCGTAACCAAACTATCCGGATTTATCACGCAATAAATTGGTTCGGTAATTCAGATTTCCGGTGTTGGCATCAAACGAGTACGAATACCCCGGCACGCCGGTAGCCGCGATCTGCAACAACCGATTGTTGCTGTCGTGACCCCACGAGGCCGAAGTTGCCCCCATTATTGCCTGCCAACACTGGCCAATCTGAGAAACCTTTGCAAATTGCACCTAAATCGCGCTGTTTTTAAACAGGAAAATCGTATCGAATTATTATCTTTGTGCTCAAATTTCAAACGAGGTATAAATGAAGGACTTAAAAAAAATCAAATCCGCGTTGATTTCGGTTTACTACAAGGACAAGTTGGATGAAATTGTTAAAAAATTAGACGCGTTAAACGTTACCATATACTCTACCGGCGGCACAAAAACGTTTATTGAAGAATTAGGAATTGGTGTTACCGCCGTCGAGGAACTAACCAGTTATCCTTCCATTCTGGGGGGACGAGTAAAAACCCTTCACCCCAAAGTGTTCGGCGGAATCCTTAATCGTCGCGACAACATCGGCGACCAGCTACAAATTGCCAAATACGAAATTCCGGAGATTGACCTGGTTATCGTCGACCTATATCCGTTTGAAGAGACTGTTGCATCAGGAGCATCCGAAGAAGATATTATTGAGAAGATAGACATCGGCGGTATTTCGCTAATTCGGGCTGCAGCCAAAAATTACAACGATGTGGTGATCATATCATCTCGCGACCAGTACCAAAAGTTGTCTGATTTGCTGACTGAAAAGAATGGCGAAACGTCACTGGCCGACCGCAAGGAATTTGCGCGTATGGCTTTTGCAACCTCATCGCACTACGACAGTGCCATCTTCAATTATTTCAATCAGGGACCGGGCTCCGAGGCACGCATCAGCGTAAACGACGGACAAGTTCTGCGTTACGGAGAAAACCCCCACCAATCGGCCACTTTTTTCAAGCTTAACAATACAACAACGCCAATCACCCTGGCAAACGCACAAGTTTTACAAGGCAAAGCCCTGTCGTACAATAATTTATTAGATGCCGATGCGGCCTGGAAATCGGCCAGCGACGCTTATCACTCAGTAAAACATTTGCCCGACAAAGTAGCCGTCTCGGTGGTAAAACACCTCAACCCCTGTGGCTTAGCTGTTGCCAACTCGATTCTCGAAAGCCTCGAACTGGCCTGGGCGGGCGACCCGGTAAGCGCCTACGGAGGCATTGTTTGCTTCACCGCACCGGTAACCGGCGACATTGCGACCTGGTTCGATAAAAAATTTGTTGAGATCATCATTGCCCCGGAATTTACCCCGGAAGCCCTCGAGATTCTGGGCCGGAAAAAGAACCTTCGGTTGTTGGTAACCCCAGTAAAACCCGAAGTTACCGGAGAAAAGCTTTACCGCTCGATCAGCGGTGGCTTGCTCATTCAGGATGAGGATGAAGGATTGGAAACAGAATTTAAAAATGTAACAAAAATACAGTTCGACAACAATAAAATGAACCTGTCGAAGTTTGGTATTGTAGCCTGTAAACACCTTAAGAGCAACGCGATTGCCTTGGTGACCGAGAATGCAGACGGTTCGTTCTGGCTGACCGGCGCCGGCATGGGACAACCTAACCGGTTAGATAGCCTTCGCCAGTTAACCATCCCACGGTTCAACCTGAAAGAAGGTGTAAGCATCGCCGATTCCGTGCTTATTTCAGATGCTTTCTTCCCGTTCCGCGACAGCGTGGAGGCAGCAAACGAATTTGGGATCAAATACATTGTCGAACCGGGTGGAAGTATTCGCGACGAAGAAGTCATTGCCGCATGCGATGAATTTGGAATCGCGATGGTCTTTACCGGAATGCGCCATTTTAAACATTAATTGTGTATGAAGCGCCCCTAAAGGGAACAGTATAAACGCAGAAAAATATTAACATGGGATTGTTTTCATTCTTAACCCAGGAAATTGCCATCGACCTGGGGACGGCCAATACAATTATTATCCACAACGATAAGATTGTTGTTGACGAGCCTTCGATTGTAACCATCGACCTAAAAACTGAAAAGTTAGTGGCCATTGGTGAAAAAGCCCGACAGATGCAGGGGAAAACCCATGCAAACCTGAAAACCATCAGGCCGTTGCGTGATGGTGTGATCGCCGACTTCAACGCTGCCGAACAAATGATCCGCGGCATGATTAAAATGATCAACCCGAAATCGCGATGGTTCAACCCAGCGCTGAAAATGGTCGTTTGCATCCCGTCCGGGTCAACCGAGGTTGAGATCCGCGCCGTCCGCGACTCGTCGGAACACGCCGGCGGGCGCGAAGTTTACATGATCTACGAACCCATGGCCGCCGCCATTGGCATCGGGCTCGATGTAGAAGCTCCGGAAGGCAACATGGTGGTTGATATCGGTGGAGGAACAACCGAGATCGCGGTTATTTCTCTGGGCGGTTTGGTTACCAATAAATCAATCCGTATTGCCGGTGACGACCTGACTGCCGACATCATGGAATATATGCGCCACCAGCACAACATCAAGATTGGAGAACGGACTGCCGAAGAGATTAAAATCCACGTCGGATCGGCTTTGTCGCAACTCGACGAACCACCGGCCGACTTCATCATCCAGGGGCCAAACCAGATGACTGCGCTCCCGATTGAAGTCCCCGTTTCATACCAGGAGATTTCACATTGCCTGGAAAAATCGATTTCGAAAATTGAAACGGCTATTTTGAGCGCGCTGGAACAAACGCCCCCAGAACTTTACGCCGACATTGTAAACCGGGGAATCTGGCTTGCCGGTGGCGGGGCTTTGCTTCGCGGACTGGCCAAACGGTTTACCGAAAAAATTAATATTCAGTTCCACGTTGCCGAAGATCCGCTGCGCGCTGTTGCCCGCGGAACTGGCATTGCACTGAAAAATGTAGATAAATTCTCCTTCCTTATCAGGTAATATCCTGAAAAGGAAGGGGTAAACCTTCCAGCGAATGAGAAATTTATTTCGTTTTTTATTACGAAATTATTTTTCCCTGATGTTCCTGTTGCTCGAAATCATCTCGATGATTTTGATCGTCAGTAACAACAACTTTCAGCGGGTAAAATTCATCAATTCAAGCAATAGTATTGCCGGCAGTTTTTACAGCAGCTACAATTCGGTAAGCGACTATTTTTCGCTGCGCAAAGAAAACGAGAAGTTGGCTCGCGAAAACGCAATGCTCCGCAATCAATTGCAACGCTACCAGATGGCCGGGGCAATTGCAGTACAGGGCACCGACTCAATCGGGGGCCAGTTGTTCGAATACATGTCGGCTAAAGTCATCAGCAACTCGGTTAACCGCCAGTTCAACTACATTACGCTCGACAAAGGATCTATCCACGGAATTAAACCAGACATGGGGATTATTTGTCCGGATGGCGTGGTAGGCGTAATTACCAATGTATCGCCGTACTTTTCAACGGCGCTATCGTTGCTGAACAAACGACTGAGTATTCCGGCAAAAATCAAAAACAGCAACTTTTTCGGGTCGCTCGTTTGGGACGGCAAAAGCGCAACCTCGGCCGAACTAAACGATATCCCGTTTCATGTGCAATTAGCCGAAGGAGACACCGTTGTGACCAGCGGTTTTTCAACCGTTTTCCCGGAAGGCATCCAGATTGGGACCATCAAAGAGTTCAATACGGCCAGCGGAAGTAACTTCTACCACATCGCCGTGCAGCTAACAACTGAATTCCGTTCGCTAAATTACGTCCAGATCATTACCAACAAGCGGCGTCAGGAACAAAAACAACTGGAATCGTACAATACCTATGATTAGAGACCTGCTCAGATATAGCCTAATTTTCATCGCATTGGTTGCAGTCCAGGTTTTAATCCTGAACAACATCCAACTGAGTGGATATATCAATCCATACCTGTACATCTTGTTTATCATGGTCTTGCCCTTGCAAATACAGGGTTATCTGCTGCTTTTGCTTTCGTTCCTGCTGGGTTTATCGGTCGATATGTTCAGCAATACGGCAGGTATTCATGCATCAGCCAGTGTTTTTGCCGGTTTTTTACGCCCATTCATCCTAAACCTGATATCCTCGCGCGAAAATCTGGAGAAAGCCGAAACGCCGGGCATCCGGTCGCAAGGGTTCGTTTGGTTCCTGAAGTACACAATCATCGTGGTGATAGTTCATCATTTTTGGCTCTTCTTTGCCGAATCATTCACCTTTGTGGGCTTTTTTCACACACTGCTCCGGATCATCCTGAGCTGTATTTTTACGATTATCCTGATTTTAACCACCCAATATATTGCGTTTAAAAATTAGCCGAAACAGTGGATAAATTCTCGAAGCGAAAATATATTATCATCGGCTTCTTTTTAGCCATCGGAGCCATATTCGGCATCCGGCTCTTTTATCTGCAAGTGATTAACAAAACCTACAAGCAATTTGCCACCAACAACGTGCTGCGCCGCGTTGTCACCTATCCGGCCCGCGGATTGATGTACGACCGCAACATGACCCTGCTGGTTTATAACAAAGCAGCTTACGATTTGCAGGCAATCCCCCGCGAAATAAAACCATTCGACACGCTGGCCCTTTGCAATATTGTCCAAATCGACCGGGCCGAACTACGGGAAGCCCTGAGAAAAGCAAAAGCCTATTCGCGGTTTAAGCCATCTCCCATTGTCAGGCAAATACCTCCGGAAGTTTACGCACCGCTTCAGGAAAAACTGTATAAATTTCCGGGGTTTTATGTACAAGCCCGAACTGTCCGTGACTACCCCCAGAAAATTGCAGCTCAGGTGCTCGGCTATGTCGGCGAAGTGACCCAAAGCAACATCGATAAGGACAGCTATTACAAATCAGGTGATTACATTGGGGTCAGTGGCCTTGAAAAAGCCTACGAAAAAGATTTGCGCGGCATAAAAGGCATTAACTATTACATGGTTGATGTACACAACCGCATCAAAGGGAAATACAACAACAGCCAAATCGACACGGCGGCAGTCCTGGGCCGCAACATCATCACCACGCTCGATGCCAAACTTCAGGCTTATGCCGAACTGCTGATGCAAAACAAAAAAGGGGCTGTGGTGGCCATCGAGCCCCAGACCGGCGAAGTCCTGACGATGGTCAGCGTGCCGACTTACGACCCGAATATGCTGGTTGGCCGACGTGGAAAAGAGTTTGCCGCTTTAATGGCCGACACACTCAAACCTTTGTACAACCGCGCCATTACCGCAGCTTATCCTCCCGGCTCTACGTTTAAACCCATCAATGCGCTGATTGCCCTTCAGGAAGGAACCATTAACGAGTACACTTCGTTTTCCTGTTCGGGAACAGCCTCTACTCCAATCCGGTGTACCCATTATCACGAAACGCCGGTTTCGTTGCGGACAGGGATCCGGGAATCGTGTAACCCGTACTTCTGGAACACATTCCGGTCCATTATCCAGAAATACCCGAAAGCAGAACAGGGTTTTGAAGTCTGGAGGCACCATGTGATGAGCTTCGGGCTGGGCCAAAAAATCAGCCCGGAATTTACCTCCGGAGAATCAGCCGGCAATGTTCCGGAAACCAGCTACTTCAACCGCTTTTTCGGGAAAGGCCGGTGGAATGCCCTAACCGTCAGATCATTGGCCATCGGCCAGGGCGAATTGCTTGTAACCCCGTTCCAACTGGCCAACTATGTTTCGGCCATTGCAAACCGGGGCTATTACATTGAGCCGCATTTGGTTCGCGCCGTGCAAAACGACAGCATGCAATTTGTAGAAAAGCACTATCAGAAAAAATATACGTCAATCAAATCGGAATATTACAATGCCATCATCGATGGAATGCAGGCCGTTGTGGAAGAAACCGGAAACCGGGCAACGGCTTTTCTCGACAGCATAACAATTTGCGGGAAAACCGGGACCGTGCAAAACCCGCATGGAGCCGATCACTCCGTGTTTATTGCATTTGCCCCGAAATACAACCCCAAAATTGCAATTGCCGTTTACATTGAAAACGGGGTTTGGGGCGCGCGTTACGCAGCTCCGATTGCCAGTCTCCTGATTGAAAAATACCTGACCGACTCAATTTCTCCCCGGCGGCAACCACTCGAACAACGTATGATCGACGCGAACTTGTTAAACCCGCTTCAACCCAAATAAACACGATGGCAAAAAGAAACAATGTTTGGGCAAATGTCGACTGGGTCTCAATTACCCTGTTCCTGATCCTGATGCTGATCGGATGGATAAATATTTATTCGGCGGTTTACAACGAAGAACACCGCAACATCCTCGACATGGGACAACGCTATGGCAAACAAGCCATCTGGATTGTGGCAGCCATCGTCATTGCTGCCTCGGTCATCATGACCGATTCGCGCTTCTTCGTGACCTTTGCCTATCCCATCTATGCTTTTACCATCCTGCTCCTGATATCCGTCTTGTTTTTCGGAGCCGATGTAAAAGGTGCGCGGGCCTGGTTCCAGATTGGCTCGTTTACGTTACAGCCATCTGAATTTACAAAACTTGCCACCTCTCTTGCCCTGGCTAAATACATCAGTAATTATAACTTCCGGATTCAGAATTTCAGGTCGCTGGTCTCCATTGGCTTTATTATCCTAGTCCCCGTTTTGCTGATCTTTCTTCAGAACGACACCGGGTCGGCATTGGTTTTTGGCGTTTTCCTGCTCGTTTTATACCGCGAAGGCTTGAATGGTATCGTGCTGTTTTTCAGTCTTCTGACAGCTATTGTCTTTGTGCTGACCTTGGTACTTCGTCCATTTGCCACCATCATTATTCTGGGAGCTGCGTCATTTATTGCCCACTATCTGATAAGACAACGGTTCAAGGAAACAGGCACCGGAATCCTGATTGCTGCCGGAACGTATGGACTTTTTTACCTGCTGAACCTAATTTTGGGGAACCCGATGAAACCCATGCACATCCTGCTTATTACGGTTTTCATCTCATTCATCGTTTTTTACATCTCCATTTTCCGGAAAAGGCTCCGCAACCTGTACCTGATCCTGGGGATCTTTGCTGGGTCGGTACTTTTTACCATGTCGGTCGATTATGTTTTTACGGCTATTATGGAGCCACACCAGCAGGCGCGTATCGAAGAACTCCTGGGCATACGCTCCGATCCACTGGGGGTTGGATATAACGTCAACCAATCGAAAATTGCCATCGGCTCCGGAGGTTTCTTTGGAAAAGGGTTCCTGGATGGCACCCAGACTAAATTCGATTTTGTTCCCGAACAAAGCACCGACTTTATTTTCTGTACCGTTGGCGAAGAATGGGGATTCCTGGGCAGCATGTTTGTAATCGGGTTGTTTTTAGCGCTCCTTATCAGACTTGTAAACCTGGCCGAACGACAACGGTCGACATTCAGCCGGGTTTACGGATACAGTGTTGCCTGCATCCTGTTTTTTCACTTAGCCATCAATATCGGGATGACCATCGGGCTGGCGCCGGTCATTGGCATTCCATTGCCATTCTTCAGTTACGGGGGATCGTCGCTCTGGTCGTTCACCTTGTTGTTGTTTATTTTCCTGCGTTTAGACGCCAGCCGTTTCGAGCAGTTGAGCTTCTAATATCAAGCTGTTTCCCCGGTCCGGCGAAGCATAATGCCATCATTGGCTTCGATTTCGTCCATGATGTCTTGAAAAAAAGAAGTAAAACTGGTATGTAAAACCCGATATTCGGCTTCCAACACTTCGATCGCAAAATCGGCTTTGGCAGGCAATGAAGTCCGTCGCGACATGATCCCAAGAACTTCGCGGATCGACTCAATCCGGGCATACGATTCCAAGCGCCGGTTTTTCACCAGAAAAGGCAAAAGCTGCTTTACCTCGAAAGGCAATACCCGGAAACTGGCAAAAAACAACGAATTCACCCCCCCCACAAACTCGCTAAGCGACAAAGCAGAATAATCATTCCAGTTGGCCGCCAGAAAATGATCGAAAAACACATCGGTTACAATTCCGGACCACCGCCCAAACTCCGGCCTCAACAACTCTTTGCACTTAAAAACTTCGGGATGGCTATCGGTAAACGAGTCGATCTTCCGGTGCAGCAGGATTCCCCGCTGAACATCAGGCCGATAATCCAGATACCGGCGCCCTTTCACATGATCGGCAATAAAATTGCCCAGGATCACCCCGCTGTTTTCTCCGGATAAATAGATATGTGCCAGATAATTCATATTTTCAGGAATTAAAAGTTTGTTAAAATACAAATTTTAGTATATTACAAAAGTGAAAATCGAACCCGATATGCCTAAGAAAATCGCAGCTTTTGGAGAAATCCTTTGGGACCTGCTCCCTACCGGAAGGGTATTAGGCGGAGCGCCGACCAACTTCATTTTCCGGATCAATTCATTTGGAGATAAGGGCATATTGCTAAGCCGTGTCGGGAACGACAGGGCCGGAAGAGAAGCCTGTAAAATACTCCGGGCACTGGGCGTATCCGACCACAATATTCAGACCGACTACGAATTTCCAACAGGAACGGTAAACGTAAAAATCGACGAAAACGGCATCCCCGATTTCACCATTACCCCCCGGGTTGCCTACGATCATATTGAAATAACCTCAGAAACCATCAAAGCATTCTGCGAGGCCGATTGCGTTTGTTTCGGGACACTAATCCAGCGCTATGGCATATCAAAAAATACCTTGCGCGAACTGATCCATGAATCGCCCGATGCCATTAAATTTCTGGACATCAACCTCCGGAAGAATTGCTATACCAGACAAATTGTGCACGACAGCCTTCACATGGCCGACATCGTAAAACTAAACGATGACGAACTCTTAACGGTAAAGATGCTGCTCGATATACCCGGGAACAACCTGAGGGAAATTGTAAATAATCTGTTGGTCCAGTTCAGGTTAAAAACAGTCTTGTGTACCTTGGGCGATAAAGGAGCCTTTGTTATGTCTGACAAGCAGGAGTATTATTATGACCCGGGATACAAAGTTCAGATCGGCGATACCATCGGTGCCGGCGATGCCTGCTCTGCCGGCTTCATTCATTATCTGCTAAACGGGCGCACGCTCGAAGATGCATTGAAATTTGGCAATGCCTCCGGAGCCTTGGTTGCTACAACCACCGGGGCCACAACGGCCATCAGCAAACAGCAGATTATTGATTTTATGAACAGCAACTGCCCCCGGAATTATTATGAACAGAAATAAACTCCCCCAATTTAAGTGATCTTCCCGCCTCAACTGTCTTTGAATACGTTAGCCGATTAAAAAATCATCGTATTTCAGCTATGTTATCATTCAGCAGCTATTTCCTGAATAATTGCTTTTTTTGTATTGAGATTCGCCAAACATTTAAACTTCACAAACAATGACCCGATTGTTCTTACAGCGTTTGCTGCCCGGACTTTTCCTTCTTTTCATTATCAATTCATCAAAAGCCCAGTCTGCCAATTTTCTGAGCAACATCTACTCATATATCGAGAACCCGGATATGATCGAGCTGAACCAGGAACCCGGGCACGTACCACTTCTTCCCTATTCAGGCCTTGAAGAAGCCCTCGGCATGCATCCCGAGAACTCTTCCGGCTACTTGTCGCTAAATGGATTATGGAAGTTTTTGTATGCTGAAAATCCGGACAAAGCAAATAAAAATTTTTTTCTGAATAACTTCAGCGAATCAGGTATGGACGAAATTATTGTCCCGGGCAACTGGCAAATGCAGGGATACGGCGACAAGATTTTCCGCAACATACACCATGCCTTTAAAGCCGATCCGCCCAAAATCCCACACGATTATAACCCAACCGGGTCGTACCGGAAAACCTTTGTTGTGCCGGCAAACTGGAGGCAGAAACAAATCTTTTTGCACTTCGAAGCCGTCAGTTCTGCCTTTTTTGTATGGGTCAACGGCCAGGAAGTTGGGTACAACCAAGGGTCGATGGAGCCGGCTGAATTCGATGTGACCCGCTTTGTCAAACCCGGGAAAAATACCGTATCCGTTATGGTGTTCATGTATTCGGATGGCACCTACAACGAAGACCAGGATATGTGGCGGCTTTCCGGAATATTCCGGAATGTTTACCTGATGGCAACCCCTAGACTGCACATCCGCGATTACTATGTAACAACCGACCTGGACGAGAAATATCAAAACGCCATCCTCTCGGCCGAGGTTGATATAAAAAACTATGGCGACGTGTCACAAAAAGGCTTCTCGCTGCGTGCAACCGTAGTCGACCAACAGGGGCATCCGGTTATCGAAAACCTGCAATCAGAAAGGTTCACACTTGAGCCGGGCGGGCAAACCTCGGTTAAACTAACAGCACGGGTTAACAATCCGGAAAAATGGTCGGCAGAAAAACCCAACTTGTATAAAATAGCTTTCGAACTTGTTTCCCCGGAAGGAAAAACCACGGAAGCCCTGGCCGACCGGATTGGATTTCGTGAAGTGGAAGTAAAACATCAGGTGTTGTACGTCAACGGGGTAGCCGTAAAACTGAACGGGGTCAACAGCCACATGCAGCATCCCGACCTTGGCCATGCCATGAACATTGAAACCATGCGAAAAGACCTGCTGTTAATGAAACAGTTCAATATCAACTGTGTCCGCACCAGCCATTACCCACCCAATAAAGAATACCTTCAACTGGCCGATGAACTTGGCCTGTACATAATCGACGAAACCAACGACGAAGCCCATGCAACCGAATACATTTCCGATTGGCCAATGTTCGCTAAATCGTATGTCGAACGGGCCGAAAAAATGGTTTTGCGCGACCGGAACCATCCAAGTATTATTATCTGGAGTGCCGGGAACGAAAGTGGATCGGGCGAGAATATCTGCGAAGTAATAAACGCCGGACGAAGGCTCGACCCAAGCCGCCCGGCTTGGATGTATGGGGGAAATGCCTATGATGCGCCCGGGGTTAACCCGATTGAGTGTGAAAACCTGATCGGCCCCCGCTACGGAACTCCATTCGAGCTAAAAGTCCGCTACGGCGAATCGCCCGAAAAGATTGACCCGCGCCCATCGTTCATGGACGAATATGTCGCAGCAACCGGAAACGGAGCAGGCGGACTCGACGAATACTGGGAAGTTATTTACGAATATCCGCGCTTATCGGGCGGCGCCATCTGGGATTTCGTAAGTCCCGGCCTCCGCGAACGTTATATGCACACTCCGGATGTTTCGCCATACAATAACCCGGTAAACCTGATGGGCAAAGCCACACTCACTAACGGCAAATTCGGGAAAGCTGTTCAGCTAAGCGGAACAGATGCCTGGGTCGAGTTGTACCAAAGTCAGGAACTGGATATTGTCGGGAAGGCCCTGACCCTTTCAATGTGGGTAAAACCCGGCGAATGGAATGGTAACGGATCGTTCCTGACCAAAGGATCTTATCAGTACGGACTCGAACAACTCAACGAAAAAGAACTGGCGTTTTACATCGGCGACAAAAAACGGGAACAATTGGTAACACCATTACCAGAGAACTGGGAAAATCACTGGCACCAACTTACAGCTACTTTTGATGGCATGTATATGAAACTGTTTATCGATGGAAAACCGGCCGGACAACGAACCGCCATCCTCTCGATCGAGAACAAACCGTTTCAGGTTTGCATTGGCAGGAATGCCGAAATCCACGGACAGGAACACGACGGGCATCTCAGCAACGCAGCGTTCGACCAGGTGGCTATTTTCAACCAGGTCATTGACCCAGGCGAATTACTATATCCTTCCAATGAACTAAAAAACAAAGCTTTGCTCTGGCTCGACTTCGACTCCATTGAGCCCGGGCAAGAGTTCTTTTCGACGGGTATCGGAGGGCGCACGTATGGGCTAATCTGGCCTGATCGCAACCCGCAACCAGAGCTTTGGCAAGTAAAAAAATCGGCCCAACCCGTTTCGGTCAAATTAATCGATCCGGCGAAATGGACTGTCGAAATCACCAACCGCCATCATTTTACCGATCTGAAAGAACTTCAGGCCAAATGGCAAATCCAGGAAGAGGGAGAAATCATTAAAGAAGGCACGTTCGACATTTCGCTCCCGGCACAGCAAAAAGGAGTATTTACCATTCCGGTTCCCGAGTTCAAAATCAACCCGGACAAATCGTATTTTCTGAATATTAGTTTCTTATCAAAAACCGAAACCCCTTGGGCGTCCAAAGGATTTGAAATTGCTTGGGACCAATTCGGGCTTAACCAGCCAGCCATTGCCCCTGCGCCATCAAACAAACCGGTAGCCGAGGTAAAAGAAACCGGGACCGACCTGGTTATCTCCGGAAAGAATTTTCAATATGCTTTTGACGTCAGTACCGGGAAATTATCGTCCATAATTATCGATGGGACAGAGATTCTGAAAAAAGGACCGGAACTCAGTGTCTGGCGTGCCCCTTTGGCCAACGACCTGGACGATTGGACTGTTGGACGCTCAGGGCTTGACAAACGTCAGCCGGGCATGGGGAATGGCCCGTCGAATGAATGGTTTTCGCTGGGGCTAAATGACCTGAAACCGGTTCGCGGAAAAATGAGCTGGAGCAACATTGGAGATGCAGTAGTGGTCGATGTGTATAGCCATGCGCTAGCTCAGGGGCAGTACGCCACAACATTCGAAAATCATTACATTTATTGGATTGACGGCTCCGGACGGATCACAATCGACCACACCGTTACCCCTTCGGGACAATTACCCGAATGGCTCCCGAAAGTTGGACTGGAAATAAACCTGAGAAATGAATTTCAGCAAGTGAAATGGTTTGGTCGTGGTCCGTTCGAAACGTATCCGGACCGCAAAACAGGAGCTAAAGTTGGCGTTTATCAGACAAGCGTACCTGAGATGTATGAACCATACCTCATTCCTCAGGAATCGGGCAACCGAACCGACGTTCGCTGGTTTGAATTTAAAAATCCGCAAGGAACAGGTATTCGGATCAGCGCCGATCAGCTATTCAGCTTCAGCGCTTCGGAATACAGCACCGATAATGTGAGCCGGGCTCTTTATCCATACCAGTTGCAAAAACAAGGCTCGGTCAGGGTCGACCTGAATTATGCTATCAGCGGGGTTGGCTGTACAGCTATCTCAACCCTGCAGAAATATAAAGTAATGCCAACCGAGTACCACCGGAAGGTTATTATTGAGCCAATCTGGTAAATCACCAAGACCTATTATGCAAACAAAAGGGAAGCCCAACCGGACTTCCCTCTTATATTTCTGTGAAATCAGAATCTTACAAACGAGCTTTGATTGCTTTTGTTTCGGCTTCGTAACCAGGTTTCTCGAGCAATGCAAACATATTCTTTTTGTAGGCTTCGACCCCTGGCTGATCGAATGGGTTAACACCCAAGGTATATCCGCTTAAGCCACAAGCCAATTCGAAGAAATAAATAATCTGTCCCAGGTAATATTCGTTCAGCTTCGGCATAACAATCTGGATGTTTGGGACTCCGCCGTCAACATGAGCAAGCGTGGTACCAAGTTCGGCCATCTTATTCACTTCGTCAACACGTTTTCCTGAAAGGAAATTCAGTCCGTCAAGATTGTCCGGGTCGATCGGAATGCGGACTTCCCGGTCGGGGCTTGCAACCGAAATAACGGTTTCAAACAAGGTCCGTTCTCCTTCCTGGATGTATTGCCCCATCGAGTGCAAGTCGGAAGTAAAATCGACCGAGGCCGGGAAAATACCTTTCCCTTCTTTCCCTTCACTTTCGCCATAAAGCTGTTTCCACCATTCGGCCAGGAAATGTAATTTGGGGTTGTAGTTTACAAAAATCTCTACCTTCTTCCCGGTCTTGTACAATTCGTTACGAACGGCTGCATATTGAGCTGGCAGGTTTTTCTCGAACGGGACATCGACGCCTGACGCTTTTTCCATATCAACAGCGCCTTTTACCAGGGCGCGGATGTCGAAACCAGCAACAGCAATGGCCAGCAGACCAACCGGTGTCAATACCGAGTAACGGCCACCCACATCATCCGGAATCACATAGGTTTTATATCCTTCGGAAGTGGCCAGAGTCCGCAAAGCGCCGCGTTTGGCATCGGTAATAGCCACGATGCGTTCACAAGCTTCTGCTTTGCCGTATTTTTCTTCAATATCTTGCTTCAGCAGACGGAAAGCCAACGCCGGCTCGGTTGTCGTTCCAGATTTGGAAATAACCGCCATGGCATATTCTTTCACTTTCAAGAGTTCGCGCAACTCGAAAAGATAATCTTCGCTGATGTTCTGCCCGGCAAAAACAATTAATGGATTCTTTCCGCCTTTCAGGTGGGCAAAACTATCTGACAATGCGTCAACAACCGCTTTAGCTCCCAGATAAGAACCGCCTATACCAACCACAACGAACAGGTCGATCTGTTTAGCTTTCAGCTTGGCAGCAGTTTTTTCGTAATCGGCCAGTTCAGCTTCAGTGATTGAAGAGGGCAAATTGGTCCACCCCAGGAAATCGTTACCTTTCCCGGTTTTATTGAAAAGAGCTTTATTGTGGGTTTCAATTTCAGATTTATAGGCTAATACCGAATCTTTTGAAATGAAACTCAAAGTCTTATCAAAATTTAAAGAGATATTTTCCATGTATTACCTTAAATTTTCAGTTAATAATCTGATTTCAATAGCTGGTGATATGTTTTCGTACAGAATGTTGTAAACAGCCTCGGAAATAGGCATGTTCACACGAAATTCTTCATTAATCTCTTTGATTGATTTGGCAGCATAGTAGCCTTCGGCCACCATGTGCATTTCGAGTTGTGCCGACCGGACCGAATAACCTTTCCCGATCATGGTCCCAAATGTCCGGTTGCGGGAAAACTGCGAATAGGCCGTTACGAGCAAATCGCCCAGATAAGCCGAGCTTTTTATGTCGCGGGTAATGGGATGGACTTTATCGACAAAACGTTTGATTTCCTGAATAGCATTCGAGATGAGCACCGCCTGAAAATTGTCGCCATAGCGCAAGCCGTGAACAATTCCGGAGGCAATAGCGATTACATTTTTCAGCACCGAGGCATACTCGGTCCCATAAATATCGTCGGAAACATGGGTGCGGATATAAGCACATTCGAGGCGGAAGGCAAACGCGCGGGCTTTTTTCACATCGGGACAGGCAATGGTCAGGTACGACAAACGTTCAAGCGCAACTTCTTCGGCATGGCAAGGGCCGGCAATTACGCCAATCCGGTCGTACGGGATATTAAAATACTGGTGCAGGAACTGCCCCACAATCAGGTTATCGCCCGGAACAATTCCCTTGATTGCCGAAACGATAAACTTCTGGCTCAGATCAACGGTAACCTGGCTTAAAGCGTCTTTCAGAAATGCTGACGGAATTGTCAGTACCACGATATCAACATGCTCAATTGCCTTATTTATATCGTCGTAAAAATGGATTCGGTCTGTATCAAACTCAACTCCGCGCAAATAGTTCGGGTTGTGCTTGAACCGCTTAAACTGTTCAATATTATCCGGATTGCGGAAATACCAGTTAATAGACTCCACATTGTGCAGCATTATTTTAGCCAATGCGGTGGCCCAACTTCCGCTGCCTATTATCGCTATCTTCGAATTCGAAAACATGTTTTCTTCCGGGACTAAGCTAACCATGAATTTACTTCTTCAGCCGTTGGGTTATTTAATCCCAGTTTATTCTTTTTATTAAACCCACACAGGTCGTTAAACAACTTCGCCGGTTTTACTTCTTTCAGGTCTTTCACTTTTTTGAAACCCATCTTTTTGACCACCTCAACCCATTCGGCCGACATCCCCAGCTCCATGAATTTTTCATCTCCATCAACAACATCAGCTTTCTTTTCGGGCTTCATCTGGGGAAAGAACAAAACATCCTGAATCGACAAGTTATTGGTCATGAACATTGTCAAACGGTCGATTCCGATTCCCATCCCGGAAGTTGGCGGCATACCGTATTCCAGGGCGCGAAGAAAGTCCTGATCGATAAACATGGCTTCATCGTCGCCTTTTTCTGACAAACGCAACTGTTCTTCAAACCGTTCGCGCTGATCAATCGGGTCATTCAATTCAGAATAGGCATTGGCCAACTCTTTCCCGTTTACCATCAGTTCGAAACGCTCGGTCAAACCGGGCACCGACCGATGTTTCTTGGTCAGTGGCGACATTTCAACCGGATAATCAATAATGAAGGTTGGCTGAATGTAATGATGTTCGCATTTTTCACCGAAAATTTCGTCAATCAGCTTGCCTTTGCCCATACTCGGATCGGTTTCAATGCCCAGCTTGTCGCAAATATCGCGCAATTCTTCTTCTGATTTTCCGGCAATATCGTAGCCGGTATGCTCCTTGATGGCATCGTACATAGTAACCCGCCGGAACGGTCTTTTGTAATTGATGATTTTATCGCCCAACTGAACTTCTGTAGTCCCGTGCAATGCCAGAGCAACACGTTCAATCATTTCTTCGGTAAAATTCATCATCCATTTGTAGTCTTTGTAAGCTACATAAATTTCCATCACGGTAAACTCCGGGTTATGGGTACGGTCCATCCCTTCATTTCTGAAGTCCTTGGCAAACTCGTAAACACCCTCAAACCCGCCAACAATGAGCCGTTTCAGGTAAAGTTCGTTGGCAATACGGAGATACAACGGAATATTTAATGCGTTGTGATGCGTAATAAACGGACGGGCCGCAGCGCCTCCCGGGATAGACTGGAGGATGGGTGTTTCAACCTCAAGGTAGCCTTGCTCGTTGAAAAACTGGCGCATGGTGTTAATGATCTTGGTCCGTTTAAGGAATGTATCTTTCACCTGCGGGTTCACAATCAAATCGACATACCGCTGGCGATAGCGCTGTTCCGGATCGGAAAAAGCGTCGTAAACCTGGCCGTCTTTTTCTTTCACAACGGGTAACGGACGAAGAGATTTGCTCAGGATTGTCAGCTCCCTCACATGAATAGACTTCTCTCCCATCTGCGTTGTGAATGCATAGCCTTTTACACCTACAATGTCTCCGATATCGAGTAATTTTTTAAAAACTTCATTATACAGAGTTTTATCCTCGCCCGGACAAATTTCGTCACGATTGATGTATAACTGGACACGACCGCTTTCATCCTGAAGTTCTGCAAACGAGGCTTTTCCCATAATACGGCGCCCCATAATACGGCCAGCCATTACAACATCCTGAAAATTGTTCTTCTCTGGCTCAAACTGTTCTTGTATTTCGATTGCTTTTGTATTGACCGGGAACTCGGCAGCCGGGTAAGGATCAATCCCCATATCTACCAGTTTCTGCATTGAATTTCTGCGAATTAGCTCTTGCTCACTTAGCTCTGCTATGCTCATTTCTACAAATTACTGATGTTGATTTTTTTTGAAAACTTGTGCAAAGATAGTAAAGTATTGAATAATTGTACTATCAAATTCCGACAGCCGAAAATTCAACCGCGATCGCACTGTTAAAAAAGTTTAAAATTGTTGAAAACTAATTTGCCCATGCTAAGTTTTTGAAGAGGTGAAGCTTATAAAAAAACAATCCAACCTGCCATTAACAAAATGTGAATTAATGTGATTCTTCTACTTTCCGAATCTGTCAGCATTTTCTATCTTTGACCAATTTATGTCCTCAAACACGGGGGTGAAAGGCACAGAATGGGTAAAATCTGGAACATTAAAGAACAAGGCGATATAAATGTGATTAAACATTTATCGGCTGCGCTAAATATCGACATGGTGATTGCCAATTTGTTAGCACAACGAGGCATCACAACCTATGCCGATGCGCATGCCTTTTTCCGCCCCAAACTGTCAGACCTGCACGATCCGTTCCTGATGAAGGATATGGACAAAGCGGTTGCCCGGCTTGAGCAAGCAATCACCAATCAGGAAAAAGTACTGATTTACGGCGACTACGATGTTGACGGAACAACTTCGGTTGCCATGATGTACCAGTTCCTGAAAAGCCGAATCCAAAACATCGATTATTACATCCCCGACCGTTACACGGAAGGTTACGGCATTTCGCCTCAAAGTATCCAGTATGCTTCGGAAGAGAAATTCTCGCTCGTCATTGTGCTCGACTGCGGAATTAAAGCCGTTGAAAAAATAAAGATGGCCAAAGACTTGGGCATCGATTTTATTATTTGTGACCATCATAACCCAGACAATGAAATTCCGGACGCGGTAGCCGTGCTCGATCCCAAGCGCCCCGATTGCAATTATCCGTACAAAGAGCTTTCCGGATGCGGGGTCGGGTTTAAACTGCTTCAAGCCTATTGCCTGCGGAACGACATCCCAATCGTTGAGCTTCACGATTTGCTCGACCTCTTGGTTGTAAGTATTGCCTCCGACATTGTACCAGTTACCGGCGAAAACAGAGTGCTGGCTTACTACGGACTGAAAAAACTGAATACCAATCCAAGCCAGGGGCTCAAAACAATCATGACCTATTCAGGACTGAACGAGGAAGAGGTTACAATCAGCGATATCGTTTTCAAAATAGGTCCGCGCTTAAATGCATCGGGACGAATTGAACACGGGAAAAAATCAGTTGCAATCCTGACAATTTCCGATGAAAAAGAAGCCGAGATGCTGGGCGACGAGATCAATTCGTATAACGAAATCCGTAAAACACTCGACCGCGACATCACCCAGGAAGCTCTCGAAATGATTGAACGGGATCCGGAACAGGCCAACCGAAATGCAACAGTTTTATACAACCGCGACTGGCACAAGGGAGTGGTTGGCATTGTGGCTTCGCGCCTGACCGAATATTTTTACCGCCCAACCGTCATTCTGACCGAATCAAACGGACTGGCAACCGGTTCAGCCCGTTCGGTTAAAGATTTCGATCTGTACGAAGCGATTGGTGCTTGCAGCGACCTTCTGGAAAGTTATGGCGGGCACATGTATGCTGCCGGCCTTACCATGCGCATCGAAAACATTCCGGAGTTTACCCGCCGATTTGAAGAAATTGTTGCCAAATCAATTACCGACGACCAGCAACAAGAAACAATTGATGTGGATGCCAAAATTTATTTATCGGACATTACCCCGAAATTTTACCGTATCCTGAAACAATTTGCTCCTTTTGGTCCGCACAACATGCTTCCGGTTTTTGTCACCGAAAATGTTCTAGACAGTGGAACCAGCCGACCGGTTGGGAAAAACCTCGAACACCTGAAACTGGATGTTATTGAAGCCACCAGCACATCGGCCAAATTCTCAGGAATCGCATTTAATCAGGCTAATCATTTCGAAGCCATATCGCAAGGGTTGCCATTCGACATTTGCTATTCGGTAACCGAAAACGCGTTCCGGGGAAAAACCAACCTGCAACTCTACATCCGGGACATTAAGGCCAAAGTTTATTAACCAGAGCACAAAAAAACGATCATAAATGAAAAGAGCAGGCCTTCGGGGTCTGCTCTTTTCATTTATGACTGCCCAATATATTATTGAACCGAAATAACCAAAAACTTGGAAGCCTTCCAGAATTCTTTTGCATCCAAAATCGTAATCCCTTCAACAGCCTTATCGGTTCCATCAATTTGGTACGAACCATTTGGATGAGATGTTACCAGTGTGATTTTCTTGGCCGAGATCTTAATCGATGACGTTTTAGTTATATCAATTTTTGTAAACAAAGCCGGATCAAAATCCTGCCCCAACTTACTCGACTTGCCAATTCCGAGCAAACCGCCATCCCGATTAATAATTTTCTTGTCCTTCAGTTCTTTTGTAGTACCTACAATATAGTAAGCCGTATTCAGCTCACTGGTTTTCTCTTCAATCGTTTTAGCTTTAGCGGCATTATCGGCTGTTGCGGCATCCAGGTTTTCATTCAGGGTCTGAACTTTACCGGTGAGGTTTTTCACATCTATATTCAAAGCTGCCACCTGCTCCTGTAGCGAAGCAATTTCAGCTTCCTTATCGGCAATCTGCTGTTTCAGATTTTCGACCAGCTTTGTCAGCTTGGTATTTTGCAAATAACTGTTTTTCAGTTTCTTGTTCAGATCATCCAATTCTGCTTTATTTTTCTCAAGCAGATCATTGATCGCGATCAGGTCGCTGGTAATTTTTTCTTTCCGGGTCCGGTTCGGGCTTTCCTGCGTACTTACATCAATAATATTCTGCTTCTCCTTAATGGCCGCCAGGTTTTGCTGAATAGCGTCAAACGATTCAACAAAATCATTGATAACCGAATCGTTCTGATGGGTTTCCATCTGTAGTTGCGCATTTTGCTCACGCAGCTGCTTTAGTTCCTTTTGGTTGCAAGCAACAAAAAAAGGAAGCAAAAGAATTGCAAAAAATAATTTTTTCATTTTCAAATTTGTTTTGGTTTATAATTATCCTGAAACTGAAACTTATCAAAAGTCACTCAAAAAATGCAATGCAAAGTTACAGTATTTTGGCTTGTGTAAAACGAAATAGATACAACTAAAATATCCGGGAAAATTAAAAAATGAGTTTACTCATTTTTTAATGCATTCAATACCATATCTGCTACAATCTATACGCATTACAAAGAAATCCTGAACTTCTTTGACAATCGATCAACCAATGCTTCTGCTGAATCTTTCAATGCTAAACTAAAAGCGTTTAGAACAAGTTTAAGAGGGGTAAGGGATATTACATTCTTCCTTTTCAGAGTAGCTAAAATCTATGCTTAAAAGTTATCGTCCACCCGAATGTTGAATTGATCCGATCCTTTATTACTCAGGATCCAAAAAAGCATTCAGGAATAGCATTTGTCATAAACAAAAAATACAAAAAGTTGTCCAAAACCGAACAACTTTTTGTAACTTTCAGTGGAGAATACCGGAATCGAACCGGTGACCTTTTGACTGCCAGTCAAACGCTCTAGCCAACTGAGCTAATCCCCCATCGATTTTTGCACGGCAAAGATATAAAATATTTTCAAAGTGCAACGGATCGAGAAAATTTTGGTAAGCTTTTTGTTTATAAAAAAACACAAAGCCTGGCTTTACAAAACTTATTGATACGTTCTCTCTTTTATGTATTACGTCGTTTCGGATTTGGTTCCATACTTTATCAACTAACCTAAAACTGTAGTCATGGACACAAAAAAATACGCACGGGTAGACATGGAAAATAAACGATCAATGTTTTTCATGTTTGGGTTGATCATTTCATTAGCTATCGTATTAATAGCTTTTGAATGGCGGTCACCGGTAAAAAAAGTTGAAGTTAAAGAATCACTCCGGAACGTTACCCCTGACGAAGAATATATTCCACCAACACGAGCTGAAGAAAAAGTTGTCGCTCCGCCACCGGTAACGGCTCCGGTTGTCGAATTCGTTATTGTCGATAACGAAACAAAAGTCGACGATAACCTTGAGATCTTTGATTCTGAAGCAAATGCCAAAACCTCAATCGATGCTCCGGTTTATGTTCCGGCTGCTGCCTCAGTTGAGGAAGAAGCGGAAGAAAATCAACCGGTATTTATTATTGTCGAGGAAATGCCGGAATTTCCGGGAGGCATGAAAGCCTTGACAAGTTACATTGCCAAAGCAATAAAATACCCGGTCATCGCACAGGAGAATGGAATTCAAGGGAAGGTTTATGTCAGTTTTGTTGTGGATACCAAAGGGCGGGTAACGAATGCCAAAGTTATTCGCGGAGTTGATCCGGCTTTGGACGAAGAGGCCCTCCGTGTTGTAAACAGCTTGCCATTATGGAAACCTGGACGACAAGGCGGAAAGGCTGTGCGGGTAAGTTTTAGTGTCCCGATTTCATTTGTGCTACAGTAACAAGTTGCTCATGGACAGTATTCATGGAATGTTTCGTCGGAAATATTCAAAATTGATATCGAAAATATTGCTTTTGAAGATTATTTTCTATCTTTAAGCCCTCGAACTAAAGATAGTTTCTGGGATAAAAATAAACTAAATAAAACTGAATTATGGAACTCAAGAAATCACCAAAGGCTGATCTCGAGAACAAAAGGAACCTTTTTGTTCAGTTAGGGTTGGTGATCTCTCTTGGTCTATCGTTGCTGGCGTTTGAGTGGACATCAAAAGTGGAAAAAGCAAGTACACTGGGGACTGTCGCAACGCAGGAGGTAGAAGATGAGATGATCCCGGTAACCCGGCAGGACCAGGTTCAACCGCCGCCACCACCACCACCTCCAAAAGTGGTTGATGTGTTGACAATCGTTGATGACAATACCGAGATTGAAGATGAACTTGACATTGAAGACACTGAAGCTGATAAAAAAACAGCAATTGATGTTCAGATGGTAGTTCAGCAAGCCAGCAAGGAAGAAGAAGAAGCAGAAGAAGCCAAAGTTTTCTTTATTGTAGAAGAAATGCCGGAGTTCCCGGGAGGACAATTAGCACTTCGCAAATTCATTGCCCAATCTATTAAATATCCTGTGATTGCTCAGGAAAATGGTATTCAGGGTAAAGTGTTTGTAACATTCGTTGTTGGTAAAGATGGTAGTGTATCAAATGCTAAGGTAACCCGTGGCGTTGACCCTGCGCTGGATAAAGAAGCATTGCGCGTGGTTAACAGTCTTCCTAAATGGAAACCGGGAAAACAAGGAGGTAAGCCAGTACGTGTTTCTTACACTGTGCCAATCAGCTTTGTTCTTCAGTAATAGCTTAATTTTGAATAAAATAATCCTGGTTCTGTTTCGGCGGAACCAGGTTTTTTTGTATTGTAAGGTTTGTAAGTGAATGATAGAAATAAAACCAATTATTGAAACGGCAGTACTCGTCGGGCTCATTAATGAAGACCAAGATGAAACGCGGGCAAAAGAATATCTGGAAGAACTGGAATTCTTGGCTGAAACCGCTGGAGCAGAAGTGAAAAAACATTTTTTGCAACGGTTAGACAAACCCAATTCAGTAACATTTGTTGGAAGCGGGAAACTGGAAGAAATTGCAAATTACGTGAAGATTTACGAGGTCGATTCGGTTATTTTTGACGACGAACTGACCCCCACACAATTGCGTAATCTCGAACGGGCCCTTGAATGCAAGGTCCTCGACCGAACGAACTTGATTCTGGACATTTTCGCGCGCAGGGCGCAAACGGCCCATGCAAAAACCCAGGTTGAACTGGCCCAATACCAGTATTTATTGCCCCGCCTTACCAGAATGTGGACCCACCTGGAGCGACAACGGGGAGGAATTGGCATGAGAGGTCCGGGCGAAACACAGATCGAAACCGACCGCCGAATTATCTTGGACAAGATCGCCCGACTGAAAGAGCAGCTTATCAAAATTGATAAGCAAAAGAGTACCCAGCGAAAGAACCGGGGGAAATTGGTCCGCGTTGCCTTGGTAGGGTATACCAACGTAGGCAAATCGACCATGATGAACCTGCTGAGCAAATCAGATGTTTTTGCCGAAAATAAGCTGTTCGCAACTCTTGATACAACCGTCAGGAAAATGGTCGTTGGAAACTTACCATTCCTTATTGCCGACACCGTTGGATTTATCCGAAAGCTTCCGCACGGGCTGGTTGAATCGTTTAAATCAACCCTTGACGAAGTCCGCGAATCGGACATCCTGATGCACATTGTCGACATTTCACACCCAGGGTTTGAAGAACAAATTGAGGTTGTTGACCGCACGCTGAATGAAATTGAGGCCGGAGACAAGCCGGTTATTTATGTCTTTAATAAAATCGACGCATTCCGGTTTGTTGAGAAGCCAACCGATGACCTAAGCCCGGTTGAAAGACACAATCTTTCACTGGAAGACTGGAAAAATAGCTGGATGGCCAAGAAAAACACGCCATCGTTATTTGTATCAGCCTTGAAAAGGCAGAATATTGAAGAATTGAAACGAACGTTATACGAAGAGGTGAAAAAGATCCACATCACCCGGTTCCCTTATAACGATTTTCTTTACGACAGCAATTGGATCGAAGAGTAATAAAAAAAGCCTCAATCGTGAGGCTTTTGCTTTTTACAGTATTCTTGCGGTAGTTTTTGAACTTGCCAGAATCTTTTTACCGCTTATTTTTTCTTTTTACGAAGAAAGAAAAACGCGCCAGCTGCAACGACGATAACCCCTCCAATGATCACGTAAGTCATACCTGAACCCGACGATTCCGTTTCGGTAGCTTCTGCATCGTAGAAAACAGGATCCATATCGTCGATTGATACCGTGTCTTTCGGTTCATCTAAAGTTTCAACAGCAGTTGTGTCTTCATTTTGCGCATAAGCAGCAGTCAAGCCTCCCACGAAAAGCATTCCGAAGATGGCTAATAATAACATCATTTTTTTCATCATCCTAATTTTTAATTATTTAATTGATTTATTCAATTCATCATATTTCTTTGCGACCTCCGGATGAGTTTGCCGATAAGTGTCGGCCAACCCCCTGATTGCCGGTTTATAGCTAGGGTTCATTTGCAAACATCGTTTCAGGAGCTGCCGGGCTTCAGCAAGATCATCCGGAGCAACCAACCGTGCTAATTTCGGATAAACCGAAAAAAATTTTCGGTTGTGCTCAATAACCATTCGATAAAATTCAATTGCCTGTTTAACCTCCCCTGAACCTTGGGCAATATCTCCCATCATTTCTAACGCATATTCGTAGCCCAGATTGATTTTCAGACTCTCTGTTAAAACCTGCACTGCCTGATCAACTCGTCCGACATGAATTAATGATTGTGCAAATTTATAATAGATCATCTCATTTTCCGAATCGAATTGCCGCGCCTGATCAAATAAGACCAAAGATTTAATGGTGTCGCACTGCCGCTGGGCCTGAATCGCCCAATAATCGGCATGGGTTTTTCGTTTCAGGATAGCACAAATAGGAACTCCATCGACCACAATCGTGTGAATCGCATTTTTCGGAGGCCATGCCCCGTTTTTAAGCAGTTCCGGAGGAATGTAACTATTGGCCACAATCGCATAATCCCAATTAGAATTACTTCGTTCGGCATAGGGAAAGTATTCAAATTTAATATTTGGATTATTCCGGAAAAACCAGCCTGAAGGAAAATTCCCGCCGACAATTATAACCGAGTCTGACCGATGTTCAGCTAAGTAGGTCTGGAGCCATTCGGCCCCTTCCCGCATCGAGTGATAATAATAGTCGGTTTCGTAGTTGGCATACGCTCCTTTTATTCCTCCGACTAATTGATTGTAGTACAGGTAAAAATATGGATAATTCACAATCATGAACCGGATTGGGGAATAGGTCAGCAGACAAAATAATATGCCTGTAACAACTTTGGCCCTCGCTTTTTGCAATTTGTTCCAAAGTCTGGCAAATCCGATAGCCGAAAAAATTACAATTCCCGGGTACACAAAAAGAAAATGGCGCCAACTCCCATAAAGATTAGAACCTTTTGCAATCACATATACCAATGGAAACAGGATCGTCAAAAACAGAAGACCGGTTTTTACAGGTTTATACGGATCGTGTTTTAACCAATTTCCCCGAAGAAGAATCGCCAGAAGAATCCCTATAAAAACAATGATCGGGATTGTAATCAGCATATATTTCGGCAAATAATTCCACGGGTGGAAATCGGACCAGATAAATTGGCCATCATAAATTTGGCGAACCGTTGTTGGAAATTTGGTCATTACTTCGTATGACTTCCATGGGTTGAGAACCGGGTTTTGCAGGGCGTATGGCCACAGAATCAGCCCAAATAAATATGCCGCAACAGAGAGCCCCATAATCGCGGCAAATTTTCTAAGAACCAGAGTAGGCTCAATCTTCTTTTCGAGAAGATATGCTGAGACAACTTTCAATAAAAAGAAGAGATACAAATAGAACACCATCAAAATGCCACCCGCGCGAATACCAATAGCCGATCCGATACTGATAACGAGCAAAATTGAGAGTCCTCGGGATGGTTTTGTTTCTGCGAACACATATTTAATGGAATAATACACCGAGGCAATATAAGCCAGGGCGAATGGGATATCTTTCAGGTTATTTTGTGCATGCCCCAGAAACGTTGGCGAAACGGCGAACAAGATAAGGGTGAAAATTGCCGCGGTCCAACCGGACAAATAGGCAGCAAACAGCGCTGCAACAACAATGGCGAGCCATCCGGCCAACGAGCTCATGAGGTGACGAAACGAATATACGTCCTCAATCGAAAACCAATGGCAGAAAATGGTTGTCAGGTTGTCGAACAACTGCCCGTAGTATTGGAGATGGGTTTTGGGTGTGTCAAGGCAAGATTTGTCTTCCCCACCTGTTTTGAAATAATTATAAACCAATTCGGAGTGCCGGTAATGCACCTCTTCATCTCCGGAAATTCCGGCATCGCGACTGATAATTAATAATGCCACCAGCATTAAAAGAGCCAGACTCCAGAAAAGTATCTTGTTTTTTCGTTCGCTCATTGTTGTTGGCACGTGGTTTTTATTCCCGTTCCCTGAAGCTATTCTAATTTATTAAATCTATCACAATCAAATGGGAGAAACAAATGGCATAACCTGTAGGGAACCCTGAAAAGACAACCAGGCAATACTTTCCCCTGATTTGAGTTGACCAAAAATACGGAAGAGATGTGAAAGAGCCCGGCGGTTAAACCGGGCTCTTGTCTGGTTGGTTTAGGTAATAATAAAACTGAATGTTTAGTTGGTTTAGCTTAGGAATTTATGATTTAGTTGGTATAGATTTCTATGCTTTGTGTGCTGTTCCGGGAACTGGTACCGGAAACTCCATATCTACTGGTCCAAATTCAATAACCTGAGGCCCAAGATCCATTTCTGATTTGAATATTTCGTCCCAGGTAACAAGTTTCCCGGTATAGGCAGCTGTTCTTCCCATAATAGCCGTGAGTGTGGAGTGCGCAGTCGCTTCAGCCTGGTTAACATACTCACCGGTACGAATAGCATGAACAAGGTGCATGTGTTCCTGAATGTACGGAGGAATCTTTATTGAATTAGTCTCGTTTCCATTGGCATCTTTCGGATATTCAAACTTCCATTTCACAGAACCATCTAAGTTCCAAATCGTGTTTTGACAATTGGTATATCCTTCCGTTCCCATGATAAACTCCCCCGTTCCATTGGCACAATTATCAATCTGCCGGCACATGCTGTGGGAGAAAAGTCCATCGCCAAAATCGTAATCGATACTGAAATAGTCATACTGATCGCCTGTTAATCTGCGGGCACGACCGCCATAGCCAATAGCGCTAATTGGATTTTTCCCCAGAAACCAGTTAATTACGTCGATATTATGAACATGCTGATCAAGAATGTGGTCGCCGCAAAGCCAGCAGAAGTTATTCCAGTTACGAATCATGTAGGTCATATCGTCCCAGCCTTCTTCCCGGGTCCGGAACCAGACGTGGTTCTGGTTCCAGAATGCACGGGCCGAAACGGGCTTTCCAATAGCTCCGGATGCAATCTGCTTATATGTTTCGATGTAATCTTCCTGATGGCGGCGTTGCGTCCCGGTGACGACATTTAACCCGATAGCTTCCGCTTTTTTTGCCGTAGCAATTACCGATCGGACTCCCACCGGATCGACGGCGACCGGTTTTTCCAAAAAAGCATGCTTGTTTTGCAAAACTGCTTCTTTGAAATGTTCCGGACGAAACTGAGGCGGCGTAGCCAGAATAACCACATCGACTTCTTTCAGTGCCATCAATTTTTTATATGCATCAAATCCGACGAAACAATTTTCTTCCGGGATATCCAGCTTATACCCGGCAAACCGTTTCCGGAATTCATCAATTTTATCCTGAAATACATCGGCTACAGCAATGATTTCGAGATCGGGACCAGCGCTGATAAAGTTAATGGCAGCCCCGGTGCCCCGGTTACCGGCCCCGACAAGGCCGGCCCGAAGTTTTTTCCCTTTGGGAGCGCCTTTTAATATGGGGGGCAAGCCAAGCGCCTTGTTGTCAATTTTCTTTTTACACGATGACAAAACTGCTCCTGCGCCCAGAAGACCGATTCCTGCTAATGCTGTCGATTCAAGAAAGCGTCGGCGGTTAAATGATTTTGAATTGTTATCCATTGGAATAGTCGGTTATTATTCAATATTAGAATCAGGTTCACAAACGACGCGGAAACCCACATCGATACAGTCGGAATACCACCAGATACTTTTAGGCATCTGAGGGTCGGTGACTAACCACTCCTGGGTTCTTGTATAGTCGCGTGCAGCGCTTCTTACATCGCGGGCATCGCTTTTAAATGAGCCCCCGCGTATAACATGTTCCTTCCCTTTTTTCGGGCCTCTCGGGTTAACTGCCAGGCCCTTGTATGCGTTATAGGCCGTGGGAGAATAATAGTCAGAGCAAAATTCGGCCACATTTCCCAGCATGTTCTTCAACCCAAACGGATTACTTTTAACGCGTTGGGGCTCCTGTGTTTTCGATCCGCTGTTCTGTTTATATACAACGTTTGTAGCAATTACCGACGTATCCGGGCCAAATAGTTTGTTCCAGAATCCCTCGTCTGTAAATTTCTTCGGATTTCCGCTGAAGAAATATGGAGTTTCTGTTCCTCCGCGACAGGCATATTCCCATTCAGCTTCAGTTGGGAGACGATAATGTTTGCCTGTCACTTTTGACAACCATTTGCAGTAAACATCAGCTGCATACCACGACATGGTTATTGCCGGCCTTGATCCTTTGCCCCACCCCTGATCCGGAGCGCCCCAGGGCGGTGTTGGCCCCGAGATCGCATCGACATTTTCGTTTTCTGTATCACTTTCCTTGCGCCCCTGCGACGAGGTCGCTTTGAAAAATTCGAGATATTCGTCCCAACTCACCTCAACTTTACCCATCCAGAACCGGGAAACCTGAACCGGATGAACCGGACTCTCGTCGGGTTTGTGATAAGGTTCGTCCTTAGCGCTTCCCATTTTAAATTTTCCCCCCGGAATAGCTATCATTTCGAACGTTACGCTGGTCCCCGGAATCTTTTCAGTAAAGTTCTCAAACTTGGACACCGTGGTTGGCTCGGTAAAAATTTCTGCCTTCTCGACCGACGAAGCACCAAAATTCAAATCGTGCTCGTGGGCCGCATTGGGATCGAAATGCCCTACTTCGAGGTGACAATTCAAACAACTGACTTCTTCTTTGCTGGTTATGTAGTTGAGATGTCCGTTTTCCCCATCCTGCGAAAGATTTACAGGGAAGAGGTTTTGGTGGCACTTAATACAAGATTCCGAATAAACGAATTTCCGGGCTGCCTCTAGTTTGCGTTTATCTTCCCATTTAAATTCGGCACTGTCTTTAAACAGGTATCCATAAACATCTTTCATGCCTTGTTTGGCCTTGGCCAACAGGTAGCCATGCCCTGCCGGCGGCAGGTGGCATTCGACACAATGAACGACCGTGCCGGTCCGGTTGTTATAATGAGGTGAAAGTTTCCAGCTTTGTTCTGCATGCGGGTGGATGTGACACGACATGCAATATGCATCGGTTGAAGTATAGTCGACAGCTTTTTTACCGGCAAATAGAACCAGGATACAAACGGCAGCTCCAGAAAACATGAATAGCAGCCATGCCCTCCCCCCTGTTGGAATCAGTTTCGAAAGTTTACCCTTCATTCGGTCTTTTGGTTGTTAATTTTGTTAGTCCATCTTTGAGCAGATCAATGCCACAAAAACATTACAAACTTAAATTATGACACTTATTATCGTTTTACCTAAAACTTACAAAAGGATTAAATACCGATTACTTTGAGGTTAATTTTTAGCCATCAGGACAACAACCACACATGCAAATCAATGATTTATATATTTATAAAAATATTTAAAAAAATTAACCTGTTCTGCTATGTGATCAGACCATCGAATGGTTCACGAAACTTCTCTCCGTACATTTCTTCGTACAACGAGCAGAATTTTTCGTAAGTAAACCGAGCCAGATTATAATTGTTTTGCCTGATCAATGCCTTCAATTTAAACGCTAAGGCAATCTCATTTACCGGATCGGCAATTAAAATGCGCTCGGTTAGTTTCAGGATGAGCTCGGAATCGGTAGCAATGGATAGTTTCTGCACAAAGGTAAGCAGTATGTCGACGATGTTATTGCCAATATAACCCTTAAAATCGTCGAGCCAGTCGTATGATTCGCCTTTAAAAACTTCCCCTTCACGAATTATCTGATAAAATTCGGGATAAAAATTCTCATCGTGACTGGTACGTTTATCGAGCATCTTTAAACACTCAACATAATCACAATATACCGGTCCGGAGAACTTCATCGACCAGCGATCGATGTGGAATACGATTTCAACCGAATCAATTGTTTCAAGCAACAACCTAAGCTTTCGGATCGTCACCCCCCGAATGTTTTTTGCGTTTTGATAAGAGTACCCTTCCCACAAAATATCGGTTAGCTCTTTGGTTGAGATCCCGTTTTTGCTTCGCTGAGAATAAAGCAATATGAGTAGAAAAAGCTGCTTCAGTTTAGGGGTAAACTGAGTTGTTATATCATTACCAAACCGATCGAGAACCTTGAAATCGCCAAATAACTGTATGTAATTTTGTGTCGGTTTTTCTTTTGTCGTCTTATCGAAAGCCTTAATTTTTTCGGCTGACAGTTTTTGTGGCTGATGCAGGATGTTCCGAAGATATCTCCAGTAGACATAAGATAGGGAGATCGATAAAAGAAAAAGCAAAAAGATGACTGAAAAAACCGGATAGCGCTTGAAAATATTTCGTTCAGGAACAATATCAATAACTTGCTTGCTCATTCCCCAAATCTCCTCTTCGCCTAATGCCCGAGACCAAATGCTCAGATCATCGATGCTGCCATACATGTATGTCGACCAGTTAAAGCCGGCAACTCCAACATATAAATTATCGCGCCCCTTATACGCCGGATGGCCCAATGACCGTGAATCGAGCTTCCCGTTAACAAAGATGGCCTGTTCGCCACTTAGCTTATTATATCGCCAAACAATATGGTACCACTGTCCGGCTTCAATAATTGTTTTGCCCCGCAGATCGTTATTGTAAAACCCAAAGTAAGGCTGGCGGTCACGAATCAACAGATGAATCCCTTGCTGATATGAATTGTTCTTTGTCCCAATAATGCAATAGTCTTGCTTGTTGGGCAGATACTCCGGAATTTTAAACCAGGCTGCAACCGTAAAATCATGGTCCCTAACTTTAAATGCTTCGGCTTTGGGTAATATGATCTGGCTGCCTTTTCTGAAAAAAGCAACCATCCCACGGACTGAGTCGTTTTTGAATTCTACGTTTTCAGGAGTTCCATTTAGTCCATTTATTGTGTAATCTTTTGCGTTTTTATCGAAACGATAATGCGACTCCAGGCCTTCGGTAATTTCCAGGGCCGAAGCGACAAAATGCTGAATCTTGTTTTGCGAGGGTTCTTCGAATGTTACCGATTCTGGGGTAAAACGATATCCCGGACTTCTTGGAATAAGTGTCAGATTGTCGCCAGGACCGATTGGAAAGCAAAATTTCCCGCTGGTCAAACTTCCAATTCCTTCCCAGTTCACATAATCCAACAAACCTGTATTGTATGTAACCGTCCCCCGGATTGTTTTAAAACTCCGGAGATACGTCAGCACGCCAAGGATCCAGCTCCCATATTGATCGAGCATGATGAAATTAGGAGTTTTCCCGGCATTCATCCAGGTTGTTTTAAAGTGTTCGATCAGATACGGATTCTGAGCCGAGTCAAAACGTTGGTTGTTCTCATTCTCATTGCCCGAGGGCGAATTATAGTCGTTATATATTAACAAACTGTTTTTGGGATCCCCCTTCAGAAATTCTCCTTTAAATACCGGAGCATCGAGTAGCGAGAAATATGGCTCAACGGCATTGTCCCACACATAATGCAACCAATCGGGGCTATTCCGGTGGTCTTGCATCGAGAACACAACCAGCCGTTTGTTGGTTTCTACCATATTTTTTAAGGATGGCCAGTCGTCGCCTGGCGTGTGTACATAAAGATACGGAATGATTCCCGCATCCTGAAAAACAGCTGTCAGCTCGCCTACATTAACATTAAAATCAAGGAAAAGGGTTAATATTTTATCCGGTTTTGCATCCAGTGTTTTTTTGATTGTTGCCATCGTTTCAATAAATGGCGACGAGGTATTGTCCGGATTTTTCAACATCAGCTGGTTGCCCTGTCTCTCCCACTCCAGCGAAAAACGGAAACCTCCGATGTTCTGATCTAGCAAGTCCTGAACCGAACGTTTTTCCTTTACGGTCGCATCAACGCCGGAATAATTGGAAATAACAAAGATTGTTTCATCGTAAAGTTTGAAGTACGACTCTTCGTTTGTTCTCCCTTCCGATGTAAAAACGAGAGCAAGTAATACAGTAAGCGTAACGAATGCAGATATCAGGTTCTTCATTTACAACAATCTTTCAGTTTAGTCGGCCCGGCGCAAAAAAATTCTGGCGGAATAAGTGCCTGATTCAATGTGAGGCTTCCGAATTTTTGGGTTCAAATTTATATGTTTTCGTGGCGAATAAAGAAAGAACCAAAAATTTTTATATTTTTGTGCCCGCTTGGGTTGTTAGCTCAGTTGGTTTAGAGCATTACCTTGACAGGGTAGGGGTCACTGGTTCGAATCCAGTACAACCCACATCAACGCTTAAACAGAAATAAGAGTCCGGGAAGCTTATAGCTTTCCGGACTTTTCTTTTTTCTGCATTTTAATCTTTTTTTCACTTAGCGTGTAACGAAACACAAAAATCGGAGTCATTCATTTTGTACTTAAATAAAGCCCTGAATGAATACTCGATTACTATTCCGATGTCTTGCACTGTGTTGCATCAGTTATCAAATTACTACCGCACAGGAAACGCGCCCCAAGCGAACTTATATGGCCGGAATTTGTCAGAAAACAGATATCACAATCGACGGAAAACTGAACGAACCAGTTTGGGAAAACGCTGAATGGCAAAACAATTTCATACAATACGAGCCAAACGAAGGAAGCAGGCCCGGACAAAAAACAGAAATTGCTGTTCTTTTAGACGAAAACGATATTTTTGTTGCCTTTAAGGCGTTCGATTCGAGTCCCGACAGTATCGTGCAACGCATGACCCGCCGCGATGACGTTGATGGCGACCTGGTAGCTGTTCAGTTTGATTCGTACCACGACCGAAGGACCGCATTTTCATTTATGGTCAGTGCCGCCGGCATTAAAAAAGAATACCTCATCAGCAACGACGGTGAAAACGAAGACAGCAGCTGGGATCCCATCTGGTGGGTCAAAACCAGTCGGGATAGCCTTGGCTGGTATGCCGAGATGAGGATCCCCCTCACCCAGCTCCGTTTTGAGGGCAACAATGAACAAACCTGGGGCTTACAAGCCGGAAGGCTCCTGTTCCGCAAAAATGAAACCAGCCTTTGGCAACCAGCTTCAAAAAAACAATCGGGCTGGGTCTCACAATTTGGTGAACTCACCGGACTAAAAAAACTAAAAGCCCGCAAAGTTGCAGATTTCACGCCGTATGCCGTGGCCCGGACCGACCAGTTCAAAAAAGAACCGGAAAATCCGTTCCGGACAACCGGAAAGAAAAGTAAACTCGATTTCGGGATTGACGGGAAAGTTGGCCTGACCAACAACCTGACACTCGATTTTACAGTTAATCCCGATTTTGGGCAGGTCGAGGCCGATCCTTCGGAGGTTAACCTTACCGCGTTCGAAACTTTTTTTGCTGAAAAAAGGCCATTTTTCGTCGAAGGGAAAAATATCTTAAGTTTTCCGTTGATGTTTGGCGATGGCGACCTGGCCTCTGAAAACCTGTTTTACTCCCGACGAATCGGGCGCCGTCCCCATTACGAACCAGAACTTAATCCCGGCGAATACATGGAAGCCCCGGAATTTACCAACATCCTGGGAGCTACAAAAATTACAGGAAAAACAAAAGATGGCTGGTCGGTCGGGTTACTCGAAAGTTTGACCGCAAAAGAATACGCCGATATCAGCAACGGGCACAAACGGCAGGAAATGATTGAACCACTCACCAATTATGCTGTCGGGCGTATTCAAAAAGATTTTAATAACAGCAATACCATTTTGGGCGGAATGCTCACCGCCGTCAACCGGAACATTGAAGAAAAGCAGCTGGATTACCTTCACCAATCGGCCTACACGGGTGGCATTGATTTCGTTCATAAATGGCACAATAAAGACTGGGAAATCGACGTCAGCTCTTATTTTAGCTATGTAGAAGGCAGCGCCGAAGCCATTACCAACACGCAAAAATCGTGGATCCACAATTTCCAGCGGCCCGATGCAACTCACGTCCGTCTCGATACCACCCGCACAAGCTTGTTGGGACAAGGCGGGAAGTTTGTCTTCGGTAAATACGGAGGGAACCTGAAATTTATGGCCGCGGTTGCCTGGAAATCGCCTGAACTCGAGCTTAACGATATCGGATACATGCGCTCCGGGGACGACATCATAGAAGTGTTCTGGATGGGATATCGCTTTTACAAACCGTTTTCAATCTTCAGAAATTTAAACCTGAATTTTAACCAGTGGCTCAACTGGAATTTTGCCGGAGATTTGACCGGCAACGGACAAAATATCAATGTTCATACACAATTCAAAAATTACTGGCACCTGAGCATGGGAGGTAACCTGAACTGGCCAGAAATATCAACAACCCAACTACGCGGCGGGCCATCGTTAAAAATGCCGGGATCGAAAAACCTCTGGATGTATGTCGAATCGAACGAACAGAAGAAAATAACCATTGAATCAAACCTCTCGCTTTACGGGAGTAATGAAAGCAACACTCGCGATATTTCCAATATTGGGCTTGGCGTTGGATACCGCCCCGGGAGAAACCTGAAAGTAAACATTTTCACAAACTGGTCGACCGACAAAAACGAACTGCAATATGTAACACAACAAGATTATCATGATCAGACCGATTACGTTTTTGCACGAATCAACCAAAAAACGCTGAGCACCTCGTTACGCCTCACCTATAATATTACTCCGGATTTAAGCGTTCAATACTGGGGACAGCCATTCTTTTCATCCGGAACATATTCCCGGTTTAAGAAAATTACCAACGGGAAGGCCGAAGCGTACTATGCCCGTTTCAAATACTTCCCCGCGAACGAATTGACCTACAACGCAACCGACGAAACATATCGGGTTTACAACACATCGGGAAACGAACTGTATCGTTTTGACCAGCCCGACTTTAATGTCAAGGAATTTCTGTCGAACATGGTTATTCGCTGGGAATATTCGCCCGGCTCTACCCTATTCCTGGTATGGTCACAAAATCGGGACAATTCGGTTTGCAACGGAAGTTTCCGGCTCAGAAATGACTTTAACACATTATTTAATGAAAAAGCATACAATGTATTTTTGATCAAACTCTCGTACCGGATTGGCCGATAAACAGGTATATGAAATCGGCTTATGCATTTTGACAATACTCCGTTAAATTTTAAGCGGCAATAGTGCCGAAATATATAAGTTCTTTGACAATATCTTGATTTTTTAGTTTGTTTGGGTTTACAGCGAACACGCCAATAAATCGTTCGATGAGTAACATATTGTGGTACAA
>JAJUGZ010000009.1 GCA_029265715.1 Bacteroidota bacterium
AAATAGGCCTAGCATATTGATATTCTTCATTGTTGCTCTTTTTTGTACTGTAAAATAGGCAATCTAACCATATATCCCATGCTTAAAATATTAACAATTAAACAAATATATTAACATTGGGTTTTTAGAGATGCCCTTTAGCATATAAACACAAACCGAATCGATTTGTTCCCTGTTCTCCGGAATTTGTTAACCAAGAGTTTGTTCTCTTTTGAGTAAGAAGATTTTCCATAAAACCGGCAGGGGGATTAGACGAATATCTTTCGCGGATTAAGTGTTTGAATGATTATTTATCCTATTGATTATTTGATGAATTACTCTCAATTATGATATTCGTTTATGTCTGGAAACAGTTTTTTTAATCTAATTTTGGCCTGAATTAAAACCATGACTCTATGCTTGAAGAAATTCGATCTGTATTACGAAAAGAAGCTGATGCAATCAACAATATCCCGGTAACTGATGCCTATGAGAAGGCTGTTCGGATTATTGAAGAACGGGTTCATGTAAAAAAAGGAAAGCTGGTTGCCTCCGGAATGGGGAAAGCTGGTCAGATAGCCTTAAACATTGCAACTACGTTTAGTTCGACTGGAACGCCTGCAGTATTTCTGCACCCGAGCGATGCCCAGCATGGCGACTTGGGAGTTATTCAACCCAACGATGTGTTGTTGCTGATTTCCAATTCCGGGAAAACACGCGAAATTCTGGAACTTGTCGAGCTGGCCGACCATTTGTATCCTCGGTTGCCCCTTATTGTCATTACCAGCAACGGCCAGTCGGAACTGGCAAAAATTGCCGATGTTTGCATCGAAACCGGAAATCCGGCTGAAGTTTGTCCCCTGGGATTGACCCCAAGCACTTCAACAACTGTTATGACGGTAATTGGCGACGTATTGGTTGTTATGATGATGAAGCAGATCAATTTTTCAAACGAAGAATATGCTAAGCGCCATCATGGCGGTTACCTCGGAGAACAATCGCGTCGGCAGGCACGGTTAGAGAAATAGAATGTAGAACTATAAAAAAAAAAAGAGAATGCGCATTACAACGGAAAACACGGTTGGCTTGGTAATTGATTTGCAGGAACGGTTGGTGCCAGCCATGGAGGACAATGAACTATTGGTTAAAAACTGTGGCATACTGATACAGGGTTTGCAGGAATTTAACCTTCCTTTAATTGTTACGCAGCAATATACCAAAGGATTAGGGGAAACCATCGAAGAAATAAAATCGCTTATTCCCACCGTTGGATATTTTGAGAAAAAAGATTTTAGCTGTTTTGATGTGCCCGAAGTGGTATCTGTTCTTCAGGAAAAAGCGGCTAAAAATGTAATTATTTGCGGCATCGAATCGCATGTTTGCGTACTTCAAACTGCTGTCGATCTGAAAGCTGCCGGTTATAACCCGGTTGTGGTAATGGACTGCGTTTCGTCGCGTTCGTTCGACAATGTAGATTTAGCAGCCGAACGGTTCCGTTTCGAAGGGATCATGATGACTTCATACGAGTCAATCTTGTTTGAGCTGACCCGCTCGGCAGGCACTCCGGAATTCAAGGCCATTTCGAAACTTGTAAAATAATAAAGACAGAAGCGGCCATTTCGTGATGTGATTGCCGCTTCTGTTATCCTGATTTCTTCGTTTAGCAGATTTTATATTCGCCGCTTACATCGGTCAATACTTCATAGCCGGTTTCGGTAACCAGAACGGTGTGCTCAAACTGAGCCGACAGTTTCTTGTCAACGGTCCGTGCAGTCCATCCATCGTGTTTATCGGTAACAGTTCCCGGTCGTCCCTGGTTGATCATGGGTTCGATGGTAAAGGTCATGCCAGGCCTTAACAGCGGTCCCGTATTTCTGCGGGCCGAATGGTCGATTTGTGGCGCTTCGTGAAAATCGATGCCGACACCATGCCCGCAGTATTCATAAACAACACTGTAGCCTTTGGCCCTGGCATAGCGGCTGATAGCGAAGCCAATATTTCCGACCCGGTTGCCCGGTCTTACTTGTTCGATTCCCAAGTTTAAACAATGTTTGGTAACGTTAATCAGTTTTTGCGCTTCGTCTGAAATTTCGCCCACGGTGTACATGGCGCTGGTATCGCCGTAATACCCGTTTAAAATGGTCGTAACATCGATATTCAGGATATCTCCGTTTTTTAGGATGGTTGTTGGAGATGGAATTCCATGGCAAACAACTTCATTTAACGAAATACAGCATGATTTGGGATATCCGTTATATCCTAAAGTGGCGGGAATTGCACCATGCTGACGAATAAATTCTTCGATCTTTTTGTCCAGAAACTCGGTTGAAACACCTTCTTTTACAAAGTCTTTAATATAAACGAGAGCCTGACCGGCCAACTGACTGCTTTTACGTATACCTTCAATTTGTTCCGGCGTTTTAATAATAATGTCTTCCATGAAATTGTTAAATTTTCGCAAAAATCGCTATTCGGTTCGTATTTTCAAAAACTGAACAATAATTTTGCGCAAAGGTTCAAAAAACCTGTCGAATATGGAAAAATACACGCAACAACTTACCGTTAAATCTTACGATACCAATCAATATGGAAAAGCCTCTCTGGTTTCTCTCTATAATTTTATGCTTGAAGCGGCTTGGGCTCATGCCCAGACTTTGGACTGGGGCTACGATACTCTGAAAAACAACAATTTGTTTTGGGTACTTTCTCGCATGTACATCGAAGTTGAGAAATATCCGGCGTGGCAAGACGAAATTACACTCAATACCTGGTCGGCCGGGACCGACGGGATGTATGCCTACCGTGAGTTTATCCTGACCGATAAATCGGGAGGCCTCATATTACGGGCCAGTTCTGCTTGGTTGATCTTAGACATGGAAAACAAGCGGGTATTCCGGCTAATGGACTACCGGGATACATTTCCAAGGCGGGTCGATCTGAATGCCTGCCGAAATCCGCAGCGGATAAAGCCTCAGAAACATTCGCAAGAACTTGTTTTTACGCCTGTCCGCTTCGGTGAACTCGATATCAACCGCCACTTTAACAGTGTGAAGTATGTTGAGCGGGTACTGGATAATTTTGGTATCGACTTCCTGAACGATCATGAGCCTTTTCAGGTTGAAATTAATTACCTGAAAGAAGGATTGGCTGGCGACAGGTTGGCTGTAGCTTGTGACCGGATTACGGATTCGAGCCATCAGATAACGATTGTTCGCGAATCGGATGGCGCTGACTTATGTACTATGACGATGGCCTGGCGCCCCAGGAACAAAAGCTGAGACTTATTCCTTCAGCCATTCCAATATTTTCGCGGTTTTTTCGTCGGCCGGCATGTAGCCGTCGAGCCAGCGGATTTGCGTGCCCTGTTTTTCCATTCGCCGGAACCAGGTCATTTGTCGTTTGGCAAACTGGTGGATGGCCACGTTGAGTTGCTCAACCATCTCCGGATAGGAGAGTTGTCCGGTCAGGTGCAGGGTCATAAACTTATATTCCAGCCCGTAATAAGTCAGTTTCTCCGGTGCGATGCCGCTGTCGAGCAGGCGTTGTACCTCGGCAAGCATGCCCTCATCGAGCCGTTGTTTCAGTCGGTCGGTAATCCGTTTTCGGCGCGACAATCGATCGTATTTCACACCTACAATCAAGCTCCGGATATCAGGCATGCCGGTATTGACATCCGGATGTGAAAGGTAATATTCTTCAATTTCGATGGCCCGTAAAGCCCGTTTCTCATTCTCGATATCGGTCTGGTTGTGTAAGTAATTTTTATAGGTTTTCAGGATTTCGGTTAATTCCTGAAGGTTTTTGCCGGCCAGTTTTTGGCGTAATTCATCGTTGATCGGGACCTGAATAAGCTTGTAGTTTTTCAGCACGGCTTCCAGATACATCCCGCTTCCGCCGCATAGAATCGGAAACTTTTGGCGTGACTGGATGTCGTTCCATGCTTTCAGAAAATCTTTCTGGTATTCAAATACATTGTATTCGTACCCTGCATCCACAATGTCAATCAAATGATAGGGGATTTGTTTGCCGTCGACAATGTAATCAGCGTAATCTTTGCCGGTTCCCAAATCCATACCACGGTAAACCTGGCGCGAGTCGGCCGAAATAATTTCCCCGTCAATTTCGGCGGCGACACGGGCAGCAACGCCAGTCTTCCCGGAAGCCGTGGGCCCCAGGATTGTTAATAGATTGTATTTTGATTGTTCCATGAATACATTTGATTTCCGGATGCAAAATAAACCATTTTTAGGTGTTTTGGTCTGAAAAAAATGATCGTGTTGTTATCTTCAACAGATGGGCATTCGATTGTTTATCGGGGTGGTTTTGTTATCTTCGCAATCCTGATTTGAACGTTAAATAGTTGAAATGTCGCACAAGGCACAAAATAATATCAGTATAAAAAACAAGAGGGCGTTTTTCGAGTACGATATTCTCGAAACGTTTATTGCCGGTATTCAGCTGGTTGGAACCGAAATCAAATCGCTCCGCAGCGGGAAAGCCGGACTGGCCGATTCGTACTGCGTATTCTTTTCCAACGAGCTTTATGTGAAAAATATGCATATTGCCGAATACGAATTGGGAACCTGCAATAATCACATCGCCCGTCGCGACCGGAAGTTGCTGTTGAGCCGCAAGGAACTTTCAAAACTTCAAAAGAAATTGAAAGAAAGCGGATACACCATTGTCCCGCTGAAACTTTTCATCAACGAACGCGGGCTTGCCAAGCTTGAAATTGCCCTGGCCAAAGGGAAAAAGGTTTACGACAAGCGCGAATCGCTCAAAGAAAAAGACTCGAAACGCGACATGGACAGGGCCATGAAATTTTAACCCAAAGACTCAAGAGCCCTTTTCAGGAGAGAAATGAGAACATAGCGGTGCCTTCCTATCTTTTCGTGTGCCTGTGCTTGCTTACAAGCCCCACGGATAAATGGTCCGTTTAACACAGGAACTGCCTTGTTTTTCAGATCGTAAATTGAGATCCAGTATAAGTGGTTCCTGATTGCCGAGGTAAGGCTCATTCAGCTTTAAGTGATACGTTCCGGGCACAAGGCCTTCGATTACCAAATCCAGATCGTACAGGCAATTGCATTTGCAGCCCACGTGTTTCTCAAATTCCTGAACAATGATTGAGTCGTTTCGGTAAACTACTGTGCACCATAAACTATCCGGACAGCAGTTGAAGCCGGCATTCAGGTGTTTCAGGCTTAGTTTGCCGGTTTCCTGATCGAATAGATATTCCAAACAGCTTTGCGAGGCTGACGGTTCAACGATGGTATTACCCGACTTTAGTCCGTTGCATTGCGGATTTCCGAGAAGTTGGATGGTTAAATCCATTGCATCCGGATTTTCAGGTTCGGAAGTACAGGCAGAGAATAGGCCCACTAAAAACAGAAGAAGAAAAAGGTATTTCATAACCATCTGTTTGAATGTGCAATAGCATTACGGCAGACCGGGGCGGAGTGTTTCATTAAACGGTACAAACCCGAACACTGGGGCTGGACAACAAAAAAGGCCATCCTGGTTTGATCTCAGGATGGCCTTTATATGCGGTACAGTCGGAACTAATCTTTATATTCTTCCCAACTCTTGATTGTCATATCCTCAAGTCCGTATTTGCAGAATGCGTGGATAAATGCGCTGGCCACACGGGCATTGGTAATCAGCGGAATGCTATAGTCGATGGCGCTCCGGCGGATGGTATATCCGTTGCTGATTTCCCGGCTGGTGTGGTCTTTGGGGATATTAATCACCAAATCAATTTTCTTTTCTTTGATGTATTCCAATGTGTTTGGATGCTTATCGGTTTCATCAGGCCAGTACAGGCGGGTTGACTCAACTCCGTTTTCAGCCAGAAATTTCTGGGTTCCTCCGGTAGCATACAAACTGAAGCCACGTTCCTGAAGCAATTTGGCGCTGTTTAGCAATTCGATTTTCGAACGGGCCGGGCCTGATGAAATCAGGATGTTTTTCTTCGGAATAGAATAACCTACAGAAAGCATTGATTTCAGGATGGCCTCGTAGAAGTTTTCGCCGATGCAGCCTACTTCGCCGGTTGATGACATGTCGACTCCCAAGACCGGGTCGGCATTCAGCAACCGGGCAAACGAGAACTGGGCCGCTTTTACGCCCACATAGTCGAGTTCAAAGATTGATTTGTCCGGTTTCTGGAACGGAACGTCCAGCATAGCCTGAGTCGCGATTTCGATCAGGTTGTATTTCATTACTTTCGATACGAACGGGAAGCTTCGCGAAGCGCGCAGGTTACATTCAATTACTTTAATGTCGTTGTCTTTGGCCAGCAACTGCATGTTGAACGGCCCGGTAATTTCGAGCGCTTTGGCAATCTGCCGGGCGATCTTCTTAATTCTCCGGATTGTTTCGATGTACAATTTCTGAGGAGGGAACACGATGGTAGCATCTCCTGAGTGTACACCGGCAAATTCAACGTGTTCGGAAATTGCGTAGGCAATTACTTCTCCGTTTTTGGCTACGGCATCAATTTCAACTTCTTTGGCCTGCTCGATGAATTCGGAAACCACAACCGGATGTTCTTTCGAAACGTTGGCGGCCAGCGTTAGGAAGTGCCCCAACTGATCTTTGTTCGAAACCACATTCATGGCTGCTCCGGAAAGTACGTACGACGGACGGATTAGCACCGGGAAGCCAACTTCGTCGACAAACTTATAAATGTCGTCAATGCTGGTTAGTTCTGACCAGCGTGGCTGATCGATTTTTAGTTCGTCGAGCAACGAGCTGAATTTTTTGCGGTCTTCGGCATTATCGATCTTTACCGGTGAGGTTCCCAGTACCGGGACTTGCTGGTGGTAAAGTTTCATGGCCAGGTTATTCGGAATCTGTCCACCCATTGAAAGGATTACACCTTTGGGGGCTTCCAGGTCGATAATGTCCATTACGCGCTCGAACGAAAGCTCGTCGAAGTATAACCGGTCGCAGGTATCGTAGTCGGTACTTACCGTTTCCGGATTGTAGTTGATCATGATCGACCGGTATTTTTCTTTTTTGATGGTGTTGATCGCGTTCACGCTACACCAGTCAAACTCAACCGAACTGCCAATACGGTAGGCCCCGGAGCCCAATACGATGACCGACTTGTTGTCGCGCGGGAAATCGATGTCGTTCTCTGTTCCGTTGTAAGTCATATACAGGTAGTTCGTCTGGGCCGGGTATTCACCAGCCAGTGTGTCGATCTGTTTTACAACCGGAAGGATATTCTTTGACTTACGTAGTTCGCGTACTTTTAGCAGGTCGCTGTGTATTTCTTTATTGGCTGATTTCAATACCAAGCGGGCAATTTGGAAATCGGAGAACCCGGCCCTTTTAGCCTGAAGCAGCAATTCGTCGTTCAGCGCTGAAAGCTCGTGTACATTTTCAAGCTTATTCTTGATTTCGTGGATATTCTGTAGTTTTTGCAGGAACCAACGGTCGATTTTTGTTTTCTGGTAAATATCTTCGATGGTGTACCCCTTATTAAAGGCTTCAGCGATGGCGAAAATACGGCGGTCGGTTGGGTTGACCAGTTCTTCGTCAATCTGTTCGATGCTAATTTCACCTTTGTTGCCGACAAACCCGTGCATGCCAAGGCCTACCATGCGGATACCTTTCTGGATCACTTCTTCGAATGAGCGGCCAATAGCCATGATTTCGCCCACACTCTTCATCGACGATCCCAGGTTTTTCGATACGCCTGAGAATTTGTTCAGGTCCCAGCGGGGGATTTTGCAAACGATGTAATCGAGCGCTGGTTCGAAAGCTGCTGTGGTTACTTTGGTGACCGCATTTTTTAGTTGGTGTAGCCCGTAGCCAAGACCCAGTTTGGCCGCTACGAATGCCAGCGGATAACCGGTGGCTTTCGAAGCAAGGGCCGAAGAACGCGACAAACGGGCATTTACCTCGATTACGCGATAATCTTCAGAGAATGGGTCGAGGGCAAACTGAACGTTACATTCGCCCACAATCCCGATGTGGCGGATGATTTTGATTGACAAGGCGCGCAGCTTGTGGTATTCGGAGTTCGACAGTGTTTGCGATGGGGCCACCACGATACTTTCGCCGGTGTGAATACCCAGCGGGTCGAAGTTTTCCATGTTACAAACCGTGATACAATTGTCGAAACGGTCGCGAACTACTTCGTATTCCACTTCTTTCCATCCTTTGATTGATTCTTCAACCAGAATTTGTGGCGAGTATGTGAACGCTTTTGATGCAAGTGTCCGTAATTCATCGTCGTTGGCGCAGAAACCGCTGCCTAACCCACCTAAGGTGTATGCTGCACGGATGATAATAGGGTACCCAATGGTTTTAACGGCCTCGAATGCTTCTTCCATGTTTTCGCAGGCAATACTCCGCGGTGTTTTTACATCGATTTCGGCTAACTTTCCGGCGAAAATTTCACGGTCTTCGGTGTCAATGATAGCCTGAACCGGAGTCCCCACTACTTTTACGTTGTATTTTTCAAGGATACCTTGTTTGAACAGGGCTACACCACAGTTCAGTGCTGTTTGTCCGCCAAAAGCCAGCAAGATTCCCTGAGGTCTTTCTTTTTTGATGACCTGTTCGACAAAGAACGGGGTTACTGGCAGGAAGTAGATTTTGTCGGCGATGTTTTCCGACGTTTGGATGGTGGCAATGTTCGGGTTGATCAGAATGGTTTCAACGCCTTCTTCTTTCAGGGCTTTCAGCGCCTGCGACCCGGAGTAGTCGAATTCACCGGCTTCACCGATTTTTAACGCTCCGGAACCAAGAACAATCGCTTTTTTTATTTCTGTATTTATCATGATTTTTTTTGTTTTCTCTCAGATGAAAGTCAGTCGATAATTCGTAATCGTTATTTCCTGTTCTTTTTATACTCAATGATATTTTGAATGAAATCGTCAAACAAAAATTCAGTATCAACCGGGCCGCTGGATGCTTCCGGGTGAAACTGTGTTGAGAAGAACGGCTTGGTTTTATGACGGATTCCTTCGTTGGTGTTGTCGTTCACATTTACAAACAAAGCTTCCCAATCGGATGGCAGCGACTTGGGATCGACTGCATAGCCATGATTTTGCGAGGTGATGAAACACCGATCGGTTCCTGTCAGCAGAACGGGTTGGTTGTGGCTCCGGTGACCGTATTTCAGCTTATAGGTTTCAGCTCCGGCAGCACGGGCAAGTAACTGGTTCCCGAGACAAATACCCATAATTGGTTTTTCTGCGTTCATTGTTTTACGAATGTTGGCAACTGTTGCGTCGCACATGGCCGGGTCGCCCGGACCATTTGAAAGAAAGATACCGTCAAAATCTTCGTTGCTGAAATCGTAATTCCACGGGACGCGGATGACCGTCGTGTTGCGTTTCAGCAGGCAGCGGATGATGTTATATTTTACTCCACAGTCGACCAAAACAACCCGGTGTTCACCGTTCCCATAAACTTCAACCTTGTCGGTACTGGCAATTGAAACCAGGTTTTCATGGTTCGGATCAAAGAATTCAACCGGTTCATCTTCGAATTCAATTTTGCCGAGCATCGAACCTTTTTCCCGAAGTATTTTGGTCAGCGCACGCGTGTCGATTCCGAACAACCCCGGAACTTTGTGTTCTTTAAGCCAATCGCCCAGACTTTTAATGGCATTCCAGTGGCTGTATTCGAACGAGTAGTCTGAGATAATCAATCCTGTAATATGAATCTTGTTCGATTCGTAAAATTGATAAAGGTTTTCTTCGGTGGTGTCGGCCGGAACACCGTAATTTCCGATCAGTGGATAGGTTGAAACAAGGATTTGCCCCGTATATGAAGGATCTGTTAAACTTTCCGGGTAACCCGTCATGGCCGTGTAAAAAACCACTTCTCCGGCAACTGATTTTTCATACCCGAACGACTTGCCTTCAAAAACATCCCCGTCTTCAAGAATCAATCTGACTTTTCTTAACTGTGTCATTTTTTTGGTCGCTTTATTTTAAAAAAAATGCGTTTGGCTACGGTTGTAGGGCAAACGCATGGTTGTTATTCGTAAAACAATTCTTCTTCTTTCGTATCGTATCCTTTAATCTCAATTTTCTCGATTTTCAGGTTTCAATCTTATCGCAAAATTTCATTTGCGCCACAAAAATATAAATAATTCTGAAAAAAAATTTGGTGAATGTAAAAAATGAATATTTTTGCATCAAAAATGTATAATTATTCAGAATGAAAAATCGCACACAACGGTTGCTGGCAATTCGGCGGATTATTTCTGAGAAGCGTATTGGCAATCAGGAAGACTTGCTAAAGATGCTTAAAAATCAGGGGTATGATTTTACCCAGGCTACCTTGTCCCGCGATATGAAAATTTTGAAAGTTGCCAAAGTGGCCGATCCGGAGCTGGGCTACATTTATGTGCTTCCTGAAGGCGCCAAGGTCGAGCCGCAAATTGAAAATCCCCGGGTAAACTTTTTGGCCGATGGGTTTCGGGATCTTCAGTTTTCCGGAAATCTCGCTGTTATGCGGACCATGCCCGGATATGCAAACAGTATCGCTGTTGTGATTGACGCAGCCAATCCGTTTGAAATTGTAGGGACCATTGCCGGCGATGATACGATTTTACTGATAATGCGGGAAGGGGTTTCCCGGAACGATTTAATACAGAGTTTGATAATGATCATGCCCAGGCTTGTTGAAAAGCTTGGTTAAGATTTTAGAAGGCAGCAGAATGAAACAGCCTAAGAATCTTGGATTTAACTCCAAAATATACAAATGGCTATTCTCCGGCAATTGTCGGATTGATTATTTTGTTGAAAATAAGTAGATACAGAAATTAAAAGGAACAATTTTGAAATTTATACAAATGAAATAGCCATAAGAGCCATCGCTCATACAAACCGAAAATGTACAAATGGCTATTCCATCTCGTTGAGAAACTAGTTTGAAAAACAGAAATAGATACGAAAATTGCAAGAAACAACTTTGAAAATTTATACAGATGAAAGAGATGGGTAATGTGACGGTCGATATTGCAAATGTAATGCATTTGAAATATGTTGACCAGGTGAATGATGCCATTGACCAAGCCTCGAAAGAAAGAGGAACAGGTATTGCTCGTCGTACCTATGAGTATATCGCCAATAAAATGCTTGAAGGGAAAGCAATCATTGCGCTCGATGGCGATAAACTGGCCGGTTTTTGTTACATCGAAAGCTGGGGGCACAATAAATTCGTGGCCAATTCGGGGTTGATTGTGCTAAAAGAGTATCGGGCTATTGGGCTGGCCCGCGAAATCAAGAAAAAAGCTTTTGCGTTGTCGCGACAGAAGTTCCCGGATGCCAAAATATTTGGGTTGACAACCGGCTTGGCCGTAATGAAAATTAACCACGAACTGGGTTATCGCCCGGTAACTTTTTCTGAACTCACCGACGACGAAGAGTTCTGGAAAGGTTGCATGAGCTGCGTAAACTACGATATTCTGATGCGTACCAATAAAAGTAAATGTTTGTGTACCGGGATGTTGTACGATCCAGCCTGGTATAAAGACAAAAACGATCAGGAAAAGAAAGCGGATGCACCCAAAAGCGTGATAAAAGGTTCGTTGCTTGACATTATAAATAAGTTGAAACCCAATAAAGGTGGAACTCAGGAGTCAGGCGGAAATTTTAACATGTTCCGGAAGAAAGCAAAAATTGAATAAATTATAAGCGGTGGCACAGGTTAGCATCATTTCAGGATTAAATTTCATCAAGACCCGTTGGTAGTGCTTCGGGATGAGGTCGGTGAAAATGTACTGTGTTCATTCGTCATGGACTTCAAATATTTAAAGGTTAGTAAAGTTGTAAGTTTTCAGTAAGCCTAATTTTGTGTCATCGCTTTTTTAAAATATTAAAATCAAAATCAACATGAAAGAAAAGGTAGTTTTAGCGTTTAGCGGTGGTCTGGATACTTCATACTGCGCCATGTATCTTGCCGTTGAGAAAAACCTGGAAGTGTACACGGCTATTGCAAACACCGGAGGTTTTAGCGCTGAAGAATTGGAAGCAATTGAGAAAAAAGCATATAAACTGGGGGCAGTCAAGCATGTAACCCTCGACGTAACTGACACTTACTACGAAAAGAGTATCAAGTACATGGTTTATGGCAATGTGCTCCGGAACAATACCTACCCGATTTCGGTTAGTTCTGAACGTGTTTTCCAGGCGATTGCCATCATTGAGTATGCCAAGAAAATTGGTGCAAAATATGTTGCCCATGGCAGTACTGGCGCCGGAAACGACCAAGTTCGTTTCGACCTGACATTCAATGTCCTGGCTCCAGGTATTGAAGTGCTGACCCCGACCCGCGACCTTGAACTGAGCCGCCAGGAAGAAATTGATTACCTGAAAAAACATGGTGTTGAAGCCGACTGGACCAAGATGGACTATTCAATCAACAAAGGGCTTTGGGGAACCAGTATTGGCGGAAAAGAAACATTGAAATCGAACAAAACCCTTCCCGAATCGGCCTATCCGTCGCAGATGACAGCAACTGAAGAAAAAGAAATTACGCTCGAGTTCGTGAAAGGTGAGTTGAAAGGGGTTGACGGTAAAAAATATTACAACCCGGTTGATGCCATTCGTGCGTTGGAAGCGCTGGCTTCTCCGTATGCCATTGGACGCGATATGCACATTGGCGACACGATCATTGGCATTAAAGGTCGCGTCGGGTTCGAAGCTGCCGCGCCAATCCTGATCATCAAGGCACACCAGATGCTCGAAAAGCACACGTTGACCAAATGGCAACAGTATTGGAAAGAACAACTGGGGACTTGGTACGGCATGTTCCTGCACGAAGCGATGTACTTCGAACCGGTTATGCGCAACATCGAAGAATTCCTCGAAAGTTCTCAGGAGTCGGTATCCGGGAAAGTAATAGTCCAGTTAAAACCGTATCGTTTTGTATTGGTTGGAGTTGAATCAGATTACGACCTGATGAAATCAGAATTCGGAGAATATGGTGAAAAGAACTCAGCCTGGACTGCCGACGATGTGAAAGGGTTCACCAAAGTGTTGAGCAATTCACTCAAAATCTACAATTCAGTTAATAAAAAATATTAAGCCGGAAGGCATTCTGATCGCGGACAAAAAGATACATTCGTTGATTTTGCGTCATTCTAGACTTGTTTTAGAATCCTTTACTTAAAGGGAACCCTCTAGGTCTGTGCAGAATGATCTGTTTTCAAGTTTATGTGTCTTTTCGTTTGTAAAATTGAAACAACCATGATTAAAGTTGGAATTATCGGAGGCGCCGGATACACGGCCGGAGAGCTGATCCGTATATTACTGAACCATCCGCAGGCAGAGTTGACATTTGTTCAAAGTACCAGTAATGCCGATAACTATCTGTATGATGTGCACACGGATTTGCTGGGCGACACAAACCTGAAATTTGCAGCGGAACCGGATTTTTCGGCAGTTGATGTGATTTTCCTGTGCATGGGGCACGGAAAATCGAAAGAATTTCTGAGTGCAAACAATGTTCCGGAGCGGGTGAAGATTATCGATTTAAGTGCCGATTATCGTTTAAAGGCTGAAGGAAACGATTTTATATACGGGTTGCCCGAGCTGAACAGGGAGGCTATCCGACGATGTGGCAGGATTGCCAATCCGGGTTGTTTCGCAACAGGTATTCAGTTGGCGTTGCTGCCTCTGGCGGCTGCCGGACTGTTGCAGGATGAAGTACATGTGAATGCCATTACCGGGTCGACCGGGGCAGGGCAGGCTCCGTCGAAAACGTCGCACTTCAGTTGGCGAAACAATAACCTTTCGGTTTACAAAGCTTTTGAACACCAGCACTTGGGCGAAATTTGTCAGAGTTTGCGGCAATTACAGCCTTCGTTCACCTACGATTTGAACTTTATTCCGGTCAGGGGAAACCATACCCGCGGAATTTTTGTATCGGCATATACCAAATTTGACGGAACCTTGGATGAAGCCGTCAAATTGTATGAAGACTATTATGCGCCACATCCGTTTGTGTTTGTCAGCAAAGCCAATCCTGATCTGAAACAGGTGGTGAACACCAATAAAGGCTTGGTTTATTTGGAAAAACACGGTAATAAACTGATGATTTTAACAGTAACCGACAACCTGTTGAAAGGCGCTTCCGGACAAGCTGTCCAAAACATGAATTTGATTTTTGGGTTGGAAGAAACAGCCGGGTTGAACCTGAAGCCTGTTTCGTTTTAAATGATTTAAAAATGAAACTATTTGATGTATATCCGCTTTTCGATATCACTCCGGTTAAGGCCGAAGGATGTTATGTGTGGGACAGCGAAGGGAAAAAATACCTCGACCTGTACGGTGGCCACGCAGTTATCTCAGTTGGTCACTCGCATCCGCACTATATCGGGCGGATCACCAGTCAGCTGAACCAGATCGGGTTTTATTCAAACTCGGTACAAATTCCACAGCAAAAGGAACTGGCCGAAAAGCTGGGAAAAATTTCCGGATACAACGATTACCAGTTGTTTTTGTGCAATTCTGGCGCCGAGGCGAACGAAAATGCGATCAAGTTGGCTTCGTTCATTACGCAACGGAAAAAGATCGTAAGCTTTAAAAAAGGTTTTCACGGACGTACATCGGCTGCTGTTGCCGTGACCGATAATCCGAAAATTGTTGCGCCGGTCAATGCTTCGCCCAATGCCGTTATTCTGCCATTTGATGATGTTCAGGCATTGGAAGAAAGTCTGAAAACAGGTGAGATTGCGGCTGTGATCATTGAGGGTATTCAAGGAATTGGGGGCATCCATGTGCCTTCGGAAGCTTTCATGACACAAATTGAAAGGCTATGTAAACAGCACGGAGCTTTGTTTATTATCGACGAAATTCAGTCTGGATACGGGCGGAGCGGAAGGTTCTTTGCGCATCAATATACATCGGTGAAACCCGACATTATTACAGTCGCAAAAGGAATGGCCAACGGTTTTCCGGTGGGAGGTGTTTTAATTGCTCCGGAAATTCAGCCCTGGCATGGCATGTTGGGAACAACGTTTGGAGGAAACTATCTGGCTTGTGCCGCCAGTTTGGCTGTACTTGAAATTATGGAGTCGGAGAAACTGGTTGACAATGCCGCCAAGGTCGGAAACTATCTGATTGAAAAGTTAAAAGGTTTTTCACAAATCAAGGAAGTACGAGGGCTTGGTTTGATGATTGGTCTTGAGTTCGAGTTCCCGATCAAGGACCTGCGAAATGAATTATTGAAAAAACATGGTATCTTTACCGGAGTCTCCGGAACTCACATTGTGCGTTTATTGCCACCACTTAGCTTAAGCATGGAACAGGCCGATATATTCCTGAGTGCATTTGAAAAAGCGTTGGCTACTGTAGCTGTAACATAAGAATATATGAGGCAAAGGTTAACCCTGCGCCTTTGCCTTTATTTAAAGGCTGACGAAATTAACACCCTAAAATAAACGATATGATTGACCAGAAGATTACCATTATTGGCGGAGGAAATTTAGGAGGAGCCATCGCTTCCGGATTGATTAAATCAAAACAGATAGAGCCATCGGCAATTACCGTAACCCGCCGCCGCCTGAACCTGCTTGAAGGGCTTAAGGAACAGGGCGTATATATCACTTCAGACAACCTGGAGGCAGCCAGGCGTTCCGAAATAATCATATTGGCAGTAAAGCCGTATCAAATATTCCCGATTATTGAAGAAATTAAGCCGGCCCTGGTTGAAGGGAAAATCATTATCTCGCTGGTCGCCGGGATCGGCCTGCAAAAGGTTGAAGAAGCTTCCGGGAAAAATGTGATGGTTTTCAGGGCTATGCCGAATACTGCTATTGCCATTCAGGAGTCGATGACTTTGATCTCGACCAACGTTGCGGCACAGGACAAGCGCGATTTAATTGTGCACTTATTCGACCAGTTGGGAAAAACAGCCGTTATTACTGAAGATCTGATGGCAGCTGCCACCGTTTTGGCTTCGTGCGGTACGGCTTTCGCGCTGCGTTATGTGCGTGCGGCCATGCAAGGTGGCGTCGAAATGGGCTTTGGCGCCGAAATGGCCCAGTTCATAACAGCTCAAACGGTAAAAGGCGCTGTTCAGCTGGTGCTGAATACAGGCACCCATCCGGAGCGTGAAATTGATAAGGTTACCACACCGCGCGGAATTACCATTACCGGTTTGAACGAAATGGAACATAAAGGCTTCAGCTCGTCGGTTATTCAGGGATTGGTTGCGTCGTTCAATAAAATCGAAAAAGGTTAATAATTGCCGAATATCACCAACACATGAAACTTAGATATAAAAGAATTACTGTCAAAGTTGGCAGTAATGTTCTTACAAAGCCCGACGGAATGTTGAACGAAGAAAACATTTCGCAGTTGGTCGACCAGATTGCATACTTGCACAAGCATGGCGTCGAAGTTGTATTGGTGTCGTCGGGCGCAGTTGCGGCCGGAAGGGGAGAAGTGGAACCCCGGCGCAAGCTCGATACCGTCTCGGCCCGTCAGTTGTGGTCGGCTGTTGGGCAGGTGAAACTGATAAACCGCTATGCCGAATATTTCAGGAAGTATAACATGTCGTGCGCACAGGTTTTAACAACCAAAGAGAATTTTAGCGATCGTGTGCATTACCTGAACATGAAGAATTGCATTGCCACGCTGATCGAAAATAAAGTAGTTCCGATCATCAACGAAAACGACACCATTTCGGTTACCGAGCTGATGTTTACCGATAATGACGAATTATCCGGATTGATTGCTTCGATGGAAGGCTCGGAGGCGCTGATCATTCTGAGCAACATCAATGGAATATACGATAAGGCGCCCGACCAGCCCGGGGCAAAAGTCATTCGTCAGATTACAACCAAATCGAAGGCCCTTTCAGAAGAAATCTCGACGACCAAATCGAATTTTGGACGTGGTGGCATGCTGACCAAGTACCACATTGCCCGGAAGGTGGCAAAAGGCGGAATTACGGTGCACATTGCAAATGGGATGAAACCCCACATGTTGCTTGACATTATGGACACAGGAAAAGACGTGGAACATACGATGTTTGTTCCCGAAGACAAACGCTCGTCTGACTATAAAAAGTGGATGTCGTATTCCGAAAGTTTTGCCAAAGGTGAAGTAGTCGTAAATGCCGGGGCCCGCGATGCCTTACTTTCGAATAAAGCAACCAGTTTGTTACCAGTCGGGATTCTGGCAATTGTTGGTGTTTTCGAAAAAGGCGATATTGTTAAAATTGTTGCCGAAGACGGAACTCTGTTAGGTGTAGGCAAATCAGAATATAATTCGGAAAAAGCATTAAGGTTTTTAGGGAATAAAAACAAAAAACCACTTGTTCATTACGATTATTTATATTTGTATTGAAAAAAATTACAAAATGTAACATGTTTGTGATTTTACCTGATTGAAATATCATTGAATCGTATATCTTTGTGGTGCGCAAAATGACCCGGATTTGGGGACCTGTGCAAAAGAGAACAATAACGTTTTAAGTATTAAAAATAAATGCTAACTCAGAGTTTGTAGTACTGATACATACCCTTTTCATAGACCCCTTTTTTTGACGCCTACTGATGGCATACTAAACAGATTTCTGAGTTATTCCCCCTTCCTCCCCCTTTTGGAAGGGGGCTTTTAATTTGAAGAATGTGATGAAAACAAAAGAACAGCTCGGACTTGTATTAAAAGCCAGCCGCCGGTTAAATCTGATCCCGGTGGAAAAAATCAATGAAGTATTGTTCGAAGTAGCCCAGGCAGCTATTGACAATACCGACTTTATCCTTCGTGAAAATGCCCTTGACCTGTTCCGGATGAACCCCGAAGACCCCAAATATGACCGGTTGAAACTGACGGCAGCCCGGATTGCCGATATCGCTTCCGACATCCGGAATGTGGCATCCTTACCTTCCCCGTTAGGACGGGTACTTTCTGAAACGACCCGCCCCAACGGAATGCACATTCAGCGGGTTTCTGTGCCTTTTGGAGTGATCGGGATTATTTACGAAGCCCGTCCAAATGTCACGTTCGATGTGTTTTCTCTGTGTTTCAAGTCTGGAAATGCCTGTGTGCTGAAGGGGGGGAGCGACGCGCACTGCTCTAACACAGCCATCGTTAACGTAATTACGGAAGTTCTCGAAAAACATGGGATTGATAAGAATGTGTTAGCCTTATTACCAGCCGACCGTGAAGCAACTGCCGAATTGTTAACCGCCCATGGCTATGTCGATTTGATTATTCCGCGCGGATCACAAAGTCTGATCAATTTTGTGCGCGAAAACGCTACGATACCGGTCATCGAAACCGGAGCCGGAATTTGCCATACTTATATCGATGGAACAGGCGATAAAACCAAAGGCCGAGACATTGTGTTCAATGCAAAGACCCGCCGTCCCAGTGTGTGCAATTCGCTCGATTGTTTGATCATTGACGAGTCGCGCCTGACAGACTTACCCTATATTTGCAGCACCCTGCCTTCGTGCAATGTGGTCATTTATGCCGATCCGAAAGCATACGAGGCCCTTTCCGGAGAATATCCGGCAAATTTGCTGGAGCATGCAACCGACGAGTCGTTTGGAACCGAGTTCCTCTCGTACAAAATGGCCATAAAAACCGTTTCCGGAATTGATGAAGCGCTGGAACATATCGCTCAGTATAGTTCAAAGCATTCCGAGTCTATTGTTTCTGAAGATGAAAACCATCTGGCTACATTCCGCAAGATGGTTGACGCCGCTGCCGTTTATTGCAATGTGTCGACGGCTTTTACCGATGGGGCCCAGTTTGGACTGGGGGCCGAAATTGGCATTTCGACCCAAAAACTCCATGCCCGCGGTCCCATGGCCCTGGAGGAACTTACCAGCTACAAATGGATTGTGACCGGGAATGGTCAAATTCGCTCCTGATAAGATCTACAGACCGCACATTGTTTGATAAATTTCAGGGGAAGGTGTGCCTGTGTTCAATCAGATTGTTGTATTTTTCGGAAAAATAAAACCAAGGGCTTAACCTGCAAAATTGCTTAGAAATGAGACACTTCACATCTGTAAATGATCTTCAGGATTTGGACGGAGCATTGAAGCTCGCTTTTGAACTGAAGAAAGATCCATATAAGTACCAGAATCTGGGTAAAAACAAAACTTTGTTACTGGTTTTCTTTAATTCGAGTCTGCGTACCCGGTTGAGTACCCAAAAGGCCGGATTGAACCTGGGCATGAATGTGATTGTATTTGATATCAACGAAGGAGGCTGGAAACTGGAAACCGAACTGGGAGTGATTATGGACGGCGACAAACCGGAACATATCCGAGAAGCAGTTCCGGTTATTGGTCAGTATTGCGACATCATCGGCGTTCGCTCGTTTGCCCGTTTCGAGAACAAGGAAGACGACTATCAGGAAAAAATTCTGAACCAGTTTATCGACTATTCCGGCGTACCGGTGGTGAGCCTCGAGGCTGCTACGCGTCATCCGTTGCAGTCGTTTGCCGACCACATGACCATCGAAGAATATAAAACTAAGCCGCGCCCGAAAGTTGTTCTTTCGTGGGCCCCGCATCCACGGGCTTTGCCCCAGGCTGTGCCGAACTCGTTTGTTGAATGGATGCGCGCTGCCGATTATGAACTGGTGGTTACTCATCCGGAGGGATATGAACTGGCGCCTGAATTTATGGGCGATCTGAAACCGGAATACGACCAGATGAAAGCGTTTGAAGGCGCCGATTTTATATATGCCAAAAACTGGGCTGCAGTAGGCGATTATGGCAAAATCTTGTCGAAAGATCGTTCGTGGACTGTGTCAGAACGCCAGATGGCCGTTACAAACAATGCCAAATTTATGCACTGTTTGCCGGTTCGTCGTAATATGATCGTTGCCGACGAGGTAATCGATGGGCCGAATTCAATTGTTATTCCTGAAGCCGGGAACCGTTTATATTCGGCACAGGCTGTTTTGAAAATGATCCTTGATGAACTTAAATAAGGCAATCGTGCATGGAAAGATTGACAATCGTAAAAGTAGGTGGTAAAGTAGTTGAAGAAAAAGAGTCGCTGGAGCAATTGTTGAAAAGCTTCTCGAGCATTCGCGGTAAGAAAATTCTGGTACATGGAGGTGGTCGTGCAGCTACAGCCCTGGCAACCCGTTTGGGCGTCGAGACCAAGATGGTGGAAGGACGGCGGATAACTGATGCTGAAACATTGGAAATTGCGGTCATGGTTTATGCCGGATTGGTTAACAAGTCGATTGTTGCCGGTTTGCAAGCCAAAGGCTGCAATGCAATCGGACTGACCGGCGCCGATTTGAGCGTGATCCATTCGGTAAAGCGTCCGGTGAAAGATATCGATTATGGCTTTGTCGGCGATGTGATGGGAGTAAACACTTCGGAACTCCGGTTGTTGCTCAACGAGGAAGTGGTGCCAGTCATGGCCCCGATTACGCACGACATGAAAGGACAGTTGCTGAACACGAACGCCGATACGATTGCTGCCGAGCTGGCGATTGCTTTTTCTGATATTTACACCGTAAACTTGTTTTATTGTTTCGAGAAAAAAGGTGTTCTGCTCGATCCCAACGATGAAAACTCGGTAATTCCGGAGTTAACTTACAAACGGTTTAAAGCATTGCAGACCGAAGGAATTATTAATGAGGGAATGATCCCGAAACTCGATAATTCATTCAATGCCATGAGAAACGGGGTGAACCAGATTTTAATTACCAATCCGGAGCAAATTGCCAATGCCCGCGGTACCCGCCTGAGCCTGAAGGATGATGATGAATAACGAGCTGTATGCTATCATGAAAAAGGGTTTGCCGTTTTAGTCGACAAACCCTTTTTTTTTGCGGTTAAGAATTTCGTATTTAGTGCCGGAAAATGTCATCTTTGTTTTTGGGTCTTATATCATATTGCCAATTGAAGCCTTGCAATGTTTTCTCGGTTTCGTCGATCTGTTCGAGCGGACTAAGTTGCCCGTCGGTGGAATCGATAAACGAAATTTTCTGAACTTTCCCTTCTTTCAGGAATATCCGGATATAGCTGCTTTCAGCCTTGTTAAGGCCAATAACGCCGTCTTTGTCGCGGGCGTAATAAACCGATTCGCCGTTGCCGTCAACATCAACCTTATACAGTTCGTTATTGCGGATATAGCCGGTCATGTTCTTTCCTTTTATTTGGTTGTATCCAAGGCTGTCTTCTTCCATGGCAATAATGAACGCGTTGTTTTTCATGTGGATGATTCCCGACTTTTCTTTCTTCGAAATCATCTCGATATAATCTCCGGATATCTGGTTGTTTTCCGACCAGATGACCGGCTGGTTAAACATCTGGAGCGTTGAATCTTTCGAAAAATACGCCAGCGAGTCACATTTCCCCTGTATATCGGCCCGGAAGAACCGGACGTTATAATAAGCCCTGACTAACTTGGCATCTTTAAGCGTTGTGTCCGGGACCATTTTTAGGGTATCGGAGTGCAGGTACAGAGAATCTTTATCGGAGTAGGTAATGAATACAGCCGAATCGACGGCTAAAGCGATTTCTGTTTTTTCGTTGTACTCAACCCGGTTTCCCCTCACAATCGATTTGTTTTTCAGGTCTTCCAGGTGGGCATGCCCCAATGCAAGCCCGTTCCCGCTTATTTTGTCATAGAAGATCGAGTCGGCCTTCATCCATTGGTTTTTGTTTGAAATTCGAGGTCTTTTAATCAGCCGGGCATATTCTTTTTGCGTGTCGTACATGCCAGCTTCGGCGTAGAGTGTGTCTTTTTCGTTCAGGATACGCGAAGGACCGGCCAGAAAAGCTTGTCGTGTCCGGGTATTATAAATCAGGGTGTCTGATAAGATTGTATAATCTTTGGTGGTTACTTTAACCGAATCTTTAAAATACGCTTTTTCTGTATTGACGAAATACTGGCCGATTTGCGATACCAGCACATTGGCCGTGTCTTTTATCGTTCCATGATATTTGTAGTATCCAACGTTGATGTTCATGTCGTAGTCGAGCGAGTCGGTTGTCAGAATTACATCGCGGTTTATCATCCGGACGTTTCGGCGGGCTTTCGATTGTTTGGTATCGCCGTTGTAGGCTACAAAGTCGGCATACAAATGCAGCGTGTCGCCTTTTAAAATGTGTACATGTCCAAAACCGTCGACTGCGTTTTTGTCGGTATAGGAATATGCGCTGTCGCACCACATTTGTATGTCGTTGTGTGTGATGTATACATCGCCAATTAACCGTTGGGCATTTTGAATGATTTTGTTGCTGTAAACCAGGTCGTTGGCCCGTTCGATATTGATTTGTTTCCGTTTGGGTTGGCCCCAGACAACAGACCAGAGACTGATCAGGATAAACGAAAAAAGCCAAATCTTGGGCGATTGGCTTCTTCGGTTACAGTTCACGAAGATCTTGCTCATAGCTACTTCATTAGTTCCGATATAATTTGCTCTACCGAAATGTTTTCGGCTTCGGCTTTATAGTTTTTTATAATACGGTGGCGCAAAATACTGACGGCTACCTTCCGGACATCTTCAATATCCGGAGAGTATTTTCCCTGAAGGGCAGCATGTGTTTTGGCGCCCAGTACCAGATATTGCGAGGCTCGCGGACCAGCTCCCCATTTCAGGTATTTATTGGTAATCGGGTCGGCGTGTTCGGTATTGGGACGTGTTTTGGCTGCCAGTTTTACAGCGTATCGCATCACATTGTCGTTGATGGGCACTCGAAGTATCAGGTTCTGGAAATAACGGATTTCTTCGCCTGAGATGACTTCGTTTAATTGGCTCGTGTAACTCGATGTGGTATTTTGCACAATGGTCAGTTCGTCTTCAAACTTGGGATAATCGAGCCAGATCGAGAACATGAAGCGGTCGAGCTGGGCCTCCGGGAGAGGATAGGTTCCTTCTTGTTCAATCGGGTTTTGTGTGGCCAAAACAAAGAATGGCTTGTCTAACTCGAACCGCTGTCCGGCAGCTGTCACGGCGCGTTCTTGCATGGCTTCGAGTAGGGCTGCCTGTGTTTTGGGCGGTGTACGGTTGATCTCGTCGGCCAGGATGATGTTGGCAAAGATAGGCCCTTGTACAAACTTAAATTGGCGGTCTTTATCCAGTATTTCGGTCCCGATGATGTCTGACGGCATCAGGTCGGGGGTAAATTGGATTCGTTTGTATTTGAGGCCTAATACTTCGGCGATGGTGTTTACCAGCAGTGTCTTGGCTAGGCCGGGAACGCCAATCAGGAGACAGTGCCCGCGGCTAAACAGCGACACCAGCACCTGGTCGATGATTTCATCTTGTCCGTAAATGCGCTTTTTAATTTCGTTTCGCAGGTGATCGAATTTAGCTTTCAGTCCATTGACCGCTTCAACTTCGTTTTTAAAATTCATTCTGAATGCGTTTATTTAATCCAACCTTTGTATTTGAAGTTACAATTCAAATAGGTATCGTCGATGTGGACGTACGTAATCCGTTGCTTTTCCCGGATCCAGTTCTGGAATTTTTCTTCTTTCTTTTCGGCCAGGTACTGATCGGCCAGCTCGATGTAATCATCGCGCAGGTTTGCCCGGTGGGCCGGAGTCCGGTTTTTCAAACGTATGATTTTATAAACCAAACGCTGTTTGTCGTCGATGGTTTGAAAGGGGGCCGATATTTCGTTTATTTTCAGTTTGTCGATGACTTTACTGACATCCGGATCGAGTTCTTCCATACGCCATTTTGACGACATGGTGTTGGGGTTGATGACCAGTCCGCCGTTGTTGCGTGAATTGATATCGTACGAGTAGCGCATGGCTGCATCTTCAAAACTGAAAGTTCCTTTCCGGATATAATTGGCAATACTGTCAATTTGGTTTTTTGCTTTTTCCTTGTCCTTGTCTGACACTTTCGGTATCATGATGATATGACGGGTTTTAATCTGATCGCCACGGCGGTCCATGACCTGAAGGATGTGATACCCGAAATCACTTTTTACCACGTTCGAAATTTTGTCGCCTTTCAGGTTAAAAGCTGCTGCTGCATAAGCCGGATCGAGCTGGGCGCGCCCCATGTAGTCGAGTTCTCCACCCCGGATGGCGGTTCCGTCTTCCGAATAAACAACTGCCAGAGCCGAGAAACTTTCGCCATCTTCAATGCGTTTTTTCAGTTCACGCAGGGTCGATTTGATCCGGTTTTCTTCTTCCGGACTGATTGGAGGCATTACGGTGATTTGTTCGTATTCAACTTGCTGGTCGATCATCGGGAGCTTATCTTCGCTCATGTTCCGGAAATGGTAACGAACTTCGGATGGTGTCACCGCAACATTTTTGATAATTTTCTCCTGCATTTGCTGTGTCTTGTTCTGGTTCCGGATAACATCTTCCATGTCGGCTTTCAGTTGTACGATTGGCTTTTTGAAATACTCTTCAACGGCTTTTTCTGAGCCAAGGTGTGCAACGAAATACTGAATTCGCTGATCGAGGCTCTGGTTAACCTGGTTGTCGCTCACTTCGATGGTTGTATCCAGTTCGGCTTCGGCTAAAAGGAGTTTTTCAACCAGCAAATCTTCCAGAATCTCACATTTCATGTCGCCGTCGCTTGTTATTCCCTGGGCCTGTTGTTCAATATACCGGGATTCAATGTCCGATTTCAGGATGGTATTTCCGCCAACAACTGCAATAATCTGGTCAATTACTTTATCCTGGCCTTTCGAAACGGTGGCTGCCAGACAAATAGCTGCACTGAGCGCCAAACCTGTTAATCTTTTGATCATAAATTATGACTTTTTTATAGTAAAAAACTTAATTCGGTTATTATCCAGACCTTCTTTGTAGAGGTCGTTCTCCATATTTTTTAAAAACTGTATTTTCCGCTTATTTAAAAGTAAACTCCGGATGTCGTTCCTGACATAGTCAATCGGGGCAACCTCTCCGGCAAAACGGTAATCCCGGATGCAGACAATGTAGTAATAATCCGGGGCAGTTGATTCAATAAATTTATTTCTCCGGATAAAACTTTCGCTGTTGCTGGTTTCTTCGGGAATGTTCCGCAGAACAAGCTCTGCGCTAACCCATTCATCGTTAAACCGGTCGTACGACTTGGCATAGCTCAGGCAATATTCGTTCAATTGCGAGCGAAACTGTGGCTCGTCGTTGGCACAGAGATTCTTAATGGTCTCGGGGCTGGCAACTTCAACCGGAACTTTTATGAAAATTGCCTTTACGATGTTTTGGCTCAGAATAAAATTGTCGTGATTGGCATCGTAGTATTTCTGAATCTCGGCATCCGAAATAATGGTGTCCATTTTTTGCTGCATCAGTTCTTTCTTGTAGCGGTAAGTGATGAGCGAGTTGCGGTATTCTTCCAGCTCTTTGCTGACGTCTTTTTGTTCCGAGCTCAGGTTCTCTTCGGCTTTCAGAATTAACAATTGGTGTTTGACCCATTTCTTGATGTAATCATCGGCCCAAAGGGTGCTGTCGGCTTCTTCCAGATAGTTGGGAATGCTGGCTTCCAGTTCGTCGAGGTACAAAATATGTTCGCCTACCTGTGCAACGGGCGGATTATCTTTCCCGCTCTGGTTGCATGATAAAAGGCCGACTGCTCCAATGGCAGCCCCTAAGATGATACCGGCTTTTTGAATGTGTCTATTTTGAAAATTCTGGATCATCATTGTTTTAAATGGATGGAATTGTTTTCAACGCTTTCTTGTTCACTTTTATTTTCCAGTTTTTCCGGAGCGATTTTACCCATTCTTTCTCCAGATAATCCTGATAGTCGGCCGAATATAACCCCCAGGCTTCGGTCAGACTTTTCATTTCCGGTCCAATTTTGTTTCCGCGCACAAAATTAAGCGTTTCATCCAAACCTGAAGGTTTCGGGCCGTTCCAAACGAAATAATCTACAACCGGATCGTCGCCTTTTTCAAACGAACCTTCTTTTGCGTCGATGGCGTGCTGCCCGTTGGTGTTGATCAGATCGCTTAATTCTTGGGCCGAAACGTCACCTGCCGCCAAAATTTCGTCCACTTTGTCGCGTGTTGCCTGGTCGGCTACCTGGATGACCATTCCTTTAAACCGTTCTTGCCAGTAATACTTTTTTGTCGATTTATTGTTGAAATATCTTTGCAGCCCGGCTGTATCTTTCCCGGCTACATTCCAGATTTTGTCGTTCGAAATATTGAAAAGCAAAATGCCATCGTGGTACTCGCGCATCATATTGGCAAAATCCGGATATTTTTGTTCAAGTTGACTGTCCTCGAATGCCAGAATTTGCAGTTTAATGAATTCTTTCAGCCTGTCATTTAAAAGTTCTTCCGAGAGCCCTGGATTAGTCGGTAATTTTTGTGTTTCAAGGTATTCAACGAATTGTCCGCAGGTTAACTTTTTATTGCTAAATGTTGCCAGTGTTTCAGCTTTCAGGTTTTCCGATATGGCGTTCAATGTCCCCTTTTTATCAGAAGTCATAGCATTTTTCAAAAACTGCTGAAATACATCCTGATTGATCTGAAGCTGGTAATCGTTCTTTAGTTTTTCGACGAAATTATCCTGGCTGTGTTTGGAAATATCCGGGTTGCTTTTGATTTTAGTTATGAGCAGGTCGCGTATTTCTTCGAACTTCGGAACTGGTTTGTACTGAAGCCGTTTGATAATGTGATAACCATAGGGCGTTTCAATAACTTCGGAGATATCGCCATTGTTTGGCAGGTTAAAAGCTGCCGCGCTAAACTCCGGGACCATCGTTGTACGGGTAAACCAGGGCATTTCGCCTCCGTTGATCGCAGAACGTTTATCTTCCGAGAGATTTTTTGCCAGTTCAGCAAAGTCATCGCCCCGTTTAGCCAACTGGTAAATGCTGTCGATTTGTGCTTTTTGTTGTTGGCGAAATTTCAGGTCGGCATTTTTGGGCACCATTTTCATGATGTGGGCCACTTTCATTTCTCCGGAAGCGGGGCGCTCGTCCTGGACGTAAATCAGGTGATACCCAAAGCGCGTGCGAACCGGTTGGGATACCTGTCCGATTGGGGTTTTGTAGGCTGCGTCTTCAAATGGAAATACCATCTGGAAGGCTGCAAAATATCCTAAGTCGCCGCGGTTGGTTTGGGCTGACGGGTCTTCGGAATATTGAACGGCCAGCTCGTTGAAATTTTTCCCATTCAGGAACTGGGTGCGGATGTTCATGATTTTATCCCATGCCGCCAATGTGTCGGAGGCCGACGCATCCGGGCTTACCCGGATCAGGATGTGGCTGGCCCGCCGTTCGTGAGTGGTTCGGTAATAGGCATTGTCCAGCAATTTTTCGTCGAAGCTGATGCTGGTCAGGTAGGGTTGGGACAGTTCTTTCCGGTACCCGGACAATTCGTCGCGGAACGACTTCAGGGTGTCGTATCCTTCTTTTTCTGCTTCCAGAACCTTTAGTTTGAAATTAATGAATAAATCGAGGTATTCCCCGGGCGTTTTTTTATCTGCCGGATCCTGCAGGTTCTGATTGTTTTTGCGATAGTTTGCGATAAACTCGTCGGCGCCGACAGATGTATTTCCAATGGTCACCAGTGTTTGCCGGCTCTGGGCCTGCGAGATGAACGATAAAGCGCCGAAAGCAAGTGTGGCCAGTATTTTTAGTTGCATATGTTTCCTGTTTCTTTTCCGAAGTACAAATTTGATGTCCTTCAGTTTTGATTTCGTTTTTATCGTGAGCTGTAATTGGGCGCTTCGCGAACAATTGTTACATCATGCGGATGGCTTTCGTTGATACCGGAGTTTGTGATCCGGATAAACTTCGCGTGCTGCAGTTCTCTGATGTTGCGGGCACCACAGTAACCCATTCCCGATCGTAGCCCGCCAATGAGCTGATACATGACTTCGTATAACGTTCCTTTGTATGGCACCTGACCGACAATTCCTTCCGGGACCAGTTTCTTGGCTTCTTCTTCCATCTCCTGAAAATAGCGGTCTTTCGATCCGGCCTGCATAGCCTCAACCGAGCCCATTCCCCGGTACGACTTGAATTTTCGGCCTTGGAACAGGATGGTTTCGCCGGGCGATTCTTCAACTCCGGCAAATAAGGAACCAGCCATAATCGAGTCGGCCCCGGCGGCGATAGCTTTTACAATATCGCCCGAATAACGGATACCTCCATCGGCAATTACCGGGACATCGCTGTTGCGCAAAGCTTTGGCGACGGTATATATTGCTGAAAGTTGAGGGATTCCGACTCCTGCCACGATACGTGTTGTACAGATTGAACCCGGTCCGATTCCCACTTTTACCGCGTCGGCGCCGGCCAAAACTAAGTCGGTGGCAGCTTCTGCAGTTGCAATGTTTCCGGCTACAAAATCAATATCCGGAAATTTATTTTTAGCACGGCGCAGCGTGTCGAGTACATATTTCGAATGGCCGTGTGCCGTATCGATAACAATGGCATCGACCTGGGCTTTGACCAGTTCGCTGATCCGTTCAAGGGTGTTGGCGCTGATCCCGACAGCTGCGGCAACCCGGAGGCGTCCTTTTTCATCTTTGCTGGCCAGCGGTTTATCCTTTGCCTTGGTGATGTCTTTGTAGGTAACCAGCCCGATCAGTTTATTGTTTTTGTCGACGACGGGAAGCTTCTCGATCTTATAGTTTTGAAGTATGGCCGAAGCTTTTTCCAAATCGGTTGATTCGGTGGTTGTAACCAGGTTTTCGCTGGTCATCACTTCCGAAATGGGTTTCCGCAGATTTGTTTCGAAACGAAGGTCGCGGTTGGTTACGATACCCACCAGCGTTCCCTCCTGGTCAATGACCGGGATGCCCCCGATTTTATAGCTTTTCATGATTTCCAGCGCATCGCTCACCAGTTTTTCGCGCGAAATGGTAATCGGGTTGTAAATCATGCCGTTTTCGGCGCGCTTGACAGTCATTACCTGCCGTGCCTGTTCTTCGATCGACATGTTTTTGTGAATCACACCGATGCCACCCTCGCGGGCAATGGCAATAGCCATTTGTGCGTCGGTTACCGTGTCCATGGCGGCAGTAACGATCGGCGTGTTTAAACGGATGTTCCGGGTAAAATTTGAGCGTAAATCTACATCGCGCGGTAAAACTTCGGAGTAGGAAGGAACCAGTAAAACATCGTCAAAAGTTAAACCTTCGGATACAACTTTATCGGTAAAAAACGACATTTGTGCGATTTTTTATATATTTATTTATGGGCAAAACTACGAAAAAATCACGGATATACTGCCCGGAGCAGGCTTGCAATGGCCTGTATAAAAATTAATTTTCATTAAAATTTGTTAAGCGAAACAGCGTTGTATTCAAAAGGGGAGGCTAAGATTTGAACGATTTTCAACAAATATTGGTTCGTTATTGGGGGTATTCCAGGTTCAGGCCGCTTCAGGAAGACATTATCCGATCGGTAGCCGAGGGGAAAGACACGCTTGGGTTGATGCCAACCGGTGGTGGCAAGTCGGTGACTTTTCAGGTTTATTCTTTGTCGCGCCCGGGCCTTTGTTTGGTGATTACGCCCCTGATTGCGCTGATGAAAGACCAGGTGGAGAATTTGAACCAACGAGGAATAAAAGCGTTGGCTATTTATTCCGGGATGAGCGCTCAGGAAATAAAGATGACGCTTGACAGCGCAGCCTGGGGCGATTACAAATTTCTTTACATTTCGCCTGAACGCATTGCCACGGAGCGTTTTCAGGAACGTTTGCCTCAAATGACCATTAACCTGATTGCGGTTGATGAGGCGCATTGTATCTCGCAATGGGGGTACGATTTCCGACCATCGTACCTGAAAATTGCCCGGTTGCGGGAATTATTGCCCGGGATTCCGGTGCTGGCGCTGACGGCAACGGCGACCCCGCGTGTTATCGACGATATTCAGGAACAACTGAAGTTCAAAGTAAAAAATGTTCTGAGGAAAAGCTACTTTCGCGACAATCTGATCTATATCGTCCGATATAAGGAGGACAAAATGCGCTATTTGCTTGAAACGGTACAAAAAGCCAAAGGGACCGGGATTGTATATGTCAGGAGCCGCAAGCAAACCCGTGAAATAAGTGATTTGCTTCGGAAAAATAAGGTCTCGGCCGATTATTATCATGCCGGGTTGAGCCCGGAGGTGCGTCACCGGAAACAGGAAGAGTGGAAAAACGGGAAGACGCGGGTGATTGTTTCGACCAATGCGTTTGGTATGGGAATCGATAAGCCTGATGTGCGGTTTGTTGTCCACATGGAAGCTCCCGAGTCGCTGGAGGCTTATTTCCAGGAGGCAGGCCGTGGTGGTCGCGATGGGAAAAAAGCCGTGGCAGTTTTGCTGTATTCCAACTCCGACAAGCAGAAGCTCGAAAGATCGGTAGAGAAAGCTTTTCCCGAACCGGAAACCATCCGAAGGGTTTATCAGGCGTTGGGCAATTATTTGCAGTTGGCTGTTGGGTTTGGAAAAGACCAGGTTTTTGATTTTAACATGGCCACATTTGCAGAGAAATATGCATTCCAGGTCACGACTGTTTTTAATAGCCTGAAAATTCTTCAGCGCGAAGGCTATCTGGAACTTACCGATGAAATTGATAATCCGTCTCGCGTGCATTTTCTGGTCGATCGTGATGATTTGTATAAATTTCAGGTAGCCAATGCCGATTTTGATGGGTTCACCAAATTGTTGCTGCGCTCATATACCGGCGTTTTTACCAATTATGTCCCGATTGAGGAAGAGCTGATAGCTAAACGTGCCAACATTGGGGTCGATCTGGTTTTTCGTTTCCTGAACCGGTTGGATGCGCTGAAAATCATTCATTACATTCCCCGAAAAAAGACGCCATTTATCATTTTTACCAAAGAGCGCCTCGATCCTGCGCGGTTACGCATTAGTAAGGAAAATTACATGGATCGCAAACACGACTTTCAGGAACGCATCGATGCCGTGATTCATTATGCCTCGTCGACTCACAAATGCCGGAGCCAGATGTTGCTTGGCTATTTTGGCGAAACCGAGTCGGTGCGCTGCGGTAAATGCGATGTGTGCCAGGAGCGGAATGAGTTGAATTTGAGCAAATACGAATTCGACTTGATTAATGACCAGGTTAAAAAGCTTTTGGCAGCACCTTGCTTTTATGATGAGTTGCTGAGCCAGATAAAAGGAGACGACGAGGCTGTTTTAAAAACGTTGCGCTGGTTGCTCGATAATGAAAAAATACGCTATCGGGTTGATAACCGGCTGGAGTGGCACAGGGCCGAAGAACTGAATGATTGAAAGGGAAACTGGCGCCGATGACCATTAATTGTTGCCAAAAATTAATATACGCCTGTCTGTTAAATTATCAAACAGTCGAAGCGGTTACGAATCGTATATTCTCAGGAAATTTCATAGCACACCAAAAATCTTTTTTACTTTTGCAGATATTTCATTGTGAGCACGAATGAGCGAAGAAGGATTTAATAGCCCGGTATATTCGAAGAATGTAATCGAGTTTGTGACTGTCGCAAACGAGTATTGCAAGTTTATGGAGAATACCGGTAAATATACGGCTCCCGAATTCTTAGGCCGTATCCAGAAGTTACTTCCCTTGCTGTATTTAAAAGCAGCCTTGCTTCCCGAAATTACGGAAGAACCGGAGGATATGCTCGAAAAATTCGTTTCGGAGATGGAATACAACCAGGTTCAGCAACAGGTAATCAGGCTGTTGGGAGGCAAAGACGATTACCAGGAAGTGTATAAGCCAGGCATGCAATTCAGCGAAGGAGCTTTGACTGCCAGTATCTCGGAAGACCTTGCCGACATTTACCAGGACCTTAAGGATTTTATATTGCTATTCCGGGTGGGGAACGAAGAAGTTATGGAGAGTGGTTTGTGGGAATGCCGAAACAATTTTACCCAGTTTTGGGGACAAAAATTAGTAAATTGTTTGCGGGCCGTGCATAACCTGATTTATAGCGAAGCAGACTGGGATGACCTTGATGATAAAATAGATGAAGGACCGGAAAGAAACAGGCAACAACCTGATTGGCTGAATGACCGGTTTGCTTTCCAAGATGATGATGAATAATGTATAAAGAAAGTATCAATAAAGACGAGTTGGATGATCTGCCCCTGGTGCAATTTGAGGGAGAGATTGTGCTCGTTGACGGGCAAGCTGATTATTTTGAATCGATTAATTATTTGAAGCAGCAGCCGGTTTTAGGCTTTGATACCGAAACCAAGCCGGCCTTTAAAAAAGGGGTCGTTAATGAGGTGGCTTTATTGCAGTTAGCTACAGCCGACCGTGCTTTTTTGTTCCGGCTCAACAAAATGGGCTTGCCATTGGAAGTGCGGCAGATACTTGAAGCACCATCTATCCTGAAAATTGGGGTTGCTATCCGGGACGATATCAAGGGGCTGCAACGAATCAGGCCATTTCGTCCATCCGGGTTTCTTGAACTTCAAAAACATGTTAAAGGATTTGGCATTCAGGATTTTAGTCTGAAAAAGCTTTCGGCCATCGTGTTAGGGTTTCGCATCTCAAAAGCCCAGCGGATTACCAACTGGGAAGCACCAGAATTAACAGAAGCCCAGCAGGTTTATGCGGCTACCGATGCCTGGGTTGCCCATCAAATTTACTATTCGTTAAATCAATAACTTTTTATGAGCCAAGTGTATAGCCGGGTTATTCTGAGATCCGGGAAAGAACAGTCGTTGCTACGGTTTCACCCCTGGGTGTTTTCCGGGGCCATTAAAGAAATTCGCGGTTCGGTAGCCGAGGGCGATGTTGTTGAAGTTTATTCGAACCGGAACGAATTTTTGGGAATGGGGCATTATCAAATTGGTTCGATCGCTGTTCGCATTTTTTCGTTTCAACCGGTTACCCCCGATGCCGAATTCTGGAAAGATAAACTGCAAAAGGCATTCGACGTGCGTGTTCAGCTTGGCTTGATCGATAACCCGGAAACCAATGTTTTTCGTTTGGTTCATGGCGAGGGCGATGGCATGCCGGGACTGATTGTCGATTTTTATAATGGTACAGCCGTAATGCAAAGTCATTCGGTTGGCATGTATTTAATCAGGGGAACCTTGTCGGCAGCCTTGCAGCAGATTATGGGCAGTCGCCTCAAGGCTGTGTACAATAAAAGTGAAAAGACCATGCCATTCAAGGCCGATGTAAAACCGGTTGATGGCTATTTGTTTGGAAAGTCCGAATCGTTTGAAGTGAGCGAATATAATAACCGCTTTAAGGTTGATTGGGTTGAAGGGCAGAAGACCGGCTTTTTTGTTGACCAGCGCGAAAACCGTCGCTTGGTGAGAGAATATTCCAAAGGGCGCAGGGTCTTGAACATGTTTTGTTACTCAGGTGGGTTCTCATTTTATGCCATGCAGGGTGGGGCCGAATTGGTCCATTCGGTCGATGCTTCGGAAAAAGCTATTGAACTGACGCGTGCAAATGTGGAATTAAATTTCCCGAACGATGCCCGTCATGAAGCATTTGCCGTGGATGCCTTCGATTTTATGAAAGACATTAAAGATAAATATGATCTGATTATTTTAGACCCGCCTGCTTTTGCCAAGCACCGTAACGCCCTGGACCAGGCACTGAAAGGATACAAACGGCTCAATGCCCGTGCGTTTGACCAGATAGCGCCGGGAGGAATCCTGTTTACATTCAGTTGCTCACAGGTGGTTACCAAAGACAAGTTCAGGGAAGCCGTTTTCTCGGGCGCGGCCATTTCGGGCCGAAAAGTTCGGATACTTCACCAGTTGGTGCAGCCAGCCGACCATCCGATTGATATGTACCATCCGGAAGGGGAATACTTGAAAGGATTGGTGTTGTATGTTGAGTAATTATTTATTTTACAGCTATTTTTGGTATTATTTGATTAAAAAATGTTATTGTGCTAACAACTATAGAAACATTTTCTATCTTTACCCAAAAATTAACAGATTGGTTCTTAATTCAAGTCAGAAATTAGCTGTAACAGTTTCTTTTTACTCGCATTTTTGAATCATTTCTTTTGAATTTACAGACAGCTTTTTCTGGTTCTTTTTTGTACTTCTCTTATAGAATATCTCCGGAAAGTGTAAAAGGTAACGGTAATTCTGTCTTTGAATATTTAATTATTTCTATTTTTTTAATTTTTCTATTATGAACATTTACGTAGGTAATTTAGACTACAACCTGAGAGAAGACGAATTACAGGAAATCTTTGGCGAATACGGTGAAGTTGTTTCTGTAAAAATTGTAAAAGATCGTGAAACCGGCCGTGCAAAAGGATTTGGCTTTGTTGAAATGGCAAACGAACGCGAAGGTGCTGTTGCTGTTGAGGAACTCGACGGAGCTGAAGTTAATGGACGTGGCATTAAAGTAAACGTGGCCCGTCCGCGCGAAGAACGTCCTGAGCGTGGTGAGCGTTCCGGATTTGGCGGTGGTCGCCCACAACAACGTCAGCAAAGAAGATATTAATACATATAGCGCTGAATTGATCGAAGAGCCCGGTGATAACCCACCGGGCTTTTTATTTTGTATTTATTACAAAAAGCATTTGCAGATAATGTTTGATTATTTATTTTTAATGCACAGATCCAATTAGTCGCCAGGCGTACATAATTGAAGGTTACAATGTTCAGTGATAGAGAAATATGGCAGAATATACAGCTGGGAGATGCAACAGCGTTGAGGCTTTTGCACGATCGTTATTTCTATCCCATGTGCTTTTATTCTCGGAAAATACTGAATGATCAAGCCCTTGTTGAAGAAATTGTGTCAGACTGTTTTATCAAATTGTGGGTAAACCGAGAGTCGATTGTCATACACCAATCCGTAAGAAATTACCTGTATTTGATGCTTCGAAATGCGATAATCGACTTTTCCCGGAAAAAGAAAACATTGCCCGTGTTGCACCCAGAAACCTTCCCTGATTTTCCGGATGAACAATTTTTTGAGGAGCAGGAGTTTTATGCCAAGCTTTATCAGGTTATTGAAAGGCTCCCCGAGCAGCGGCGCCGGATACTGGAGCTGGCAGCTTTCGAGTCGCTTACCTACAAAGAAATTGCCGAGCGGTTGGAAATATCAGTAAATACCGTTAAAACGCAAATGGGAAGGGCATATCAGTATATAAAAGAGCAGTTTTCTGCTAAAAATGTCGTGTTGCTTGGCCTGTTTTTGCAAGCGATAGAAAAAAATCAAAAAAAAATCTGATTAGGCTGTCACCCTTTCTATCCTCATTTTTCGTCCTTGTAATAAATAACCTGATCTTATGAATGCACCTGACGAAAAATGGAATAATTTCATTGCTAACCTTTACAATTCAGAGAAGGATACTCCTGAACCGGATTCGTCTGATGCAGAAATCGGTGAATTTGATAAAAAGCAAATAAAAAAGATTTTTGACGCGCTGCCTTTTGCTTTTGTCCTCGGCAAAGCCAACAAGAGTAAATCATGGGCTTACATTCATCTGCAAATTTCAAAAAATACCAATAAGTATGTTTTATCTTTTCTGAAATATGCGGCAATAGTGGTTGTTGCTATACTGGTTGGCGGAATTGGAAGTACATTGCTTTTTACCGAAGATGAAAACATGGTGTATGCCGAAGTATCGGTTCCGTATGGACAAATGTCGCAGGTGACCCTTTTTGACGGGACAAAAGTATGGTTAAACTCCGGATCGGTAATCCGGTATCCCAACCAATTCAACAAAAATCAGCGAAACGTATATTTAGATGGCGAGGCGTTTTTCGAGGTTACGAAAAATCCACATCAGCCCTTTAAAGTACATGCAAAAAACATGGAAGTTGAAGTGCTGGGAACTTCGTTTAATGTGTCGGCTTATAAAAACGAAAGCGAAACAACGGTTACCCTGGTTGAAGGGAGCGTGTACATAAATAATGAATCAGGGGAAAAAATCGGAGAACTTGTTCCCGGACAAATGGCATTAATGAAAGAGGGGGCGGATCATATTGCGTATCACCATGTTGATACGGATTTTTATGCCGGTTGGATTGAAGGAAAGATTGTTTTTAATGATGTTCGTTTAGATGAACTGGCGCCACGGCTTGAACGGTGGTATAATGTAGAGATCAGCTTTGAAAAGGAAAATTTAAAATCGATGAAATTTTCAGGCACTCTTTTGAAGAATAAGCCGATCGATCAGATATTGGCGGCGTTGGAATTATTGGCGCCCATCAAATTTCAACATACTGTTATTGTCAATCAACGAGATAAAATACAGGTTAAATCAAAATAAAAACAGTTCTGCCTATGGTATATTATTCTTATGAATAAAAAATGGCAGTGAAATGTTGCGACCATTCACACTGCCAGATACTTAAACAAACAAAGAGTGTTTATTTAAAAACAACCAAACTTATGAAAAAACAATGGATTTTTCATGACCAGCCTTGGTCGTGGACGAAATTATTTCGAATTATGAAACTAACGACGCTGCTAATCATTGGATGTTTTATTTCGGTGAGTGCTGCAACATACTCACAAAACACCAAATTAAATTTGTCAGTCAAGAATTCGACTTTAGTTGATGTATTTAAAGAAATTGAAAACCAAAGCGAATTTTACTTTTATTACAAAAACGAAGATGTTGCTCAGAAAAATTCTGTTTCTGTAAATTTAAAAAATGCCAGAATTGATGAAATTATGTCTGACATTCTGCAAAATACAGGACTGGAATACAAGATTCTGGACCGGTATATTGTAGTAAAGAAGGCAAATGCTTCATTTTCTGAAATTTTTTCACAACAAGCCAAAAGCATCAGGGGTAAAGTTACCGGAAGTCAGGGCGAGGCTCTGCCCGGAGTGACCGTTTTTGTAAAAGGCACCTCCAATGGTACAATTACCAATGCCGACGGAACCTATGCGTTAAGCAATGTTCCGGCTGATGCGACAATCGTATTTTCTTTTGTCGGTATGGAAACAAAAGAAGTGCAGGTTGACGGCAAAGAGGTTATTAATGTCGAACTGAGGGAAGAAACCATCGGGATTGAAGAAGTTGTAGCTATTGGGTATGGTGTCCAGAAGAAAAAACTTACCACTGGCGCAACTATTCAGGTAAATGGCGAAGATCTGCAAAAATTGAGTACGGTAAGTCCGTTAAGCGCTTTGCAAAGCCAGACCCCCGGAGTGAACATTACACAAAGTTCTGGTATGCCTGGCGAAGGATTTAAGGTGACTGTGCGTGGGTTGGGAACCGTTGGTTCTTCATCGCCGCTGTATGTTATCGACGGCGTTGCCGGAGGGGACATCAATGCGCTTAACCCTTCTGATATCGAGTCGGTCGATGTGTTGAAAGACGCTGCTTCGGCTGCAATTTATGGCGCCCGCGCTGCCAATGGTGTTATCCTTGTAACAACCAAGCAAGGTAAATCAGGGAAAATGCAAGTTACTTACGATGGGTACTATGGTATTCAGAATCCGTATAAAGTTCCGCCGCTCCTGAATGCAAAAGAATACATGACGATTTTGGATGAAATCAATTTCAACGAAGGCTTGGACCCATACGATTGGGCAACGATGATCCCCGGGCTTTATTCCAAAGTACAAAATGGATGGAAGGGCACAAACTGGCTGGATGAAATCAGAAATAAAAATGCAGCTACACAAAACCATGCAATCAATATGTTGGGCGGTAGCGATGCATCTAAGTTTTCAATCGGTTTTTCTTATGCCGATCAGGAAGGTATTTATGGGAGTCCGGTCGAACCAAATTATAAGCGTTATACTGCCCGTATAAATTCAGACCATGTCATTCTTAAAAACAACGGGCTCGACATTATTAAATTAGGTGAAAACCTGAATTTTAACTACAGCGAGAAAAAAGGGATCGGGATTGGCAATATTTACTGGAACGATATCCACAACATGCTGGTTGGTTGTCCGTTAATGCCGGTCTATAACGAATCGGGCGAATATTGGGACAAAAATGACAATACCTCATCCGGATTGAGCCAGTTAAGCCCGAGCATGGCCAACCCGATTGCCAGCATGGTTTACAGCCGTGGACAGAATTTATCCAAGAACTATGCGTTGAACTCGAATGTTTATCTGGAAATACAACCAGTCAAGGGATTGATCATGAAAAGCAGTTTCGGCTATCGGATGAGTGCCAGCAGCTATCGTTCTTATACCCCGACCTACGAACTTTCTGAATCAACGATTAATACCATTGATAAGGTCAATCAATCATTGAGCTCCGGCCATAACTGGACCTGGGAAAATACCATTGCTTACTCGTTCAACAAAGGCCAGCATTCGTTCAATGCATTGATCGGGCAGTCGTTGGAAAAATGGGGAATGGGCGAGAGCCTGAATGTTACAAACGGATATTCGCTGTTTGACGATTTTGCCCATGCCTGGATTGACAATACCCAAAACCTGACATCAGGCGTGACAACATTGTATGGCAGCCCCTGGGGCGAAGGCGGAATTGCTTCATTCTTCAGCCGTGTCAATTACGATTATAAAGAAACTTACATGTTGTCGGCAGTTATGCGTGCCGATGGTTCTTCGAACTTTGCCCGTGGCCATCGTTGGGGATATTTTCCGTCGATATCGGCCGGGTGGGTTATTTCAAACGAATCGTTCATGCAAAGCTCTCGCAATTGGATCAACTTCTTGAAGATCAGGGGGAGCTGGGGACAAAATGGGAATGCTTCTATTTCAAACTTCCAATATTTGGCTACCGTGTCGTTCGATGAAACAGCTGCTTATTCGTTTGGCAACGTGAAAGATTCTCAATCGACAGGGGCCTATGCCGATATTCTTCCCAATAAAGATATTACCTGGGAAACATCCGAACAGCTTGACCTGGGGTTCGATTCGCGCTTCCTGGATTCCCGTCTGGGCTTATCATTCGACTGGTATAAAAAGACGACTAAAGATTGGTTGGTCGTAGCTCCGACATTGGCTTCGTACGGAACAGATGCCCCGTATATTAACGGTGGTGATGTGGAGAATAAAGGTTTTGAAATCGCGTTGAACTGGAACGATAAAGTAGGCGAGTTTACCTATGGAGCAACCCTGAACCTGGCCGCCAATAAAAACAAAGTAACCCGGATTGCCAACGGCGAAGGGATCATTCATGGACAAACAAATGTATTAAGCCAGGGTACAACCGAAATGTACCGCGCCGAAGTTGGAAAACCCATTGGTTACTTCTGGGGCTATAAAACAGCCGGTGTGTTCCAGAATGCCGAACAAATCCAGTCTACAGAAGCCATTTTGCAATCAAATCCGCAGCCTGGCGATTTAATTTTTGTTGACACCAGCGGTGACGGGCGGATTACAGAAGATGATAAATGCGAGATCGGGAACCCGCATCCGGATATGACCATGGGCTTAAGTTTCAATTTGGGCTATAAAGGGTTCGATTTCAGTGTGACTACCACTGGCGCTTTTGGCCAGCAGATCGCTAAATCATATCGTTCGTTTGCCGACACGAAAGTTCAAAACTATACGACAGATATTTTCGGACGCTGGCACGGCGAAGGAACTTCGAACAAATTGCCCCGCCTGACGTCAGGGAGTAACACCAACTGGCAGGAAATCTCGGATATCTATATTGAAGATGGCGACTATGTAAAAATTCAGAACGTCACATTGGGATACGACTTTAAGAAGTTATTCTCAAAAATACCGTTTGGCCAGGCCCGTTTGTACCTGACTGCCCAAAACTTATACACCTTTACCGGTTATTCGGGGATGGACCCTGAAATTGGCTATGGCTACGGCGAAAGCTGGGTTTCGGGCATTGACTTAGGTTTTTATCCAAGTCCAAGAACTTATCTGATTGGTATTAATCTCAAATTTTAATTCAGTATGAAGAAGATAATATATATATATGTTGCCGCAGCATCGCTGTTGTTAATGAGCTGTGAGGATTTCCTCGATACGAGCAACTACACGAAAAAGGACACTTCAAACTTTCCGGAAACGGTTGAAGATGCAGAACAAATGCTGACTGGTATTTATTCAAACCTGAATTACAGTACGGCAAGCCCTCAAACCTCGTATTTCTATGCGGCCGAACTTGCTTCTGACGATCGCTTTGGCGGAGGTGGCGAAAATGATAAACTGATGCAGGCGCTGGATTTGCTGATGAACTACCAATCAAACATGCTGGAAGAATTCTGGAAGGTCCGCTATAAAGGTATCTTTCGTGCTAACATGGCTCTCGAAACGCTCGATAACTGTTCTGGATATGAAAGTGATGAGCAGAAAAACCAGATGAAAGGGGAAGCCTATTTTATGCGTGCTTTCTTCTATTTTGAAATGGCATCGTTTTATGGCCAGGTTCCGCTTGTGGTAACGACTGATCCGGTTAACCTCCCGAAAGCAGAACCGGACGAATTATACGGGCAAATTGCTTCCGACTTGAAAAATGCCATCTCATTGATGGCGTCAAAACCCTATACCTATGTTGAGTCCGGACATGCAACCAAATGGGCAGCAGAAGCGTTGATGGCCCGCGTGTTCTTGTTCTACACCGGGTTCTATTCAAAATCGGAACTTCCGTTAGCCGAAGGCGGTTCGGTTTCCAAAACAGAAGTTGTGGCCTGGCTCGAAGACTGTATTAAAAACAGCGGGCACGAACTGGTTGCCGATTTCCGTAATCTTTGGGCATACACCAACAAGTATACTGTAGAGGACTATGCTTACACAAAAGGAAAAGGGTTGAAATGGGTTGAAGACGATGGCGGGGTGAACCCGGAAACATTGTTCTCAATTAAGTATTCTAATTTCCCAAGCTGGAGCACCACAATTGGTTATTCAAACCAGTACGTGCTTCATTTTGGGTTGCGAGGTGGTCAGGCTTATGCTAATACCTTCCCCTTTGGTCAGGGCTGGGGAGCTGGTCCAGTTAACCCCACACTCTGGACCGACTGGAAAGCTGCCGAACCAAACGATATGCGCCGTCAGGCTTCCATTATCGATTTGCCAAACGATTTGCCCGGATATGCCAAAGGCGGCTGGGTCGACTTTGTTCAGGAAACTGACTTCTGGCAGAAAAAATACAGCCCGGTTACCTCTAAAAATGCCGATGGTACTTACAATTCGTCATATAGTGTAGCGATGTATGGAACTGCTGAAAACTTCCAGCTCGACAATACACAGGATTTGGTCTTGATCCGCCTGGCCGATGTTTACCTGATGCATTCGGAATTGACCGAAACAAACACTTATCTGAATAAAGTTCGTAAAAGAGCCGGATTGCCCGATGAAGCTTATTCGCTGGAAAATATCCAGAAAGAACGCCGCTGGGAGCTTGCCTTTGAAGGTGTGCGTTGGAATGATATCCGTCGCTGGGGCATTGCAGGCGATGTGCTTGAAAAACAAATTGGACAACCTTGTTATTTTAAAGGGGTTGCCGGGGTAACCAAGTCGTTTGGCGGAGGTTATAAAGCCCGCTACAATGCAACGAAGGGGTTCTTCCCAATTCCGGAGAACCAGATATCTCTCTCGGAAGGCGTTTTAAAACAAAACGCGGGATGGGGCACCAACGATGCTGAATATTCCGGCTGGAAATAGCTTATTAACGGGTAGGCTAACTAAAAGAAAGAAGTTATGTGGAGTAGTCACGAGAGACAATGCCCATACAACCCGGAAATGTACAAATGGCTATTCTTCGACAATTGCCGGATTGAGAAACGATTTCTGAAAAACAGAATTTGATACGAAAATTGCACAAAACAACTTTGAAAATTTATACAGATGAAAAAAACGATTATATATGCGTTATTCATATTAGCAGTAAGCATTGTTGCCTGCGATCCGATTGAAGAAAGAGATTCTATTGGAGGGGCAATCGCTGCTGATCAGCTGGATATTGCTGCAACCCCAATCAAGGTGAACGGAAAGAACGGGAATATGATTATTCTCGAGAACCACAGTCCGGTTATGTCTGCCTGGGTTTGTGGTTCGGCAACATCAAACAGTGCTTACGACACGGTGATGGTGGTTTCTACCGGCTCTGTCCCGGTAACATTTACCGGACTAAATCCGAATGGTACAAAGATCACCAAAACACTCAGCATCACGGTCGATACTTTGTCTACCTTGCCAGAGCAATACAAGTATTTGTTCGGAGACCCAACGCAGGGCGTTACCTCCAAAAAATATGTTTGGGACGAAACGGCCGGAGCTGTTTGGGGAAATGGCGGTTATTTGGGCAATACTTCGCCCGGATGGTGGACCAACGATAAAGCTTCAATGAACTCGAATGATCCGGACTATGGATCGGACGGATACATGATTTTTGACTTGAACGGATTGAAACTGACAAAATCGTCGGCTGATGGTTCGAAAACCGTGACCGGCAAAGTTGCGCTGGATTTATCGTATAAAAAACTGGACGGGAACGGAGCCGTTTGGTCGAGCGCTAAACTGAAAACCACCAATGTTACCGTACTTTGCGGACGGCAGCCCAACAACGGTAACGCCCCGGTTTATGATTATCATATCCTGAAGTTGAACGATTCAAAACTGGTATTGGCTTTCCCCGAAGGCGGAGACGATGCCGGAGCATGGAGCACTGCCTGGTTCTGGATGTTTCGAAAGGCAAATTAATTAGCAGTTAAGTCTCGGTTGAGAGGGCGGATGTTGCTTGATCCGCCCTCTTGTTTCATATATGGCAGAACAAAATCAATCAGAGATTTTAACGTTGGGGAATGGCTGATTTTTTGGGGGAGGATTAAATAAAATTTTTGATAAATTTTGGGAATGAAGAAGCTTATATTTTTTCTGTTAGTTGTGTTGGCCGGGGCATGTCGGAACACTGACAACCGGTTTGTTGTTAACGGGTTTCTTTCGGATAAATCGTTCGATGGGGAAATGATTTACCTGGTGCCTTTGATTAATTCAAGTAAAGACCGCGTTGATTCAACGGTAATCGCCGATGGACAATTTAAGTTCGATGTGGCAGTCGATTCGACCGAGATCTGTATTATCCGAGCCAAACCCGTCTTGCGTTTTTTCTTGCAGGAATTGCTGGTTGTAAAGGAACCGGGCGCAATAACGGTGAAGATTGGGCCGAACAGCGTGGCCAAAGGAACCGCACAGAACGATTCGCTTCAGCATTGGAAAGAAAATAAGATCTTGTTTGACAGTCTTCTTTATACCCGTAGAAAACAATACCTTGAAGCCGACGGACAATCGAAATTGTTGTTAAAACATCAGGTCGATTCATTAGCCCGGCTTTTTACCGAAATGAATTTTCAGACAGCATTAAACAACAAAAACAATGTGGTGGGGAAGCTGGTCGGGCAAATGATGTCGCCTTTGTTTTCTGAAGAGCAAAAGAAAAAATTGAATAATAAGTAGTACTTTTTAACGCGAAAGGATGCCTGCATACAAGAACAGATGGATCGCGGTTACGGGGATTGGGCTGGCTTTGTCAAGTTTTCTTTTTTTCTTTCTGGCCTATCCATACCATCTTTTTTTTAAAGAACAGGTGCAATTGTTCCTTTATACCTCCGGATATTTTCTTTCATATTTTAGTAAACCGGGCTGGCTTGCTGCGTATATAGGCGATTTCCTTACTCAATTTTTCTATTTGAAAGGTGGAGGCCCGCTTGTTCTATCCTTTTTATTGACACTCGAATGGATTTCGGTTGCTGTTATTTTCAAGAAAATATTGAAGTTGTCGTCGGCCTGGGTTTGGGCATTGTTTCCGGTTGGCACCGATTGGGTCCTGCACCTGAGCTTGCTTCATGACCTGTCGGTTTCGGCAGGACTACTTCTTGTTCTGGGCCTTGGCGTCGGATCGATTTCTGTAAAGAACCGCATTCTTTCATTTGTTTTCGCGACTCTGATTAGTTTTACCTGTTATTGGCTGGTGGGAAGCGCCGCTTTCGTTTTTCCGGCGTTGGTCATCATTAACGATATCTCAGATAAAAAATATTCGTTCATCAAATGGGGTTTAATTGCGTCGTTGGTTTTTGCTGCCCCCATTGTGCTCCGGAAGTATTATTTGCTGTCGACCGGGCAAGCATTCATCTATCCGGCTGTCGAACCGCAAAGTATATTGCTCCCGGCCGTTTGGGTTGTTACATTACTGGCGGCATTAATTTTAAAACCGTTTTTCAATAAGTTCCCTAAGTTGTCAGGTTGGTTTTTGCCGACAGCGTTTATATTTTTTATGGGTCTAGGTATACGGTTAAATGCCGGGTTCGATCAGGAAAAAATACTGGCGTTGGACAGTGAAACCTATTTTGGAAATCCCGATAAGGTGCTGGACCTTGCTCAAAGATACAATCTCAAGAACCGCTTTGCCTCGTATTTTACCAATATTGCGTTGGCCCGACAAGGTTTGTTGCCCGAGAAGCTTTTAGACTTTTACCAGCCCGGATTATATGGTTTAATGTTGCCAGTTTCTCCGGAAGAGAGCTGGGAATCGATCCTTTTTAGCAACGAAGTGTATTTTCTGGTTGGAGATATGAACCTGGCACAACATTCGGCTATGCTTGGAAATACATTCTCGCCCCATAATCGCAGTTCCCGGATGATCAGAAGGTTGGCCGAAATCAATTTAGTCAATGCTGATTCTGCTGCCGCCCGAAAATACCTGCGGATGCTGGATAAAACCTTGTTTCATAAAAAATGGGCTGAAAAATACCTCCGGATAAACCCACTTGATTCGTCGGTGGTCTGGCTGAATATGAAACGCGAACAGATTCCGGTGGGTGATACGATCTATTTCCCGAACGATTTTGAAACCTCGCTTCGCATCTTGGTCGGGCAAAACCCACGCAACCGGGTTGCACTGGATTACTTATTGTGCTTTTACCTGTTAAATAAAGATCTCGATTCGTTTAAAAATTCGTTTGACCGGTACGGCGGGATTTACCGGCAGCATGTGCCTAAAGTTTATGCCGAAGCTATGCTGGTAACGTTGTTTTCTCAAAATGCCGGTCCGGAAACAATCCGGTCTTATGGTATTCCGACAAATATTCAGGATGATTTTGCCAGCTATACAGAATTGGTTGCCCGGAAACCGGAAAATTTTTCGGCTCTGCCCGAACGGTTTGGAAAAACGTACTGGTTTTATTTTCATTTTGCTAAAATCAGGGGAAAATGAACGGAATCAAAATTCATATCGTGGCGGTGGTTTTCCTGTTTCTGGCGGCCTGCAGAGAGTCGGGGCAGGTACGGGTACGGGATGGATACCCTTCAATTTATCCCGATTATCTGGATGTAACCATTCCGATGAATATTGCCCCGCTTAATTTCATGGTGCGCGATTCGGTAGAGCAGTTACGGGTCTGTATTAAAGGGGCGGACGATTCGATTGTGGTTGTTGGCGATTATAAAATTCAGATCCCGGAGAAACATTGGAAAGCGCTGTTGCATGCTGTTTCAGGCGGCGACCTGACGGTTGTTGTAACAGCTAAAATGTGTGGCGAATGGGTTCAATACAAGCCGTTTAACTGGCATGTGACGAACGATAAGATTGATCCTTTCCTGAGTTATCGGTTGATTGAGCCGGGCTATGAAGTCTGGAACAAACTGCAGATTGTTGAACGAAACATCGAAACGTTTGCCGAACGCACATTGGCCGATAATAACCTCACAGATGGTTGTTGTATGAATTGTCATATTCATGGCAACCAGGATGGCGCTTTGTCGATGTTCCACCTGCGGGGAGGGAAGGGAGGAACCATCTTGAACCGGAACGGCAGGTTGCGCAAGATCAATACGAAAATTGACGGAATGATTTCGAACGCGGTTTATGGGAATTTCCATCCATCGGGTCGGTTTGGCGTTTTTTCGACCAATATCATCATTCCGGAATTACATGCTTATCGCAACAAACGGCTTGAGGTGTACGACACGGCTTCGGATTTGGTGGTGCTCGATTTTGACGAAAACCGGGCTATTTTGCAGCCATTGTTGTGTGATTCGACGACGCTGGAAACATTTCCTGTTTTTTCGGCTGACGGGAAGTGGATTTACTTCTGTTCAGCTCCGGCTGTTCCATTGCCTGACAGCATTAAGTCGTTGAAATATCATATTTGCCGGGTTGCCTTCGATGCGGATAAGAAAGAAATAGGAACGACAGTCGATACGATTTGGAATGCCCTGGAAATGAACGGTTCGGCGTGTCATCTGAAAACATCTCCGGACGGAAAATTTTTACTGTACACGGTTGCTGATTATGGAACTTTTCCAATCTGGCACCAGGAGGCCGATCTGCGACTGATGAACCTGGAAACCAGAACGATTGATAACCTCCCGATTGTCAACGGGCCCAACTCTGATTCGTATCATAGCTGGTCGTCAAATAGTCGCTGGTTTGTGTTTGCAAGTAAGCGGGATGACGGGATCTATGGCAAACCCTATTTTTGTTACATCGACTCTTCGGGAAAGGCACATAAGCCTTTTGTGTTGCCGCAGCGCGATCCGGAGATGTATGATTTTATGCTGAAGTCGTTTAATATTCCCGAACTTTCGTCGGGGCCGGCGCCATTTGATGCCAGCGATGTTGAACGGATTTACAAGCAAAAAGAAGCCGAACCTTTTCGGTAAGAACGAACTTTAGTTGACCGAAATTTTTGAAAAACCTGTTCTTATGAAGATATTTTCGATAGATAAAATGATGGCGGCGGTATTCGGGCTGATGGTTTTTGCCTTTTTTGCCTTTTTATACCCCTTTCACTTAAATTATCAGGAACAATACCAGTTGTTTCTTTTTTCTGCCGATTACGTTTCCTCGTATTTCGTGAAGCCTGGAGGCCTCAGCGATTACCTGGGTAATTTTCTGACCCAGTTTTATTTCTATTCGTGGGTTGGCGCTTTGTTGATTGCCGTCCTGCTTACCCTCTTGCAGGTTATGGTCTGGCAGGTTTCGCGCAAGCTGGGGGCCAAACCCGTTTTTTTGCCATTCACGTTTGTTCCGTCGGTTCTTTTCTGGAGCTTGTTATGCGACGAAAACTATCTGCTGGGCGGTGTTATTGCTATGCTGATCCTGGGCGTATTTATTTTGCTTTGCATACAGTTCAGAACGGGGTGGGAAAGAATGGTTTTTCTCCTGATCAGTTTGCCCGTTCTGTATTGGTTGATTGGTGGCGCTTTTGTATTGCTCGCACTTTTTGTAATTGGTTATGAATTAATTTTTCGACAACTGAAAACAGGTCAGTTGTTGACGCTGGGAGTTGCCGCACTTTTATTGGTGGTTGTTCTGCCCCTGCTGGCCAAACGGATCATTCAGCAATATCCGTTGTCTCGGTTGTGTATCGGTGTCAATTATTATCGGTTTCCTGTGAATGTACCGGTTGCAATCGGGATTATCGGGCTGTTGATTGCCAGTCTTCCCTATTTGCTTCGTTGGTTGTCGGCAAAATTACGATCGGGCAAAGCTGTATTCCTCATTGTTTTTCAACTGGCTGTTGTTGCTGGTGGTGGGCTGATGCTAATTAGAAACTCGGCAGATATGGCAAAAGAAGAGGTGATGGCCTACGATTTCAACGTCAGGATGCGCAAATGGGACCGGGTGATTGCGATGGCTGAAAAAAAGAAGCCATCTACTCCGCTTTCGGTTACCTGTTTAAACCTCGCACTGGCTAAAATGGATTTGCTGGGCGAGCGGATGTTTGCCTATTATCAGAACGGCGTAGGTGGTCTGATTCCCGATTTTGTACGCGATTATACCATCCCGATGATTGCCGGCGAAGTGTATTATCACCTGGGATTTGTCAATACGGCACAACGACTGGCTTTCGAGGCAATGGAAGCCTTGCCTGATTATCAGAAAAGCGCCCGTTCGGTGATGCGGTTGGCCGAGACGAATATTATTAACGGCGATTACGCTGTGGCAACTAAATATCTGCACCTGCTTCAACAAACTTTTTATTACCGGGAGTGGGCAACCAAAGCACTGCAAACAATCAACGATGAAAAGCTGATCGATCAGCATCCCGAGTGGGGCTGGCTTCGTAAGTGCCGGACCCGTGAAGATTTCCTTTTCAGTGAGAAAGAAAAAGATATGATGCTGGGAATTCTTTTTCGCCAAAATCCGGAGAACCGGATGGCATTTGAATATCTCATGGCATATTGCCTGCTTTCGAAGGATTTACAACATTTTGTCGAGTATTTCCCTTTGGGAAAATCGCTCAATTACAAGGCTATCCCCAAAAGTTACCAGGAGGCTTTAATTTATGTTTGGGGACTGACACATCCCGATCCAATCCAGACTATCCCTTATGCGATTGGCAATGGAGTGAAAAACCGTGTCCGGCAATATCAGCGAATCTATACCGGTCAAATGAATGCCGAACCGGCCCTGCGCGATCAGTTTGCTGATACGTATTGGTATTATTTACATTTTAGAAATTGAAAACGATGAGGAAAGCAGTTTTATATCTTTTGTCGATTGCACTTCTTTCAATGGTAGCATGCAATGAAACGGTCGTTCCCAAAACGGTTAGAAAAGAAAAACCCGTTCTGTTTCCTGATTATGTTGGCGTTACTGTTCCGGCAACCATTGCCCCTCTAAATTTTAAAGTTCAGGGAGAATATCAGGCCATAGATGCGCTGCTTGAAGGGAAAAACAATCAGATTATACATGTTCAGGATAAGGATTTTGTACACATTGATCCGGTGAAATGGGCCCGGCTGCTCAATGAGTCGAAAGGAGACAGTCTCCGGATTACGGTGTCGGTTAAACAGGCAGACGGGTGGGTTCAGTTTGCTCCGTTTGCTGTTCATGTCAGCGATGTTCCGATTGATTACGGACTTGTTTATCGTCTGATTGCGCCCGGGTACGAAGTGTACAGCAAGATGGGGATTTACCAGCGGGACATGTCGTCGTTTACACAAACGCCCATACTCGAGAATACGCTGATCCCCGGGAGTTGCATAAACTGCCATTCGTTTCGGCTGGCCAATCCGGACGATATGAGCCTGCACATTCGCGGGCAAAAGGGCGGAACAATCCTAAAAACGAGCGGAACCGTAAAACTGCTGAATACAAAAACCAAGCAGACCATTTCAAATTTTGTATATCCGTTCTGGCATCCCTCCGGGAAATATATGGCCTACTCGGTTAATAATACCCATCAGGTTTTTCATGAAGCCAAAGGCGAACGGGTTGAAGTGGGTGATGCTGCTTCGGATGTGATTGTTTATGATATTGCGAAAAATGAAGCTATTGGGAGCCCCGTTTTGATGCAGGACAGCGTGTTTGAAACGTTACCGACTTTTTCGCCAGATGGTCGGTCGCTCTACTTTTGTGCCGCAAAAGCAAAAAAAATGCCGGTAGAGTACAAAGAGGTAAAGTACAATCTTTGTCGTGTTTTGTTTGATCCGGAAACCGGAACAATTGGCAACACAATCGATACCTTGTTTAATGCCACGGCTATCGGGAAAAGCGTGGCTTTCCCACGCCCATCGCCCGATGGAAAATATATCATGTTCACCCTGATCGATTATGGGAATTTTTCCATCTGGCATAAAGAGGCCGATTTGTATTTGCTCGATGTCCGGACTGGCGAATGCCGGCCGGTTTCAGAAGCGAACAGTGATCAGACCGAGAGCTATCATTCGTGGTCGTCGAATTCGCGTTGGTTTGTTTTTAGCAGCCGCCGTATCGATGGGTTATATACGCGTCCGTTTATTGCTTTTCTGGATGAAAACGGAAAAGCGGGGAAGCCATTCTTGCTGCCGCAAGCTGATCCTGATTATTATGAACGGTTGCTGTTTTCGTTCAATGTCCCCGAATTTGTCTCTGCTCCGGTCGATTTGAACACGTCGACTATCGAGCGCCTGATGGCCACCCCGGGCGAAAATGTCGGATTCAGAAAATGAGCTGGTCTATGGCTAAAACCCGGTCAAAAATACTGATTACGCTGACAGGCGTGTTGTTCTTTGTTATTTGCCTGTTGTTCTGGGGCGTATTTTACCCTGATCATTTGGTTCAGAAAGAACAGATGCAGATGTTTCTTTGGGGATTGGATTATCTTCAGGAACACTTGGCGTTTCAGGGAGGATTTTCAATGTACCTGGGCGAGTTTTTAATCCAGTTTTTCTGTTTTCCATGGGTTGGGGCACTGGTAGTCGGCAGCATTTTATTCCTGCTTTATTTTTTGATGCAGTTTATACTGTCTAAACTTTTTCCCAATCGTTTTTATGTATTGTCGTTTTTGCCGGCAATTGGCTATTGTTTTCTGTTATTTAACGATTACTACACGATTTCCGGAGCTTTGTCGGTGGCGCTTTCGTTGGCTGGCGTTGTTTGGTATATCCGGATTGAAAACACGAAAGCCCGGATCCTGGCCGGGTTTATCATGCTCATGGTTTTTTATTGGCTACTGGGCGGGGCATACCTGTTGTTTGTTTCTTCAGCGGCAGCCTCTGAATTTGTCCGGGTTTTCCGTACCCCGGGGAAACGCACTTCGCAAGCGTATTGGGTAGTTTCCGGGTACTTGTTTTTCGGGGGGCTTATCCCGTTAATTGTTCATCGTTTCCTGGTGGTCGACACGTTTTTGCAATGTTACTTTTCTCCGGCGTATTATCAGTTTCGGCTGGTATTCCCGGGATTCCTGGTTCTGATGTTTGTCGCTCCTGCAATGCTGATTTTTTTACAGTGGATAATAGATGGTTTATTATCAGAAAAGTCTGGCTGGACGCTCCAAGTGGGGCTGAGTATTTTGTTAATCGGGTTTTGCGGTTATGGTTTTTATTTTTTCCCGGACTGGCATGAAGAAACCGAGATGAAATACGACAACCTGGTTTATCGGAAAGACTGGAATGAAATTATCAGGCAAGCCCGTCAAAATCAGCCTTCGGGACAAAAAAGCCGGGTTGCGCTCATGCTCGCGTTGGGTCAGACCGGGCAGTTGAGTTCGCAACTTTTTTTATTCGACCCGAAGCCGTCTGATTTCTTTATTCCCTACGAGGTTCGGGGCATGGCGCCGATCATTGCGAACGAACCGTATTATTGGTTAGGGCTCATTAATTTTTCGCAGATGCTGGCAATGGAGTCAATCGAGTCGACGCCGGATGGAAGGATGCCGGTGCGCGCCGTAAAGCGGTATGCCGAAACCTGCATGATAACCGGGCAGTATCAGGTTGCCTCCAGGTTTTTGCGCCTTTTGCAAAAGACCCTTTTTTACCGGCACTGGGCAAATGCCGCGATGGAGTATTTAAATCAGGATGACAAGGTGGATGCGCATCCGGAGTGGGGTGTTTTGAGAAGGCGACAGGTTAAAGACGATTTTTATTTTAAGTTCGACCAACGTGATCTGGCGCTGACCTGCCTGCTCCGGAGTGATCCGGCAAACCGTCTGGCTTTTGAGTACCGGGTGTCGTCGTCTTTGCTAAAAAAAGATCTGGACGAATTTCTGGAATTTTTGCCATTGGTCCGAAACATGGATTATCCTCAGTTTCCGTTGGTTTTTCAGGAAGCGCTGGCCTACATCGAAACGTTGCTGCCACAAATGCCTGCCGATCTGTTGCAGTATCCGGTCGACGATCAGGTTCATCAGCGTTTAACACGGTATGCCGGGCTTTTCAATCAGGGTGGAAACAAAGACGCCGGTTTGATGAAACCGGATTTTGGCAATACCTATTGGTATTACGTACATTTTTCGGGAAACGATGAGAAATAGAATTTTTTTTGTGACAACTTTATTGGCATTGACGTTGGGTGGTTGTTTGCCAGAAAGGCCGCAGAATGCAGAAGAAACCGGTGTTTATCCGAAGGTTTTCCCGTCTGATTTTGGGGCCGCAGTTCCGGTTAACATCGCTCCTCTCAATTTTCGGGTCGATGAGGAATGCGACCGGGTTTTTCTTTCGGTACGTGGGAAAAATGAAAACCTTTTAGAATACAGTTTCGATGGGAACAGTGTGAAAATTCCGGTTGCAGATTGGTCGAAATTTCTGGACGAGAACAAAGGCGACAGCATTACACTGACAGTCTTTTTAAATCAGGATAAGCGATGGCTGAAGTATAAGGCGTTTAGCTATTTTGTGGCTCCGGATCCGATCGATCCTTTCTTGGTTTACCGGTTAATTTTTCCCGGATATCAAACCTGGAACATGATGGGAATTTATCAGCGTTGTTTGTCTGACTTTTCGGTTGATGTTGTTCTCGATAGCCGCCTGATGCCCTATACCTGTATGAATTGTCACGCGATGGCTGCCAACAATCCGGATAACATGTTGTTGCACTTGCGCGAGAATAATTCAGGAACGATCATTATCCAGGGAAAGAAAATTGAAAAGCTGAATACAAAAACACAAAATACCTTTTCGGCGGTAGGGTTTCCGTATTGGCATCCGTCGGCCAAATACATTGCATTCTCGATTGATAAGGTCAGACAATTGTTCCCGGCCTCGGGGCACGAGCGGGCACACGCTCTGGATATGGAGTCGGATATGGTTATTTATGATGTTGCAAAGAACGAGTTTATAACATCGCCCCTGATATTTTCGCCTGATGCGTTTGAAGCATTTCCCTGTTTTTCGCCCGATGGAACGACCTTGTACTTTGTAACTGCCAAAGCAACAGCAATGCCGAAGGAGCATCGGGATGTTCGCTACAGTTTGTGTGCTGTTGCGTTTGACGGTCGGACCGGGCAATTGGGGCAAACGGTCGATACGTTGATCTCGTCTGCGCGTTTTGGAAAGAGTGTGACAATGCCGCGGGTTTCTCCGGATGGGAGGCATATTATGGTAACGGCAACCGATCATGGTAATTTTCCTGCCTATTACAAAGATGCCGACCTGTATCAGTACGATACCGAAGATTCTTCGCTGATCCGGGTTGATATGCTTAACAGCGGCGATGTTGAGAGTTATCATTCGTGGTCGTCGAACGGCAGGTGGGTTGGGTTTGGCAGCCGTCGGATGGATGGGTTGTATATGAATGTTTATCTGGCTTATTGCGACAGGGATGGCGTGTTTCATAAGCCCTTCTTGTTGCCGCAGGAGGACCCCGATTTTTACCGGTCCTCGCTGTATTCGTTCAATATTCCGGAGTTTTCGGTTAAGCCGGTACAGGTGGGCCCGTACGACATTGAACGGGTTGCAAAAACATCAAAAGGTTCGCAGGTCCGGTTTGATACCACCCATTGATTTATTCCGGTTCGAAAACAAAAAACCCGACTCGCAGGCCGGGTTTTCAGTTTATATTTTTCAGGATGATTATTTCAGAGTTGCCAACGCATTTTTAATGCGGTCGAGCGATTTGATCAGGTCGGCCTCCGAAGCGGCATACGAGATGCGGATACATTCCGGGGCGCCAAATGCTTCGCCCGAAACAACGCCGGTATAAGCATTCGACAGGATAAACAAACCCATGTCATCTGCATTATTGATGGTTACTGTGCCGTCCGATTTTCCGAAGAAAGAAGAAATATCCGGGAAAACGTAGAACGCACCATCCGGTTTGCTGACTTTTACACCCGGGATCTCGGCCAACTTGGCCAAAACCAGGTCGCGGCGTTTGTGGAACTGTTCAACCATGGCGTGAACCGTGTCAAGCGGGGCATTTAAGGCTGCAACCGAGGCAATCTGCGAAATGGAACAGGGGCCTGATGTGTACTGCCCTTGCAGTTTGTTGCAGGCTTTAGCCAGCCAGAGCGGGGCTGCAATGTAACCAATGCGGTACCCGGTCATGGCAAATGCTTTCGAAACCCCGTTTACCACCACCACACGGTCTTTAATTTCCGGGAATTGGGCTATGCTTTCGTGTTTGCGGCCATAGATAATATGTTCGTAAATTTCGTCAGAAATCACGATGATATTGGGGTATTTAACCAATACATCGGCAAATGCTTTTAGTTCTTCTTTGGTATAAACGCTTCCGGTTGGGTTGCTTGGGCTGCTGAACAGAAAAGCGCGTGTTTTGGGTGTGATTGCCGCTTCAAGCTGGGCCGGGGTGATTTTGAAATTACTGTCAACGGTTGTCGGAATGATGACATTTTTGCCTTCGTTCAGTTTTACCAACTCGATGTAAGTAACCCAGTAAGGGGCCGGGATGATAACTTCATCATCTTTGTTTATTAATGCCTGCAGGACATTGGCAATCGAGTGTTTGGCCCCGTTTGATACAATAATCTGGTTGGTATTGTATTCCAGTCCGTTGTCGCGTTTAAGCTTGTCAACAATTGCTTTCAGTAACTGAGGATATCCCGGCACCGGAGAATATGTTGAGTAGTTATCGTCGATCGCTTTTTTTGCAGCTTCTTTGATGAAGTCGGGGGTGTTGAAATCAGGTTCGCCAACGCCTAAACTGATCACATCGATCCCTTTTTCTTTTAATTCGCGGCTTTTTTGCGCGACAGCCAGGGTGGCTGATTCGGATAAACATGCTACTCTGTCTGAAACTCTTTCCATAACTAACTTGGTTCTATTTTATTAATGTCTGATTTTTCGGGTGCAAGATATGAAAAATATTTGGTTGAAGTATTTTGCGCTTACAATTTTAAAATAAAATAGTGTTGTTTTTTTATAAATTGTTATTTTGTGCAAAATTTTTCAAAGAATTTCTGAAAAATTGATTTTCGGCATAGTACGTCAGTATAATTTTTCAGGATGTGCAATTCCGAGTTTTTTATTAATCGGTGAAGTTCTTCGGCCATGGCAACCGGATGGTTCGGATCGTCGGCCACACCAAGAATAAATGTGGGCACGTTCAGTTTTTTCAGGATTTCCCGGTCGGGCATGTCAGATAAGGCTGCATCGCGATAAATGCTGCGCATGTATTCAACCGGGAAATTAAGCCTTCGTCTGATCATCTCTTCCTGAATACCAGGCAGTACTTCTTCAACAAACGCCGGCGGGTCCGGGTTGATCCGCATGATCTTTCCCAACAGTGACTGATAATTTTCGGCAGTTAACTTATTTGCAATGCGCATGTACTGCACTTTTTGGTCGCTACGCATTTCCCAGGCGGGGGGAGGTGTGACCAAAACCAGCGCTTTTACCCGTTCCGGATGATTTACCGCAGTAATCAGTGCTGTGCCTGATCCCATGGAGGTCCCTCCGGCAATGAATGTTTCAATTTGTAATTCATCGGCCAGTTCAATCAGTTCTTCTGAAAGTGATGGCCAGGTATAGTTTCCTTCCGGATTTTGTCCGGCCGATTCAAATCGGATTAACCGGGTGTTAGCTGCTGCCGTGTTGAAATCGAAAAACGAAAAGTATGCGTCGGTTTCGATGGACGACAACATACCGTGCATCCAAAAAAATGGCTCACCCGAACCTTGTATCTGAAGGCTGGGGCGTACGAGGACCTGGGCGTTTAGTTTTTCCATGGTTTATTCAAAAAGGCCTTCGTCGCGAATGATCATCAGGATTGAACTGTGAGGAAGAATGACGTATTTTTCCTTGTTGAATTCAATCTCCCAGCCGCTTTTGTGCAGGTACACAGCTAAGTCGCCTACCTTGGCCTGAAGCGGAACATACTTGACTTCGTCTTTTTGTTCTTTCCAAGGTTCGTCCACATCGGTCATGGCCGGAATCGGGTACCCCGGGCCTACTTTAACAATGTATCCACTGTGTATTTTCTCGTTTTCCTGGACCGACGGGGGTAAATATAAACCGGTCTGGGTTTGGCTTAGCGGGTTTTTAGGCTTGATCAGCACCCGGTCGCCAACCATGATAAATTTTTCGAGGTCTTTTTCTTCTATTTGTAACGACATCCGGATTGTATTTTATTCGGCGCACAAATATACTATTTTCGCAACAAAAGATTGTGAAATAAGCCTCCGGTGTTGGGTATTGAATTTGTTTGCTAACACTGATTTTACCTGGCGCCGGAAAATAGAGAAACCTGAAAAACAAATTGATTATGTCGGTTGTAAAATTAAATGAAACACCTGGTCACATTGTACGGCCTGGATTGAAAAGAACCTTGATCCATACGTCGAACCTGATGACCGTTGTTGTTGATTTTTCTGATGGTCCGTGGAGCGAGCCCGAACCACCTCATTCGCATCCACACGAACAAACTTCGTATGTAGCTGAAGGCGAAGTTATTTTCTTTTGCGAAGGGGAGCCGGAGCATCACCTGAAACCCGGCGATATGTTTGCCGTGCCATCGGGTAAGAAGCATACCGTTCAGGTGCTGACCCCGACTGCCCGACTGATTGACAGTTTCAATCCGGTCCGGGAAGACTTTCTGAAATAGGGGCAAAAAATGTTTGTTGGCATTATATGCTGCAACTAAACGTTAAAAGCTGTTCCGGACTTCCGAACTCTGTTTAATAAAGCTATTTTAGCAGGATAATCGCAGGACTATGGGGGCCGGAAGGTTTTTAACGATATTTTTTCTGGTTGCTGTTTCTTTTTTTGCCCGTGCGCAGCAATTGCTCACAGTAAGCGGGAATGTAACCGATTCGTCGAGTGGCGAGAGCCTGGCGGGGGCGGTTATTTCCATCGAAGGGATCAGTATGCCTGTCATGACCAATGCCTACGGTTTTTATTCCTTTTCTCTTCCAGCCGGCATCTATCAACTAACGGTCAGGTTTATTGGGTACGAAATAAAAAATCTGACCTTGCAGTTACATGATAACCAGGTGTTTGATATCTCACTTTCAGAAACAGGGTATAATCTCGAACGTATTGATGTCAGAGGTGACCGGAGCGACCACAATGTGTCGTCGACCGATATGGGTGTTGTGAAAATCAGTCCGAAACAGATTGAGAATATTCCGGTATTTTTTGGCGAGCACGACTTGATTAAGACAATCCAGATGATGCCCGGGATAAAATCGGCAGGCGATGGAAATACGGGTTTTTACGTGCGTGGTGGTGGTATCGACCAAAATCTGGTCATTCTGGACGAAGCCACGGTTTATAACACGTCGCATTTACTGGGTTTCTTTTCGGTTTTTAATTCCGAAGCCATTCGCGATGCCGAGCTGATGAAGGGTGTGATTCCGGCCGAATATGGCGGACGGGCCTCGTCGGTACTCGATATCCGGATGAAAGACGGAAACATGAACGATACCCACGTGACCGGCAATGTGGGATTAATTTCGTCGAATATAACAGCTGAAGGGCCAATAAAAAAAGAAAAAAGTTCATTTATGTTCAGCGCGCGTCGCACCTATGCCGACTTGTTTTTGAATTTTTCGGGAGACGAGGACTTGCGCACCACCAACTTGTATTTTTATGACCTGAACCTGAAAACGAATTTTCGGATAAATGCCCATAACCGCTTGTATCTATCGGGGTACCTGGGGCGCGACGATTTTTTGCTGCCTGGTCGTTTTGGGTTCGACTGGGGTAGTAAAACGGCAACGGTCCGCTGGAACCATACGTTTGGGGAGAAGCTTTTTTCCAATACGTCGATGATTTACTCCAATTACAGCTATCAGATCAATATCATGGAGGACACCAATGTGAAGATCCGTTCGATTATCCGGGATTTTAACCTGAAACAGGATTTTGCATTATACCAGGCGACCAATAAAACATTGAAATTCGGGTTAAACCTGATCTTTCACAACATTGTTCCGGGCGAAATAAAAGCAAACCCCAATAGTGTTTACAACAGTTTGGAGTTAAAAGACCGCAAAGCGATTGAGTCGTCGTTGTATATTTCGCAAAGCCTGCCTTTGTGCGACCGGCTGAAAATGTACTATGGGCTCCGGTTGTCGTTGTTTGCGAATGTGGGGCCCGGCGATTTTTATCAGTTCGACGAAAATGGAGAGCTGCTTACCACGACTACCTACGATTCGTTTCATTGGGTAAAAACACAGGGCGGTCCGGAACCGCGGCTTTCGTTCAATTATCTGTTAGGAAAGGAAAGCTCGCTGAAAGCTTCGTATAACCGGGTTTACCAGTTTTTGCACCTGTTGTCGAATTCGATCTCGTCTACACCAACCGATTTGTGGCTGCCTAGCAGCAACAATGTCAAGCCGCAACTTTGCGACCAATTGTCGGCCGGATACTTTCGGAACATGAAAGAGAACCGGTACGAAATGTCGGCCGAGGTTTATTACAAATGGCTTCAAAACCAGATCGATTATAAAAATGGAGCCGATCTGGTTTATAATTCGACGGTTGAGGCTGAGTTGGTTTTTGGGCGTGGCTGGGCGTATGGAGCCGAGTTTTTCTTCCGGAAAAATTACGGGCGTTTGACAGGCTGGACTGGCTATACCTGGTCAAAAACCATGCGTCAGTTCGACGATATCGACGAAGGGCGGCCATTCCCCGCGCGTCAGGACCGGCGTCATGATTTTTCCCTCGTTGGTATGTATGCCTTAAGCCCAAAGGTCGATATTTCGGCAACTTGGGTTTATAGCTCCGGAAATGCCGTCACACTGCCAAGCGGGAAGTATCAGATCGACGGGCAGTCGGTCGCGTATTACACCGAACGAAACGGGGGCCGGATGCCCGATTACCACCGGTTAGACTTGGGGTTGACCTGGAACGTGAAGAAAACCGATCGCTTTGAATCGAGCTGGAATTTTTCGGTTTATAATGCCTATGCCCGAGAGAATGCGTATTATATCTCGTTCAGGCAAAAAGAAGGTAATCCTGGCGAAACCGAGGCCGTACAGGTTTCGTTGTTTAAAATTATTCCGTCGGTAAGTTATAAATTTAAATTTTGATTGATGATGGTCCGGAACTTTTTATATATCCTGATTTTTGCGGCATGGGTACTGTTTCTTACCTCGTGCGAAAAAGTACTGGACCTTGAGCTTGAATCGGTTGATCAGGTTTTGGTCATTGAAGGAACTGTTGAGGAAAACGGTCAGGGAGCAATTGTCCGCATTTCGAAAACTACCGATTATTACAGCGACGGAACAACAAACCCAGTTTCAGGAGCCAGTGTAAGAATTATCAACGGCAAAGGGTTTTCGGCTCAGCTGGATGAAAATTCGCCCGGCGTGTACACCAGTCCGAATATAAAAGGTCGTAGCGGACAAACGTATTCGCTGGTGGTTGAGTACGATGGGAAAACTTACCAGGCCTCGTCGTATATGGGTAGCAGGCCTGAGATTCTCGACCTGCAAATGGCTTATCTCGACGGGATGGGGATTATCGACAGTGGTTACTCCATTGCCACGTATCTACACGACCCGGATGGCGAGGAGAACTTTTATCGCATACGCTATTTAAAAAACGGGAAGGTAGTTACCGGTGCATATTCTATTGTGACTTTCTCCGATAAGTTGTTTAATGGCAAGGATATCGGGCTGGATTCAGGCTATCTGGTTTTTCAGAAAAACGATACGGTCATGGTCGAGCTGATGGCAATTGATGAGGCGGTTTACAAATATTTTTCGACGCTCGATAACATTTTGGAAGGAATTGCGCCGCAATCGGCTGCTCCGGCCAACCCCGTTTCAAACATCAGTGGTGGGGCTTTGGGCTATTTTTCGGCTTATGCGGTCGATCGCAAGCAAATCATCATCCGTTAATCTTGACTTTTGAATGGCGAGAGTACAGAGCCTTTTTGCATATTCTGTATTTTATTCGCTATCTAATGTTCTGTAGAATAAGGTTTAGTTTTTTTTGAGGTTTAATCACGGTCGGGGGTTAAAACTACTGCCCGTTTTTCGACTGCCCGTCGGGGGTTAACAGGCGGCTTAACGAAACGACATTAATTCCGTATCAGATATCTTTCTTACAGTTTTCGGATATCGTTTCGCTGTATTGTCTGAAAATAACTTATTCCGGCACAAGCGAATCTTTATAACTTTGGAATCAAAAGAAAAATGCAGATGAAGATAGTCGTACTTGACGGGTACACTCTGAATCCCGGCGATTTGTCGTGGAAAGACATGAGCCGGTTAGGCGAATGCACGGTTTACGATCGTACGCCTGCCGAAGAAACGTTGTCGCGCATGGCCGATGCCGATATTATCCTGACCAACAAAGTTATTATCAGTCGAAGCGTCATGGAGCAGTCGCCCAAACTGAAGTACATTGGCGTGTTGGCTACCGGTTACAATGTGGTTGATTTGGATGCCGCGCGCGAACGCCAGATCGTGGTGACCAATATTCCGGCGTACAGCACCGATTCGGTGGCGCAGCTCACGTTTGCCCACCTGCTGAATGTTTGCCACCAGGTGAACCGGCATGCCCAATCGGTCCGTAACGGCGACTGGGCCAACAGTCTTGATTTTTCTTACTTCGTATCACCACAAATGGAACTGGCCGGCAAAACAATGGGAATTATTGGTTTTGGGAAGATTGGCCGCAAAGTGGCTGCTATCGCCCGGGTTTTTGGGATGAACGTGATTTTCCATAACCGCTCGGTCGTATCTGGTACACCAGAAGGTATGGTGCAGAAATCGCTCGAAGAAGTGATGGCCGAAGCCGATGTGCTGAGTATCAATTGCCCGCTGACCGACGCCAACCGGGAATTTGTGAACCGGGATTTGCTGGCACGTATGAAACCAACGGCAATCCTGATCAACACCGGACGCGGGGCACTGATCCGGGAGCACGACCTGGCCGATGCGTTGAACGAAGGACGGCTGGCAGCTGCTTGTCTGGATGTGTTGTCGACCGAACCGCCGCATCCCGGCAATCCGTTGCTGACAGCTCAAAATTGCTACATTACACCCCATGTTGCCTGGGCAACCCGTGAGGCCCGCCAGCGACTGATGAATATTGCAGTTGAAAATATCAAAGCATTTCAGGCCGGGACCCCGGTGAATCGGGTGGGAGTGTAGCATTAAAAAAACTTCTGCCTTCTGTCTGTTTCCTGCTTGACCTGATATTTTGTTATTTGGGTTTCACCATGGGCACAAAGCGGACCGGGAGTATGGTTTCCAAATCAATTCCCTGTTCGTTTTTTGTTATCCGGACCAATTGCTGGTAATATCTGCCAACCGGGAGCACCATGATGCCGCCGATTTTTAGCTGGTCGACCAGCTCCTGTGGAATTTCTTCCGGGGCGGCAGTCACAATAATGCAATCGAATGGCGCATGTTCAGGCCATCCGTTGTACCCATCGCCGCATTTCCCTTTCACGTTATGGTAGCCGAGCCTGTGTAACCGGGCATGGGCTTCGTCGGCCAGCGATTCGATGAGTTCGATGGTGTAACAGGTGTCGACCAGTTGTGAGAGTATGGCAGCCTGGTAACCCGATCCGGTGCCAATTTCCAGTACTTTTTCATGTCCTTTCAGTTCCAGTAGTTCAGTCATCAGGGCAACAATGTATGGTTGCGAAATGGTTTGTCCTTCGCCAATTCCGAGCGGACCATCTTCGTAAGCATAGTCGATAAATTTTTCCGGAACAAAAAGATGCCGGGGCGTGTTGCCCATGACTCTCAATACCCGTGCATCCTGAATACCTCGTGGAATGAGCTGGTGGTTTGCCATTTGAAAAGCTTCTTTCTTCCATTGCAGGCTATCGTCGTTTTGTGCTGTTTTCATAATCACATCGATGTTTTTGTTTTCGGTAACAGAATCCTGCCGTGTTGAGGTACAGGATAAACACGCAATCAGGATTAGTGATTGGATTGTTTCTGATAAGTAGCGTATTATCAGGTATGTGTTCCACCTGTTGCAGCGAAAGAGGGCCATCGTTTTGCCTTACAAAACCGTATTGGTTTATACGATTTTCAGGAGGAAAGGTGATTGGAGACAATCGGGAGAAACTATCGGCTGGAGTTTGTTTACCTTTTTAAAAGGATAATTACCACCGAGCCAATAATCATGATGGCCGAACCAATTAGTTTTTTACGAATGTCCTGCTCGTTGAAAATATGGTGCCCCAGCAGGACGCTCACAATGATCGAGAGCTGGAAGAGCGACAGGGCGTATCCAACCGGAATGTGGTCGAAAACGTAGTTTGTGGTGTATTGCATGGTTCCGATGCATGCAATGAGCAACGCATATTTATCGGCCGAGCGTAAACTGATTTTACGGAGCTCCTTTTTCAGATCGAGGCGGTAAATGAAGGGCAGAAAAAACGAAAAAAATGCGCCGAACCAGCACCAGCTGTAGAAAGCCATGGTCGCCGACGAAGCCAGGATTATTTTCTTGATGAAGACGGCTTCGATGGCCGTCAGGATCATGGCCCAGATGCGGAACTGGATTTCGCTGCGCTTTAAAAGTGCCCAGCTAAAACGGCTTTCGGTCGTGTCGAGTACAAAATAGCTTCCGTAAATAATCAGGACGATGCCAAGAATCCCCCAAATGTTGGGAATTTCGTGAAGCAAAAAGATACCTACGATAATACCAATGACCGATTTGTACGAATTGACAGGTCCCAGTACCGAGAGGTCTCCTTTTTGAAGGGCTTTGACCAGGAAGCCGTTCCCCAAAGCGCCGGCCATTCCACTCAAAACCGAGTAGGACCAAAATTGCGGGGACAGGCTTTGCAATGTTGGGCCGGTAAACAAAAAGCTTGCAGAGCAGAGCAGGGCCAGGATGAGGTAGGTCAGAAAATTTACCAGCAATGGGTGGTTGTGTTGCAGGGTCAGCTTTTTCTGGAACACATTTCCCAGCGGGTTTGACAAGATGCGCAACAGCACAGCCAGGGCTACCAACATGTTTTCGATCATGGGCGGTAATTTGTTTGCGGCTCAAAAGTAAGCTAAACCGGCTGGCCTCGGGCATCTTCGGGTTTTAAGTTATCGTTAAAACCCTGCTGTGCTGATTGTTTAATCTAAAAAGAAAAGGGCCCTGGCGGCCCTTTTGTAATTTTGCTGAAGATTATTGGTAAATCTGCACTAATTTTCCGGAAAGCTGTTTGCCTCCTATCTGGAACAGATAAATCAGGGTTGCCGATTTTTGTTCTGGTACGTTTACTTCATAGTTGCTGGTGCCGGCATTCATATAACCTAAGTAAATGGTTTTTACTTTTTGTCCTTTCATGTTGAACAATTCCAGTCTTCCGTTTCCGGCTTCGGGAATGGTTACTTCAAATTTTACCTGTTGACTGAACGGATTGGGATAGGCTTTAACCGAAATTTCAGATTTTACAGTTTCTTCATTTATTGTTGCTGATTTCAAAATTTCATCGCTTTTTGCAAGTGGTGCCTGATAATCACAATCAGAATCATCGCAATCAGCAGCGCCTGATGTACATCCGGTATTAATGTTTTTTACCAATATGCCTGAAACAGAACCAGCGGCTAATTCATCGAATAATGTTTCTGATTGCCAGTTAATGCCATTGTCTATACTATAAACATATTCTGCACCCAGGGGAGCAAGAATTGTGATACTTCCGCTGCTTGGCCCGCATAACGACGGCTGTACGACACAAATAACAGGCGCATCCGGAATGTTGTTGCTTACAGTAACAATTATTTCGTCGGTACCGAACAGCCCGTGGCAATGTTCGTTTTGGTAACCGTATAGGTTGTTGTAACTTCCGGATTTGCGGTTGGATTGCTGATATTGGCAGCGCTCAACCCGGCAGCTGGCGACCAGGAATATGTATAGCCTTCCTCTGGTGCTGTGCCAATTGTTTTGCCGTTTGGATTTAACGTGCAGGTCTTTGTAAAATCCGCACCTGCATTGGCTGTTACCGCAGCATTGTTTACCGTGACAACCACTTCGTCGGTAGCGTAACAGCCCGTTGTTGTAGATGTTTTGGTAACCGTGTAAGTGGTCGTCTCATTCGGGTTTGCGATTGGGTTGCTGATATTGGCAGCGCTCAAACCGGCAGCTGGCGACCAGGAATATGTATAGCCTTCCTCGGGTGCTGTACCAATTGCTTTGCCGTTTGGATTTAACGTGCAGGTCTTTGTAAAATCCGCACCTGCATTGGCTGTTACCGCAGCATTGTTTACCGTGACAACCACTTCGTCGGTAGCGTAACAGCCCGTTGCTGTAGCCGTCTTGGTAACCGTGTAAGTGGTCGTTTCGTTCGGATTTGCGGTTGGGTTGCTGATATTGGCAGCGCTCAACCCGGTACTTGGCGACCAGGAATATGTATAGCCTTCCTCGGGTGCTGTACCAATCGCTTTGCCGTTTGGATTTAACGTGCAGGTCTTTGTGAAATCTGCTCCTGCATTGGCTGTGACTTCTGCTGGATTATCAATCGTCCTGGTATTCGTATCGGAGCAATTTCTACTGTCAGTTATTGTAATAACATAAACTCCAGCTGGCAAATTAAATGTTGTTGTTTCACCAGCAGAAACATTTCGGGATTCATTGCCAATTTTTACCGTATACGGACCAATGCCACCATATGGTGAGACTTTAATAGAACCATTGGCTATACAAGTGGCATTTTTAACTTCAAATTCGGCATCTACTCCGGCAGCTACGCGTATTTGAGGTAAGGTGCCGCATTTGGGTGCAATTAAAGAAGGATTTGCTTTCAATACATCACATGTTTCTTTTTTGTTCGAGGTCGTCCATGCTAAAAATAAATCTTTAATAATCAAGGATTCTCCGCAAGAAAAGGTTATTGTTGTACTCGAAGCCAGTGTGGTTATTGCTGATTGTGGTATAGGGCCTGCACAGGCAAAAATTGGTTGAGAAGAAATTAAGTTACCGTAACTATCGTATTTCTCTAAAATTCCCCATAATGCGAAGCTGGTTCTTAACGATCCGGTCTTGTTGTTGATGGACAACATTAACGTTCGTGTTCCGCCACAAGTACATTCATTCTCTCCCGGATTGGGAGGTAAAGATGCTCCAACCAATTCAAGGTCTTTTGACGTGCAGGAGTTTGCATCGGGAAGTACTAGAGTTTGTGCGAATGTTTCCGATCCGCAAAAAAACAGTAGGATAAGGAACAAGATATACTTTAATCCATTCCATTTGTTTAATGAAGAGTAAAGTTTTTTCATCGGTTAAATAATTAGGGTTTTTGCATGTTGCAGATAGACGGAATGGATATGTGTCCAACGTGTGTCGTACGAGCCGGACAGGTATCTTCGCTATCGATTATCCAAATGCAGATTAAAACGTTTAAAGTTTGTATCGTACCTGCTTCCCGGGAAGTAGCCTTAAAAACAAATCGGATTTTGTGTTTATTGGACGAAGCTCAATATTACTTTATCCGAATTACGATCTTCAAGTCTGAAATTAAAACCGACTAATTTTTAGTTGAAGTGAACCCCAAATAGCGATTTTAAGTTTATGAAAATAAAGTTACTGCGATTGGAAGGGAAATCCCATCCGTAATTTCACGGACAGGCAAGGGCAAAACCTTTTTGTTCAATGTTATTTTCATCTGTAAATAATTTGTTTTTAAGTTGCCAGATGGAATAGCCATGATCCAGTTATTATTTTCATTATCTGTTGGTGTTTGCAAATCATGACTATTTCAACTGCTTAAGTGCAGTGTTGACGATGACAATGCGTGTAGGCATTGGGTTATGCCAGTCCTTCCGTTCGGGTGCCCTACGTGGGAGCAGGGTTATTATATTTGTTTCGCAGCGAAGCTTGCGGAGAAGGGCTGCCAAACTTTTGCTTTGTTTGTTGGGGTATTTGTTTTTTATCACTACTGAACGAGTAAAAAATTAAAAGATAGGGGTTACTCCCCGAAGGTTTGGCCCCATGTTGTAGATTTGTTTTGCACACAAAAATCACAACATGGGTAAAAATACGGAAATAAAATTTGTCGGACAGCCGATT